>NZ_JBSFCF010000005.1:0-250198 GCF_053593335.1 Streptomyces sp. NPDC002324
TGGTGTTTGTCTGTGTGGGGGTGGTGCCGGGCGTGGGGGGTGTTGGTGTGGCCGTGGGCGGGGGAGCCCCCGCCCACCCCGGGCGCGCCCCGCCGACCGTTTCGCGCGCACCGCCAGGCCGTTCAGGATGTTCATCGGCGAGTCCTGGACAGGCCAGGACCCCGGAAACCGGCGCAGTGGATTCCGGGGCCCGGATCAGGGGCGGGGACGGGCACGGGGACCGTCCGCCGCTGGGGGTCAGACGCGGCGCAGGACGGCCACCACCTTGCCGAGGATCGTCGCGTCGTCACCCGGAATGGGCTCGTAGGCGGCGTTGTGCGGGAGCAGCCAGACGTGGCCGTCCTCGCGCTTGAAGCGCTTGACCGTGGCCTCGCCGTCCAGCATGGCGGCCACGATGTCGCCGTTCTCGGCGACGGGCTGACGGCGGACCGTCACCCAGTCTCCGTCACAGATGGCGGCCTCGATCATGGAGTCGCCCACGACCTTGAGGACGAAGAGCTCGCCGTCCCCCACCAGCTGCCGGGGGAGCGGGAACACGTCCTCGACGGACTCCTCGGCGAGGATCGGGCCACCGGCGGCGATCCGGCCTACGAGTGGCACGTACGAGGCGGCCGGCTTGCCCGCGGTGTCCGTCGGCTGCGCCGAGGACTGGTCGGAGCCGCGGACTTCGTACGCTCGCGGGCGGTGCGGGTCGCGGCGCAGGAAGCCCTTGCGCTCCAGTGCCATCAGCTGGTGTGCCACGGAGGATGTGCTGGACAGGCCGACCGCCTGGCCGATCTCCCGCATCGACGGCGGGTATCCACGCCGTTGCACCGAGTCCCTGATCACCTCGATGACCCGGCGCTGCCGATCGGTGAGCCCGGAGCTGTCGGCCCTGATGCCTGGAGGTCGGCCGGGCAGGGCTCGCTTGGGCCCTTCATGGTTCGTGGCTTCGTTCATCGCATGCACCGGCTCGAGTCGGCTCTGGGAGCGGTCCTGGGCAGTGATGGTGGCACTGTCAGCGGTGGTGGTCACGTCGGCCCCTCTCGATGGTCTCCCGTGCAGCACAACGGTAGTTGCTTTCGAAAGGTTGCGCCAAACACACGTTCGAGTGAAAAACCGTGGATTACCGGACGTGGCCATCTGTCTGGGTGTAGGGCCTGGGCTTCGGCGGACAAAAGCGCTGATTGCTGTACTCTTCACCGCCGGAACGACGGGCCTTGTGGGCCGCTGCCGCCGCGCGGCCCAGTCTGCCACCCGGTACTTCACCGGCCGAGTACCGACCCCTTTCTTCGCGCCGTCGGGCCGCGACCGCGTCCGCTCCGCGACGGTGCGGCTGCGCTCCGCGACGGTGCCTGCGTCCGGTACGTGCCTCTACGTGGGCGACACG
The DNA here is from genome assembly GCF_053593335.1 of Streptomyces sp. NPDC002324. Taxonomy (NCBI): domain Bacteria; kingdom Bacillati; phylum Actinomycetota; class Actinomycetes; order Kitasatosporales; family Streptomycetaceae; genus Streptomyces; species Streptomyces sp. NPDC002324. Next base: position 1,370 of record NZ_JBSFCF010000005.1, read on the forward strand.
CGCGCCGTAGACGGATTTACGTGCCAAGCCCTACATCTAGTGCTTGGATTGCCGCAACAGCCCAGAAGTTGTGGTCCCCCGGGTCCTAGGCCTCTTGGTCATCCCCTATGCTTGGGGCTGCTTCCGCGGGGCCCAAGGGACCTGTGGGGGCTATCGAGTCGTGCTGTGAGGAGGGTTGGAGTTATGCACTGTCCCTTCTGCAGGCACCCCGACAGCCGTGTCGTCGACAGTCGTACGACGGACGACGGCACGTCGATCCGCAGGCGCCGTCAGTGTCCCGACTGCTCCCGTCGTTTCACGACGGTGGAGACGTGTTCGCTGATGGTGGTCAAGCGGTCCGGCGTGACCGAGCCCTTCAGTCGTACCAAGGTCATCAACGGCGTCCGCAAGGCATGCCAGGGGAGGCCCGTCACCGAGGACGCGCTCGCCCAGCTCGGCCAGCGGGTCGAGGAGGCGGTGCGCGCGACCGGGAGCGCCGAACTGACCACCCATGACGTGGGACTGGCCATACTCGGCCCGTTGCAGGAGCTGGACCTCGTCGCCTACTTGCGGTTCGCCTCGGTCTACCGGGCGTTCGACTCGCTGGAGGACTTCGAGGCCGCCATCGGGGAACTGAGGAACGAGCAGCACAAGCGCCCGGTCGCGAACGACGAGGACGTCGAGAACGCGGCCGAGGGGCGCCCGAAGAACGACCGCGGGCCCGGAGGGACTGCCCAAGTCCCCGTGCCCGCCAACGCCGCCGACTGACGGCGGGCCGCACCGCCGGACCGAAGGGTCCGGACGATCGGCGGCGATCCAGACCTGTCGCGAACGGCTGTGCGGCCGGGTCGCGACACAAGACAGAACACCGTGTCACGGGAACAACGCGACACTTCAGGGCGTTTTCGCCCGTACAGGGAGGCGGCATGACAGAGACGGCGAGCGGTCCGGCACGGAGTTCCCGCGCCAAGGGCACCAAGGCGAGCAAGGGCCTGCGTATCGAGCGCATCCACACCACTCCCGGCGTGCACCCGTACGACGAGGTGGTCTGGGAGCGTCGTGACGTCGTCATGACCAACTGGCGCGACGGCTCGGTCAACTTCGAGCAGCGTGGCGTCGAGTTCCCCGACTTCTGGTCGGTGAACGCGGTCAACATCGTCACCAGCAAGTACTTCCGCGGTGCCGTGGGCACCCCGCAGCGCGAGACCGGCCTCAAGCAGCTGATCGACCGCATCGTGAAGACCTACACGAAGGCCGGCGAGGACAACAAGTACTTCGCCTCGCCCGCCGACGCCGAGATCTTCGAGCACGAACTGGCGTACGCCCTCCTGCACCAGGTCTTCAGCTTCAACAGCCCTGTGTGGTTCAACGTGGGCACGCCGCAGCCCCAGCAGGTCTCCGCCTGCTTCATCCTGTCCGTCGACGACTCCATGGAGTCGATCCTCGATTGGTACAAGGAAGAGGGCATGATCTTCAAGGGCGGTTCGGGCGCCGGCCTGAACCTGTCCCGCATCCGCTCCTCCAAGGAGCTGCTCTCCTCGGGCGGCAACGCCTCCGGCCCGGTCTCCTTCATGCGGGGAGCCGACGCCTCCGCCGGAACGATCAAGTCGGGCGGCGCCACCCGCCGCGCGGCCAAGATGGTCGTCCTCGACGTGGACCACCCGGATGTCGAGGACTTCATCGCCACCAAGGTGAAGGAAGAGGAGAAGATCCGCGCCCTGCGCGACGCGGGCTTCGACATGGACCTCGGCGGCGACGACATCACGTCCGTCCAGTACCAGAACGCCAACAACTCGGTCCGCGTGAACGACGAGTTCATGACGGCCGTCGAGAACGGCACCGAGTTCGGCCTGCGCGCCCGCATGACCGGCGAGGTCATCGAGAAGGTCGACGCCAAGGCGCTGTTCCGCAAGCTCGCCGAGGCCGCGTGGGCCTGCGCCGACCCGGGCATCCAGTACGACGGTGTGATCAACAACTGGCACACCTGCCCCGAGTCCGGCCGCATCACCGCGTCCAACCCGTGCAGCGAGTACATGCACCTGGACAACACGTCCTGCAACCTCGCCTCGCTGAACCTGATGAAGTTCCTCAAGGACGACGGCCTGGGCCGCCAGTCCTTCGAGGTCGAGCGCTTCGCCAAGGTCGTCGAGCTCGTCATCACCGCGATGGACATCTCCATCTGCTTCGCCGACTTCCCCACCCAGAAGATCGGCGAGAACACCCGGGCCTTCCGCCAGCTCGGCATCGGCTACGCCAACCTCGGCGCCCTGCTGATGGCGACCGGTCACGCCTACGACTCCGAAGGCGGCCGCGCCCTCGCCGGTGCCATCACCTCCCTGATGACCGGTACGGCGTACAAGCGTTCGGCGGAACTCGCCTCGGTCGTCGGCCCGTACGACGGTTACGCCCGTAACGCCGACGCCCACAACCGCGTCATGAAGCAGCACTCCGACGCCAACGGCACGGCCGTTCGCATGGACGACCTGGACACCCCGGTGTGGGCCGCCGCCACCGAGGCCTGGCAGGACGTGCTGCGCCTCGGCGAGAAGAACGGCTTCCGCAACTCCCAGGCGTCCGTGCTCGCGCCGACCGGCACGATCGGGCTGGCCATGTCCTGCGACACCACAGGTGTCGAGCCGGACCTGGCGCTGGTCAAGTTCAAGAAGCTGGTCGGCGGCGGCTCGATGCAGATCGTCAACGGCACGGTCCCGCAGGCCCTGCGCCGCCTGGGTTACCAGGAGGAGCAGATCGAGGCGATCGTCGCCCACATCGCCGACCACGGCAATGTGATCGACGCCCCGAGCCTCAAGCAGGAGCACTACGAGGTCTTCGACTGCGCCATGGGCGAGCGCGCCATCTCCCCGATGGGCCACGTCCGCATGATGGCCGCGATCCAGCCGTGGATCTCCGGCGCCATCTCCAAGACGGTCAACATGCCGGAGACGGCGACCGTCGAGGAGATCGAGGAGATCTACTTCGAGGCCTGGAAGCTGGGCGTCAAGGCGCTCGCGATCTACCGCGACAACTGCAAGGTCGGCCAGCCGCTCTCCGCCAAGACCAAGGACTCGGAGAAGGCCGAGATCACCGAGAAGGCCGAGGAGACGATCCGGGCCACGGTGGAGAAGGTCGTCGAGTACCGCCCGGTCCGCAAGCGCCTCCCGAAGGGCCGTCCCGGCATCACCACGTCCTTCACCGTCGGCGGCGCCGAGGGTTACATGATCGCCAACTCCTACCCGGACGACGGCCTGGGCGAGGTCTTCCTGAAGATGTCCAAGCAGGGTTCGACCCTCGCGGGCATGATGGACGCCTTCTCGATCGCCGTCTCGGTCGGTCTGCAGTACGGCGTGCCGCTGGAGACGTACGTCTCCAAGTTCACGAACATGCGCTTCGAGCCGGCCGGTATGACGGACGACCCGGACGTGCGGATGGCGGCGTCGATCGTCGACTACATCTTCCGCCGCCTGGCGCTGGACTTCCTGCCCTTCGAGACGCGCTCCGCGCTCGGTATCCACTCCGCCGAGGAGCGTCAGCGTCACCTGGAGACCGGTTCTTACGAGCCGATCCTCGACGACGTGGAGGTGGACGTCGAGGGCCTGTCCCAGTCGGCGCCGCGGCAGTCCCTGAAGGCCGTCGCCGCCCCGAAGGCCGACGAGGAGGGCGCCAAGCCCGCCCCGAAGCAGGCCCACACCAGCGCCGAGCTGGTGGAGATGCAGTTGGGCATCCAGGCCGACGCCCCGCTGTGCTTCTCCTGCGGCACGAAGATGCAGCGCGCCGGCTCCTGCTACATCTGCGAGGGCTGCGGCTCGACGAGCGGCTGCAGCTGATCTGAGCGCCCTCGGGCGCGAACCGGCACGTCAGGGCGGTGGAGCCGAAGTCGGCTCCACCGCCCTCGGCGTGTCGAAGGGCGGCTCGTCAGGGCTGGGGCGGGCGGCCCATGACACGGGCGAAGGTCGCCGGGTCCTCGTCGTAGCCGGTGATGCCGGAGTGGAAGGTCCACTCGCCGGTCGCGTCGCGGACGAATGTGGCGACGGTCGCCGCGGTGGAGCCGAGCACGCCGGCGAAGTCGTCCTCCGCGAGGACCGTGTAGCCCTCACGGATGCGCAGGCCGGGGTTCCGGACGCCGGCGAAGGTCTTCGTGCCGGATTTCTGCTGTATGGCGACGCCGATGACGACCCGTCCGTAGCGGCCGTCGAGGCGGTTCAGCTCCACCGTCATCATCTCGTCCCAGCCGAATCCCTGGCCGGTCTGGCTGTCGCGGTTGAGGGTGATGGTGCCGTCGGGCGAGCGGCTGTCGAAATGGACGACATAGGCGGGGTCGCCACTCGGGTCGGCCGCCGGGTAGGTCGCCGCGACGATGTCGAGATCCGTCGGCGGCTGCCCGGCGGGGCTCGGGTCCCACTTCAGCGACACCTCGACCTTGCGGATGCCCTTGTTGAGGCCGTTCAACAGAACTCTCCTCCCCGTCCTTCTGTGCTTGCGGGCCGAACTGCCTGGTGGTCCAGGCCAGTTGTCCATCCTCGCACGCGGGCCGGGGCGCTCGCCCGGGTGTGACCGGCCGGAGAGTGACCGCCGCCACGTTCCGTGGCCTTACCATGGCGCGGTGCTGGTCAAGTGGATTCGCTGCACCGTGGTGGACCGCCGCGGTTTCGAGCGGGGGCAGCGAAAGTGGGCGGGGCTGCCGGGGGAGCCGGGTTTCCGGGGACAGGGTGGGGGTTGGAGCCGGGTGCGGCCCGGCGTGGCGCACATCTTCTCCTTCTGGGAGAGCCGCGCCTTCTACGACTCCTTCATGGCACGCTCCCACGACCGGCTCGCCGCCTCGCAGTCGGGCACCTTCAAGGACCTGCAGGTCAAGCTCTTCGACCACCGCTTCGACGTGAAGACCGGTTTCGAGCCGCGCTTCACCGAGGCCGATGTGGTGCGGGTGGCCCACTGCCGTGTCCACGAGGAACGCGCCGAGCACTTCGCCCTGATGCAGGAGAAGGTCTGGAACCCCGCGATGGCCGGATCCCCGGGCATGGTGCGGGGGCTGTTCGGCGAGGCGCCGGGACATGAGTTCATGATCCTCTCCATGTGGCATTCGGCCGCGGAGCACGGCAAGTACCGCGCCGAACGCATCGAGCGCCTCGCCCTGCGGGCCCAGCTGGAGGCCGATGTCGCCGCCCTCGCGGGTGACATCGTGGAACTGGAGCCGAGCTGGACGGTTTGAGATCCGGACTCGGGTCGGTTTGGATTTCCAACCTTGCCGATCGGCGTAGGGGATGTGTGTGACCTACGCCGTATGGCACCGGGACGAGTGCTCGATCCGGCCTCGTCCCCTTTAGGGTCTTGGCATGGCACGACCACGGCGCATCATCCTTGTCCGACACGGCGAGTCAACGGGCAATGTTGATGACACCGTGTACGAGCGCGAGCCCGACCACGCCCTCGCACTCACCGACCTCGGCTGGCAACAGGCGGAGGAGACCGGAAAACGCATCCGCGACGTCCTCGGCCGCGAGCGCGTCAGCGTGTACGTCTCCCCGTACCGCCGTACCCACGAGACGTTCCAGGCGTTCCATCTGGACCCCGAACAGGTACGGGTGCGCGAGGAGCCCCGGCTGCGCGAGCAGGACTGGGGCAACTGGCAGGACCCCGACGACGTACGGCTCCAGAAGGCCTATCGGGACGCGTACGGGCACTTTTTCTACCGCTTCGCGCAAGGCGAGTCCGGCGCCGATGTGTACGACCGGGTCGGCGGCTTCCTGGAGAGCCTGTTCCGCAGCTTCGAGGACCCTGACCACCCGCCGAACGTCCTGCTCGTCACCCACGGGCTCGCCATGCGGCTGTTCTGCATGCGCTGGTTCCACTGGACGGTGGCGGAGTTCGAGTCGCTGTCGAATCCCGGGAACGCGGAGATGCGGATGCTCGTTCTCGGAGAGGACGGCAGGTACACGCTCGACCGGCCGTTCGACCGCTGGCGGGACCCGGAATCGTACGGGGCCACCGGATAGAGTGGCAGGGCGATGACCGCTGACTCCTCTTCCGAAGGCCGCCTGGAGCGCGCCCTGTCCAGCCTGCGCGGGCTCGCGGTGGGGGACGCGCTGGGCTCGCAGTACTTCGTGCCTGTGAACTATCCGCTGCTCAAGCGCCGTGAGGTTCCGCCCGGCCCCTGGCAGTGGACCGACGACACCGAGATGGCCTGCTCCGTCGTGGCCGTGCTGGCGGGGCACCACCGGATCGACCAGGACGAGCTGGCGCGCTCCTTCGCCGTGCACCACGACTTCGACCGGGGCTACGGCCCCGCGGTCAACCGTCTGCTGCGCCTGGTCCGGGAGGGCGGCGACTGGCGTGAGCTGGCCTCGGCCCTCTTCAACGGCCAGGGCTCCTGGGGGAACGGCGCGGCCATGCGGATCGCCCCGCTGGGTGCCTGGTACGCGGACGACCCCGAGCAGGCCACCCACCAGGCGGAGATCTCGGCCTACCCCACACATCAGCACCGCGAGGCCGTCGTCGGTGCCATGGCCGTCGCCGCTGCCGCCGCCCTCGCGGGCGACCCGGCCGGAGCGCCGAGCGCGGAAGCGCTGCTCGACGGGTCATCGCGCTGGTCCCGAAAAGCGCCGTCGGCGCGGGGTTGCGTCGTGCCCGAGACATGCTCGACTACGCCGACGCGGACACCGTGGCCGCCGTACTGGGCTGCGGGCGGCGCACGACGGCGCATGACACCGTGCCGTTCGCGCTCTGGTCGGCGGCACGCGCCCTCGGTGACTACGAGCAGGGGTTCTGGACGACGGCCCAGGTGGGCGGCGACGTCGACACGACCTGCGCCATTGTCGGCGGAGTGGTCGCCTCCGGGAAGACCGGGACGCCCCCCGAGGCGTGGGTGGAGCAGACCGAAGCGTTCCCGGGCTGGCTCCGTCCGGCGTAGCCGACCGGAGGAGAGGTGCTGCGCGGATCCCATCAGCCCCCATCGCCCCGACTGTCACAGGAGTGCCACAGTGCCTTCCTCGGTCGGTCGCGCGTGCCCTCCCGCGGCTAACCTGTCCGCCACGCCGCCTGTTGATCATGACGAAACGCGGCGACAAGGCACCGGCCGCGGGCTCTCTGCCGTAGTCACGCGCTGCGTACGGGGGCGCTGGGGGCCGGTCGTGGGAGGGGGCCCATGTCCGAGACACCGTCAGTACCAGCCGAGCCGGAGCCCGAAGGGCCGGCATCCAGGGCGCGCGCCGCGAGCACGGAAGGCCGCTCCGCGCCGACAGGGCCCGGCGGCACCGAACCGCGGGGCAGCAAGGGCGGGCCCGCACGAATACCGAGACCGGGACCGCCGCCCGAAACGCCGAAGTTGATCGACTTCAGCCCCGGGGAACCCGCGCCCATCCACACCGCGACCCTGTGGGCCGCCCTGGCCACCGGCGTCCTCAGCATGCTGCTGCTGGCCGAGGGACTGGCGGTGAACATACTCGTCGTCACCGTGCCCGCCACGCTCGCCGTGTACGTCGCCGGACGGCGGGCGGGCCGGCGCCCTCGACCGTGGGCGCTCGTCTGGGGCGTCGGTGGGGTCGCCCTGCTGGCCGTACCCGCGCTGCGCGCCGCCGAGTGGCCCTCGTTCCTCGCTGTCGTCACCGCGCTCGCGGCGGGCTCGCTCGCTCTGCACGGCGGCCGTACCTGGCCCGCGGTCCTGCTCGGCCCGGTCGGTGTGTTCACCTCACTGGTCACCGGCCCGGCCTGGGCCTGGCAGGGGCTGCGCGAGCGGGTGGGCGGCGACCGGGGCCGTGTGGCGCCCCTGTTCCGTGCGGTTGTCGTGGCCGCGGTCCTGCTCCTCGTCTTCGGCGCGCTGTTCGCGGGGGCCGACGCGGCCTTCGCGGATCTGCTCGGAGCCCTGGTGCCCGACGTCTCCGTGTCCGACGGACCTTGGCAGTTCCTGCTTCTCGCCCTGGGCCTGTTCGGGACTCTCGCGGCGGCCCGCACGGCGGCCGCGCCCGCCCGTTTCGACCGCGTGCAGGTACCCGCGGGACGCGCGCGCGGGCGCGTCGAATGGGCACTGCCGCTGGTCGGGCTCGTGGCGCTCTTCGCCGTCTTCAACGCCGTCCAGCTCGCCGTGCTCTTCGGCGGCTACGACGCCGTCCTCGCGAAGACCGGGCAGACGTACGCCGAGTACGCGCGTCAGGGGTTCTGGCAGCTGCTCATGGCCACACTGCTCACCCTGCTGGTCATCGTGATCGCCCTGCGCTGGGCGCCTCGCACTCGTTCGAGTGACCGCACGCTCGTACGCGGTGTGCTGGGAACGCTGTGCGCGCTGGCGCTCGTTGTCGTGGCATCCGCTGTGCGACGTATGGACATGTATATGGAGGCCTATGGGCTGACGAGGCTGAGGATCTCGGTGCTGACCATGGAGCTCTGGCTCGGTCTGGTCATCGTGCTCATCATGGCCGCCGGCGTGTGGGGCGCCCGCTGGCTGCCGCGCGCCGTCGCGGTCAGTGTGGTCGCCGTGGTGCTGGCGTTCGGGCTCGCATCGCCCGACGCGTTGATCGCGGAGCGCAACGTCCAGCGGTACGAGGTGACGGGCCGCTTCGACCTCCCCTACGCCAGGGAGTTGTCCGCCGACGCGGTGCCCGCCCTGGACCGGCTGGAGGAGCCCCTGAGGTCGTGCGCGCTGTGGGACATCAAGGAGGAGCTGGACGAGCGGCACCACATTCCCTGGTACGCCACGAGCTGGGGCGAGGCCGAGGCGAGACGGGTCCTGGCGGAGCGCCCGCCGGTGCCGGGGTCGAGCGGCCCGGCGTGCGGTGAGTCGGGGGCGGAGTCGTACCGCTGAGAAGTCCGGGTGTGCTCGCGCACGGCCGGGCCACGCTCCCTGTCATCAGTCGGCCAGGGGCATGGTCCGGCCGTGCGCGGCCGATCGGGCGCCCGCCCGGTCAGCCTCCGGCGGCGGGCCCGGCAGTGCCGGAAAGGGCCTCCAGGTCGCTCTTGCGGACCCTGATCACGAAGGTCGCGGTGAGCAGGGCCAGTACGGCCATCGCGACAGCCGGGACGAACGCCGTCGAGATGCCCTGCGCGAGTACTTCGTGGCCCCAGGGGGCGGGCAGTTGGTGGGTCTGGGCGAACTCGGCCTTCTGTTCGGCCGTGGCCTGCGCCATGAAGAGCTGCACCTGCTTGTCCGCCTCGTCACGGCTGGCCGTACCGAAGACCGTGGTGAGGATGGAGAGGCCCAGCGAGCCGCCCACCTGCTGGGTGACGTTGAGCAGGCCGGATGCCGCGCCCGCCTCGTGCGGGGCTACGCCGGAGACCGCGGTCAGGGTGAGCGTCACGAAGTTCAGGCCCATGCCGAAGCCGAACACCACCATCGGGCCGAGCACTCCGCCGACATAGGAGCTGTCGGGATTGATCAAGGTCTGCCAGCCCAGCCCGAGAACGACCATCGTCGAACCGGTCACCATGAACGGCTTGGGCCCGAGCACCGGCAGGAACCGCTGGGAGAGTCCGGCGCCCGTCACGATCGCGAAGGTCACCGGGAGGAAGGCCAGGCCGGCCTCGATCGGCGTGTACTGCAGCACGTTCTGCACGAACAGCACGATGAAGAAGAACATCCCGAACATCGCCGCCGCGAGGCTCAGCATGATCACGTAGGTGCCCGAGCGATTGCGGTCGGTGAACATCTTCAGCGGGGTGATCGGTTCCCTGGCCCGCCGCTCGATGAGGCCGAACAGCAGCAGCAGGACCGCTGCCGCCGTGAAGGACCCGATGGTCAGGCTGTCGCGCCAGCCCTCCTCCGCCGCGCGGATGAACCCGTAGACCAGCGATGCCATACCGGCTGTCGAGGTGAGCGCGCCCGCGACGTCGAACCGTCCCGGGTGCCGCTCGGACTCGGTGATGTACATCGGGGTGAGGACGGCGATCAGCACACCGATGGGCACGTTGACGAACAGCACCCAACGCCAGTCGAGCCACTCGGTGAGCATGCCGCCCGCGAGCAGGCCGATGGCGCCGCCACCGGCGGACACCGCGGCGAAGACACCGAACGCCCGGTTCCGCTCAGGCCCTTCGGGGAACGTCGTGGTGATGAGTGCCAGCGCGGTCGGCGACGCGATCGCCCCGCCGACGCCCTGGAGGGCGCGAGCCGCGAGCAGCTGCCAGGGCTCCTGGGCGAGTCCTCCGAGCAGTGAGGCGAGCGTGAAGACGAGGATTCCGGTCATGAACACACGGCGGCGGCCCAGGATGTCACCGGCCCGGCCGCCCAGGAGCAGCAAACCGCCGAAGGTCAGCGTGTAGGCGCTGACCACCCATGTCAGGTCGGTGGTACTGAACTTGAGCGCGTCTTGAATGTGCGGGAGCGCGATGTTCACAATCGTCGCGTCGAGTACCACCATGAGTTGGCAGGCCGCGATGACGGTGAGCGCGATGCCGGGACGCCCCTCCCGACGGGCGGCTCCCGGCTTCTGATCCTTGATCAACGGAGAGGTTGTCACTATGGGTCCCCCACAAGTGCCTTAGTGAACGCTTGCGTTCACTGACGCGTCCACGGTAGTGAGTCCCCCTTAGTGAACGCAAGCGTTCATTGAAGTCGCCGCCGCGGAGTGCGTTGCCCACCGTTTCTGCTTTTCGCACCCCCGCCCCTCAGCTCAACGGAGAAACACAGATGGTCACTTCGCGCTGGACGGCCGCTCCCGCTCGGACGGCCTCCCCGCGTCGGCGCGGCGCCGTACTCGAGCGTGCGATCCTCGATGCCGCGCTGGAACAGCTCAGCACCGTCGGCTGGAGCGGCCTCACCATGGAAGGGGTCGCCGCGGGCGCCCAGACGGGCAAGGCGGCGGTCTATCGACGCTGGCCCTCCAAGGAGGATCTCGTCGCCGACGCGCTCCAGGCCGGGCTGCCCCGCTTCGAGGAGGCGCCGGACCTCGGGAGCGTGCGCGAGGATCTGCTGGAGTTGTGCCGTCAGGCGCGCGAGGCCATGTTTTCGCGGCCGGGGTTCGCGCTGCGCTCGGTCATTCACGAATGCGACACCATGCAGGCTGAACGCTTCCATGGAGTCATCATCGGCGGTGTCGTGGAGCCGACGGTCAAGCTGTTGCGGGAGGTCGTCGAGCGGGGAATCAGGCGCGGCGAGGTTCGGCCCGACGCGGCGAACGGTTATGTCTTCGATGCGATTCCGGCCATGATGATGTACCGCTCGAAGATGTGCGGGAGCGAATGGAGTGAGCGGGACATCAAGGAGATGATCGACCAGTTGATGGTCCCGCTGCTGGCCCGAAGGGGCGCCTGAACCGTGCCGCCGGGAGGGCTGGGGCATCCCAGGGAACCTGGGTGTCGTGGAGGGGTGCGGGCGGCGTAGGCTAAGGGCGCCATGCCGTACGAACCACCTACTCACACCGTCGAGCGCTCTCTGCGTGCCACGACCGGAGCGAAGATCATTGCCGGTGTCGACGAGGTGGGGCGCGGAGCGTGGGCCGGCCCCGTCACCGTCTGCGCGGCGGTCACCGGACTGCGCCGACCGCCCGAGGGCCTCACCGACTCCAAGCTCCTGACGATCAAGCGACGCGAGTCGCTCTCCGAGGAGCTGCTGAAGTGGGTGACCTCGCACGCCCTCGGTCACGCCTCTCCGGAGGAGATCGACGACCTGGGGATGACGGCCGCACTGCGGCTGGCCGCCGTACGGGCCCTGGAGGCGCTTCCCGTAAGGCCCGACGCGGTCATCCTCGACGGCAAGCACGACTACCTGGGCTCGCCCTGGCGGGTCCGCACGGTGATCAAGGGCGACCAGTCCTGCGTCGCCGTGGCGGCCGCCTCGGTGATCGCCAAGGTTCAGCGCGACAAAATGATGGCCGAACTGGGTGTCGACCATGCAGACTTCGGTTTCGCGGCCAACGCCGGGTATCCGTCGCCTGTCCACAAGGCCGCGCTGGCGGAGCGGGGCCCCACCCCGTACCACCGGTTGTCGTGGGCGTATCTTGATGCGCTGCCCCAGTGGCGGCACCTCAAGAAGGCCCGCAACTGGGCGAACGGAAACGTTCCGGAGATCGAGGGCCAGCTCGGCTTCGATTTCTGATGGATCCGTTCGCACTCATGTGCCACCCCGCGACGCGAGTCGCACCGGCGTTTGATAAAAATCAGCTCATGCCTCTCATTCCCGAGGAGCCTCAGATTCACGAGAGTGCCCAGGGCCCGCGTGCCACTCCGGCCAGCGGCCGGGTCGCACCGACCCCCCGTCCCGTACCCGGTCCCCGTCCCGCGGCTCCGCCGCGTCCCGGTCGTCCGGGTCCTGCCCGGCCGGTGCCGGCCCAGCGTACGGCGCATGCCGTCGCGAAGCCCGGGCCGTCCGCCCCTGCCGCCACCCCGCAGATCCAGCTGATCCCGGCCTCGGCCGAGGGCGCGCTGGACGCCGCCGAGGAAGCCGTAGACCTGCTGTTGGAGTCGGGTCGTGCCCCCGGCGACGTGCTGGTGATCACCACCGGCGAGTCGCATCCGTGGGCCGCCCACGAACTCTCCTTCGGCGAGGCCGCCTACTGGGCGCAGCATGACGCGGGCGACGACGTCTTCTACGCCGATGCCTCGGCCACCGAGCGGGCCGCGCCGCGTCCCGTGGTCGTGGTCGCCGTCAACGGCGGGACCGACGCCGTCGCCGCGCACGCGCTGCCCAAGGCCCTCGGCCGGGCCCTGGCCCTGCTGATCGTGTGCGGCGACCCGCAGACGATCAACTCGGTTCTGGGCGCCGGAGTCTGAGCGACTGCGGACCCGCCCCGGTCGGCCCCACAGGGCTTGCCGGGGAGCCGTGGCGTGCCCGGACGGCGACGCCCGGGCGCCACGACGGCCACACCCCGCGACGGGGCGCTTCGGCGCGCCCGCGGGGTGTTTCGGCGTGTTCGGGGACGTGTCGCGCGAGATCTCGCGGGGCGGAGGTGGCGTCGCTGCTCAGTGTGGTGCCGTCCGGCCCGACGCGGGTCGGACGGCAGGTGGGTGGAGGGTACGGGGCGACGTTTGGGGCGCCGGGGCATTGCCGCACCCCCAGACGCGGGTGCGGGTGCGGGTGCGGGTGTCGGGTCGGTCTGCCCCTGGTCGCGTCGGCGGCCCGAGCCGCTCAACGTGCGGCGGCTCGGCGAAGTACTTCCGAGGCGACACCGCCGGTGCGCGGCATGGGCGGCGGTGCCACGGCCGTGGCGAAGGGTTCCGCCGGCGAGTCCGCGTGGGGGCGACGACCGCCCCGGCCCTCGCCGAGAACCTGCCAGCCGTCACGTGTCAGCGTGATGTACGCGCCGCAGCGCAGCCCGTGCAGTGTGCAGGCGTCCCGCAGCCCCCACATCCACGCACCGTCCTCCTCCGTCCAACGCGCGTCACCGTCACGGCAGTAGAGCAGCACCGCCGTCCGCACCGGGGTCCGCCGCCGCAGGTCGTGCGGAATGACCCTCCTCAGCTGGGCGAGGAGCGCGTTGCGGAACATCCAGCCGTCGGCCGGTGCCGGACGCCTGATGAACGAGGCACTCGCCCGCAACCGCTCGTCCGGATCCAGGACGGCGATGACCGCCGTCGCGGGCCGGGGCTGATGCCGCGCGTGCAGCCCGTTGACGACCTCCCGGGGATTTCGCAACAGCGGAATCCCGGCGGCGGCCCATTCCGCGGGCTCGAGCATCCGGTTGGCGGAAGCGGCGGACAGGTCGGCAGACGTCGACACGGAGGCCGCCGAGGACGGAGCGAATCCGAAGGTCACGATCCTCCCTTCGGCTACGCGCCCATTCTGCGGGCGAGGGTCGGACTTGGGGGAGCGCACGCCGCAGCAGGAGCCCTACCGATTGACGGGTAGGCCGTGCGGGGAGCGGACTCCAATTCTTCCTGGCGAACTTGGTTGCGGCAACGAGCAATTGGGGCCACTGACAGTTTTGTGGTGATTCACTGCTTATATCCCTGCGCATAGGGCTCGGCGGCAACGCCCGGCGGCACCGCGCCTCGTCGGGGCGCCTTGTCGGTCACGCCCGGACGGCGAGAACGAGTGGCAACACCCCTTGTGCACCCGCGCGCCGGAGCGCACGCGCGGCGACCGCGAGTGTCCAGCCGGTCTCGGTGGCGTCATCGACCAGGAGTACGGGTCCGCCCGCCTCCTGGAGGGCGACCTCCAGCTCGGGCGGCACGGTCAGTGCCCCGTCGAGTGCCTTGAGCCGTTGCGCGCTGTTGCTACGGGTGACCTGGGAGACCGCGCCGGTGTACGCCACCGAACCCAGCAGGGGCAGACGGCCGATCTCGGCGATCCGAGCTCCCAGGGAACCGATCAACTGCGGCCGGGAACGGGAGGCCATGGTGACGACACCCACGGGACGGGGCTGGGCGTCGGCCCGCCCGGAGGCCCAACCGCCGGAGCCCTTCGCCCAGTCGGCCAGCACGGCCACCACGGCCTTCGCCACATCGTCCGGAACCGGCCCGTCCGGGGCCTGGGGAGCGAGCATCGGCCGCAGACGATTACCCCAGCCGATGTCCGACAGCCGTCCCAGCGCCCGTCCGGGAGCGGCCTGCTCACCGGCCGGAATGCGCCCTTTCAGATTGACCCCCACGGCAGGCAGGCCCGTCGGCCACATCTTGCGGGGTTCGACCTCGACACCCGCGCGTCCCAACTCGCCGCGCGCCGCGTCCAGAGCCGCGGGGGAGACGGAGTCCGTGAACCTGGGCTTCGTACAGGTGTCGCAGCGCCCGCACGGGGCGGCTTCCTCGTCGTCCAACTGCCGCCGGAGGAACTCCATGCGGCAATCAGGTGTCGCCACGTAGTCACGCATGGCCTGCTGCTCGGCGGCGCGCTGCTTGGCGACCCAGGCATAGCGCTCGGTGTCGTAGACCCAGGGCACGCCGGTGGAGATCCAGCCGCCCTGGACGCGTCGGACCGCTCCGTCCACGTCGAGGACCTTCAGCATCGTCTCCAGCCGGGAGCGGCGCAGCTCCACCAGGGGTTCGAGGGCGGGGAGGGAGAGCGGTCGCTCCGCGTGCGCGAGGACGTCCAGAGTGCGGCGCACCTGCTCCTCCGGGGGGAAGGCGACCGAGGCGAAGTACTCCCAGATCGCCTGGTCCTCCTTGCCCGGCAGGAGCAGCACCTCCGCGTGCTCGACCCCACGGCCGGCGCGGCCCACCTGCTGGTAGTAGGCGATGGGGGAGGACGGCGAGCCCAGATGGACCACGAAGCCCAGGTCGGGTTTGTCGAAGCCCATGCCCAGCGCGGAGGTGGCGACCAGGGCCTTGACCCGGTTGGCCAGCAGGTCCTCCTCGGCCTGCTGCCGGTCCGCGTTCTCCGTCTTACCCGTGTACGAGGTCACGGTGTGTCCGCACTGGCGGAGGAACGCGGTGACCTCCTCGGCGGCGGCAACGGTGAGCGTGTAGATGATTCCGGAACCCGGCAACTCGTTCAGGTGATCGACGAGCCAGGCCATGCGATGGGCGGCGTCCGGCAGTTCGAGCACCGCGAGGCTCAGACTCTCGCGGTCCAACGGTCCTCGCAGCACCAGCGCGTCCGTGCCGCCGCCGGTGCCCAGCTGATCGGCCACATCGGCGGTCACGCGCGCGTTGGCCGTCGCGGTGGTGGCGAGCACCGGGACGCCGGGTGGGAGGTCGGCCAGCATGGTGCGCAGCCGGCGGTAGTCGGGGCGGAAGTCGTGGCCCCAGTCCGAGATGCAGTGCGCCTCGTCCACCACGAGCAGACCGGTAGCGGCCGCCAGCTCGGGCAGGACCTGGTCACGGAAGTCCGGGTTGTTGAGCCGCTCGGGGCTGACCAGGAGCACATCGACCGTGCCCGCGGTGACCTCCTGACGGATCGTGTCCCACTCCTCCGTGTTCGAGGAGTTGATGGTCCGCGCCCGGATTCCGGCGCGGGCGGCCGCCTCCACCTGGTTGCGCATCAGCGCCAGGAGCGGCGAGACGATGACGGTGGGGCCCGCGCCCCGCTCGCGCAGCAGCGCGGTCGCGACGAAGTACACCGCGGACTTGCCCCAGCCCGTGCGCTGCACCACCAGGGCTCTGCGCTTGTCCGCGACCAGTGCCTCGATGGCGTGCCACTGGTCCTCGCGCAGCCTCGCCGCGCCCGCCGGGGCTCCGACGAGACGGGCGAGTACGGCGTCGGCGGTCGTGCGCAGATCCTGGCGGTCCGTCGTGGGCTGGTCTTCGTCGCTCATGGCCCCATGCAACCCGATGCCTCGGACATCGCGCGAACGAGCGGGTCGAACTGTGGACAGCTTCTGACGTGATCATGGTCGGACTTATCCACAGGGCAAAGCGGAATTTCAAGATCCGCGAGATGGTCACCGCATGACGAATCACAGCGAAGCAGCCGGGACCTCCGGCAACGGTGACATCAGCGGGCAGAAGGGGTGCGGCGGCAGTGGACCGCCCTCCGCCTTTCTGGGACACCGCACGGCCACCGACCCCGGCGGGGAACCGCAGGTGACCCTCCGCACGCCGGCCGAACTCGCCGATGCCCTGCCCTACCTGCTGGGATACCGCCCCGAGGACAGCATCGTCCTCGTCGCACTGCACGACCGGGACACACGCGGTCGATTCGGCGGGAGGGCGCGGCTGGGCATCCCGGCCCAGACGGACGACTGGCCGTCCGTCGCCCAGCAGCTGGCCCACGGTCTGGTGACCGGAAGTGAGCGCCGGGGGGCCAAGCCGGAGAGCATGGTCGCTTTCCTCTGCCAAGACCCGGCGAGCGGTGAGTCACCGCGTGACGTCATGGAACGCCTGCGGCCACTCGCCCAGCTGCTGCGCAGGGCCTGCGGCAGCATGGACGTGCCGGTGGTCGAGGCCCTGTGCATCTGCGACGGCCGTTTCTGGTCCTATTGCTGCCCCGGCAACGGATGCTGCGCGCCCGACGGAGAGCCGATGGGGCTGCCGGGCACCTCCGTGCTGGCCGCCGCCGCGACCTACGCCGGCCTCCAGGTGCGCGGCACCCTGAAAGAGATGCGGGCCAGGCTCCTGCCGTGGGAGACTGCCGCGGCGCTCCAGCAGGAAGCCGCCCTCGACTCCGCGCAGTCCGCCCTTGTTCCCAGGATCCTGGACGTGGACAGCCGCAGGGGAGTGGCAGAGGAGACCCTCGCGGTGGCACGGCGCCTCATCGGACGCCTGGCGGGCACTCCGGCCTCGACCGCATCGCTGGACGCGGACCTGCTCGACGACGAACTCGTCGCGCACGAAGACGCCGCCACCCTGATCCTCGGACTCCAGGACCGTGCCACCCGCGATCGCGCAGCCGAATGGATGGAAGGCGACGAGGCGGCCCCGGCGCTTCGTCTCTGGCGCACCCTCGCCCGACGCTGCGTCGGCCCCTACGGCGAGCATGCAGCCGCCCCGCTCACACTCGTCGGCTGGGTCGCCTGGTCCTCCGGCGACGAACTGGAGGCCCGAGAAGCCCTCGCCATGGCCCTCGCCGCCGACCCCGACTACCTCTTCGCCCGCCTCCTCCACCAGGCCTGCAACGAGGGGCTCGACCCCGAGTCCATTCGCCGCTGCCTGCGCTCGGAGCGCAGGGGACGCGACCTGGCGGCGGCAACTGCGGGTGCGGGGACCGACAGCGAGAGGAGCGCCCCGGACCCGTCGCCCGGCAACCCCTCTCCCTCGGATCGGCCCTGCGCCGCCGGCCCCCGTCGCCGACGCAGGCCCCGCTCGGAGGGAGGTACCGAGACCCGTGCCGCCCGGCGATCACCCGGTGCGGCGCAAGCCCGCCGCTCACGTCCCGCCGACGGCGGCCCACCTGTCGGCCGACGGCCGGGACGTACGGAGGACGGGACGGGCGGACGGGCACAAGCCCGCCGTACGGCCGGAGGGCGGCAGTCCAGGGAGGGGGAGACGTGAGCGGGTGGAACCCGTCGAGTCATGGCATGCCGCGCATGCCCCGCATACATGCGCTGTTCTGGATCTGGACGTACCTGAGCGTCACACTCCTCCACGGGGATCAGGCGAGCCGCGCATGCGGAGCCGACCTGAGCGCCTCGGCCGTGCTCCGGAAGCATCCGGGCACGCTGCCCTGCCTTGCCGCCCGCCTGAGTGCGGCTCTGCGACTGCGAGTGCGCCCGAAGCCACCGCTCGACCGCGGTGCGCGGCTACGGTCCCGCTGGGGTACGCGGCTACGGTCCCTCTGCGGCGGTGGGGCGACGCGAGTGCGGCCTGTGCGCCGCGCTCATGTCGAGGCCCGGCTCCCCCGCGAATCGCAGCTGCCTGAGGCTGAGGCCATCGCTTGCGGCTCCACGGTCAACCCCGGCGCAGCGGCACGACGTGCTGGTTCGGTCGGCTTCTCCGGACGGGGGCGTGACCCGGAGCGGAGCCGCTCCGTTCACCTGTGTGGCGGTACCCACGGCCTGGTTCCGCCGCCCCGTCCGAGCCTCCGTCCCTCTCCGGTTCCCCACTCGGTGCCGAGCGCACTCCACACGCGCCGAAGACAGAAGAAGCCGCCCCATGTCCCTCCCTTCGTTGCCCGAAGCCCCTGATGACGTACCGACCTTCCGCAGGCCCCTCCAGCCCTCTCCCCGGGCCCGTGGAGACGGCATCGGTGTTCCCCGTGGGGACCTCCGCACCCCGGCGGCCCGCGCCGTGGGCCCACGCCTGGGAAACATGGGTGGTCCCGGGTCATCCGTGCCCGACGCGGAGGGCTCTCCGGTGCCTCGGCTGCCTGCGCAGCCAGGAACGGCGAGCACGTCGACCCCGCAGTCGCCCACCTCCGCCCCGCGCCGCCCCGCGGAGCTGCCCCCGGCCCACACCACGCTGATCTGTGTCGCCCTGCCGGGCCTCGCGATCTCGACGGACCAAGGCCAGCTGAACGGCAACGGGCTGGAGGGTTTCTACCGCGCGGGACGGCGCATACTCTCCCGCTGTCAGGTGCGGGTGGCCGGACGCGAACCGCTCGCCGTGCAGGCACGGATGGTGACGGCCGACCGGGCCCGATTCATGGCGACCCTGCGCCTCTCCGCCGACGCCGGACCGGATCCGGACGTCATGGTCGAGCGCACCCGGTACGCGGACGGCACCGAGCGGATCACCTTGCACAGCACGGCCCGCCGTCCCCTGTGCCTGCCCGTCGAGGTGTCACTGGGCACGGATCTCGCGGAGCTGGGGGCGGTCGCCTCCGGCCGCGCGGGGCCCGAACTGCCGGCAAGCGTCCACGCCTCCGGCCTCCGCTGGTCCTGCGTCAACGGACACTCCACGGTGAGCGCCCATCCTCCACCCACCGATGCCCTGGCCTCCGCGGGACTGCTGCGCTGGGAGCTGCGCCTCCCGCCCGGCGGCAGCCGGAGTGTGGAGCTGCGGGTGCGGCCTGACGGCACAGGGCCCATCAGGCCGGTGGGGCGGGGCGCCACCAGCCCCCTCGCCCAGGCACGCGTCGCCGGGGACGACCCGGTGGCGCAGTCCCTGCTGCACACCTGCCTGGAGGACCTGGAGGCTCTGCTGCTGCGCGACCCGGGGAACCCGTCCGACACCCACCTCGCGGCGGGCGCGCCCTGGCGCTGCGGTATGGCTCCGGCCGACGCGCTCGTCGCGGCCCGGATGACACTGCCGCTCGGCACGCGCCTCGCGGCAGGCACTCTGCGCACCCTGGCCCGCACCCAACTCGAGAGCAATGGAGCCCAGTCCGGCATGATCCCGGGCCCCCGGCGGGACGCGGGCCCGCATCTGCCGCCGGGCTGCACGGGTACCGAGGCGACCCTGCTGTTTCCCGTGCTCCTCGCGGAGGCCCGCCGATGGGGACTCCCCGAGCGGCAGACCGAGGCACTGCTGCCTGCCGCCGAGCGCTGTCTGCGGTGGCTGCGGGGCGCGGTCGGAAGCGGTGTCTATCTGCCCGACCCGGGGCCCGGCGGACCGCTGCGTTGCGAGACCCAGGCCCATGCCCACCGGGCCGCTCTCCTGGGCGCCGACCTTCTCGACGCGTACGGCCGGCCGGGTGGTGCCGAGCTGCGGGACTGGGCGGGTGAGCTGCGGAGCCGGTTCATGGCGGACTTCTGGGTGGAGGACCGGAGCGGGGGCAGACCCGCCGCCGCCCGCACCCCGGACGGGCGTCTGGTGCCGCACCTGGGCGCGGGGGCCGCTCACCTTCTCGACACCGGGCTCCTCGGCGCGGGAGAGCTGGCTCCGGGACTCCTCGACAAGGTGCGCACCGAACAGCTGGCACGCCTGCTCGGAGGGCCCGCCATGGACTCGGGGTGGGGGCTGCGGAGCCTGGGAGCGAAGGAGGCCGCGTACAACCCCTTCGGTCACCGCGGCGGTGCCGTACGCGTGCAGGAGACAGCTGTGGCGGTCGCGGGGCTGGCGGCCGCCGGTTACGAGAAGGAGGCGGGCGCCCTGCTGCGGGGCGTGCTCGCGGCGGCGGAGAGCTTCGGCCACCGGCTGCCGGAGATGTACGCGGGGGAGCAGCGGACGGCGGGAGGCGCCCCGCTGCCGCATCCCGCCTCCTGCAGACCGGCCGCGACGGCGGCGGGCGCGGGGGTGCTGCTGCTCGCCACCCTTGTCGGGATCCGCCCCGACGCCCCTGCGGGGACGGTGACCCTACGGCCGGTGCGCAGTGCGCCGCTGGGCGAGATCGGCATGACGGGACTGCGGGTCGCGGGGGCCCCGTTCGCCGTACGCGTCAGCAGGCTGGGGCTCGCGATGGTCGAGGAGGCGGCCGACGGACTGCAGTTGGGAGTGTGACCTCGCGCGACACCGGACGGGACTGCGGGTGGCGTCGGCTTCCCCGGGGCCCGAGCGTGGCCCTGGGATCGGTGGCGGACAGAAGTGGATCAAGTGGGGAAGCACCAGCGAAGGGAGTGTTTATCGTCAGGCAGACGACTATGATCGCGGCATGCCCTACGACCCGTCGGACTACCCGCCCTTCGCTGTCACCGTGGACCTGGTCGTGCTGACCGTCCGTCGTCACGCGCTCTGCGCGCTGACGGTACGGCGGGGCGAACAGCCTTTCCAGGGGCGGTGGGCGTTGCCCGGTGGCTTCGTCCGGCCGGACGAGGACCTGTCCCAGGCCGCAGCCCGGGAGCTGGCCGAGGAGACCGGCCTGACCGCCCATGAGCCGTCAGAGCCCGCTCAGGACAACGGCGCGCACCTGGAGCAGCTGGCGACCTACGGCGACCCCAAGCGCGACCCCCGGATGAGGGTCGTCAGCGTCGCCCACCTCGCCCTTGCTCCGGACCTGCCGGCGCCCCGGCCGGGCGGGGACGCCAACAGCGCACGCTGGGCGCCCGTCGAGGAGTTGCTGGAGCAGGGCGGCTACGGACGTGACGGCGAACCGGTGGCACCGTTGGCCTTCGATCATGCGCAGATCCTCGCGGACGGAGTGGAACGCGCCCGCTCCAAGATCGAGTACTCGTCGCTGGCCACCGCCTTCTGCCCGCCGGAGTTCACGGTCGGTGAGCTGCGACGGGTCTACGAGGCGGTGTGGGGCGTGGCGCTGGACCCGCGCAACTTCCACCGCAAGGTGACGGGTACGCCGGGATTCCTGGTGCCCACAGGGGGTACGACCACGCGCCAGGGCGGCCGCCCCGCCCAGCTCTTCCGCGCCGGCGGTGCCACCCTCCTCAACCCGCCGATGCTGCGCCCCGAGGTCTGACCCGGCAGGGGCCGACGGCGGGGCCGAGCCTACGCCGCCCGTGCGGCGGCCTCGCTCGTGGGCGGCTGCCGAGGGTGCTCGGGGAGGGTGAGCCCGGGGCTCGGCCCGGGATCGGGGTGTGGCTTGCCCGGCGGTGGGGTGGCTGGCCGCGAAGTGCGCCGCAAGGTACCCGAAAAAACGGACATACAGCGCTATCTTGCCTAGGGTGATCCAGGCTCTCGGATTGACCAGCAATCCCCGCAAGGAGCTTCCGCCTGCCGTCGACGATGTGTCCTTCGAGGCGCACTCCGGTCGTGTCACCGCACTCCTCGGGGCTCCCGGTGCCGGCAAGTCGACGGTGCTGAAACTCGCCCTCGAACTGCAACAGGGCCGTGGGGTGGCCTACTTCAGGGGCCGCCCCCTGCACCGCATCCCCCACCCCACACGCGAAGTGGGTGTCCTCCTCGGCGACGTCCCCGGCCACCCCGCCCGCACCGTCCGCGGGCATCTGCGCATGCTGTGCGCCGCCGCGGGGCTGCCCGCACGGCGTGCCGACGAAGTCCTGGAGGCCGTGGGACTGGTCAGCCTCTGCGACGCGCGGCTGAACACGCTCTCGCGCGGCATGGACCGCCGCCTCGGCCTGGCCTGCGCCCTGCTGTCCGATCCGCACACCCTCGTGCTGGACGACCCCGCCGACGGGCTGGCGGTCCGCGAGGGGCGGTGGCTGCACGGAATCATGCGCGCGCACGCCGACCAGGGCGGCACGGTCCTGTTCGCCACGGGCGATCCGAAGGAGGCGGCGCGGACCGCTGATCGGGTACTCACCCTCGAACGGGGCAGGCTCGTCGCGGACCAGGAGGTCGCCGACTTCTCCCGCACCCGGCTCCGCCCCAGGGTGGCCGTCCGCACCCCGCACGCCGCCCGGCTCGAAGCGCTGCTCACCAAGGAGGCTCGGACCGCGCGGCGTTCCGTGGAGATCGTGCGGGAGGGTGGGAACCGGCTGTCGGTGTACGGCAGTACGTGTGCCGAGATCGGCGAGACCGTATTCCGGCACGGCATTCTCGTCCACCAACTCGCGGACGAGATCGGGGACATGGGCCCCACACTGCCGTCGCCGTCGCCGTCGCCGTCGCCGCCGGTGCCGCGGTCGTCGACGCCGCCGTCGCTCGCAGATGAAGACCCGGGGGTGGCTGAGACCGCTCGGGGCCCGCTCCAGGAGACCCGCGGGTCGATCGCCGACCTGCACGCACTCACCGGCGACCTGCACGCACTCACCGGCGACCCGCACGCACCCGCCGGCCACCCGCACGAACCCACCTGCGACCCGCACGCACTCACCAGTGACTCTCACGCTCACGAACCCGCCGAAGAACCGCAGGCGACCACCGCCGAGACGTGGACATCGGCTGACGGCTCATCGGAGGTCAACCCGGCGCCTCTCGTCGACCTCCGATCCCCCGCACACTCCGCGCCGCGCACGGATACCGAATCCCGTGATCATTTCCGTCCACATCCGGATCCCGCCGCTGATGACTGCCTCGGGGCCCGCCCAGGTCGCGGACCGAGCGACCCGCCCGGTGCGGCCGCGCTGCCGCCGCCCATCACGGTGCGCCCGGCGCCGAGCCCGGTGCGGCCGCTGCGCTACGAGCTGCGGCGGGCGAGCGGGGTCGGCACCGCGTACGTCACCGCCGCGGCGGTGCTCGTCACCTCCGCCCTCGTGTCGGTGCTCCTGGCCGGGATCGGGCACACTCCACAGCCGCGGCTGCTGGCGGCATGGCCGCGAGAGCTGCCGCTGCCGCCCGCAGCCATCGGGGCGGGACTGCTCGGGGCGATCGCCTTCGGTGACGAGTTCCGCCACCCCGCCCTGGCCGCCGCCCGCGGCACGGTCCCTCGCCGACTGGGGCTGCTCCTCGCGAAACTCCTCGTCGCGGCGGTCACCGCGCTGTTGCTGGCCGTTCTCACCGTGGGATGCGACCTCGAAGTGCTCTATCTCGTCTACGGGCCGGAACTCGTCTCGGTTCCCGCCGACTGGTTCCCGCTCGGCGCGAGTTGGTTCGGGCTCGTCGTGGGGTGTGCCTGGGCCGGGGTGCTCGCGGCGGGCGTCTTCCGGTCCACGTCGGCCGGGCTCGCCGCCGTGGTCGCCGTGCCCCTCGTCGTCGTACCCCTGGTACAGCAGGCGCTGGAGGGAACAACCGTGCGGAGTGCGGTCGGATTTCCGGTGCGGCTGCGTGAGCTCGTCCTGGTGCAGTGGCCGTTCGGGGGAGAGCGCTATCTGGAGGCCGTGGCGCGGACGGTCTCCCAACCCGTGGGCGGGGCGCTGTTGTTGTCACTGACGGCGCTGCTGGGGGCCTACGTGCTCACCAACCTCCGCAGCCGGGTCCGGTGATGATCGTCCTCATCCTTTCGTGCTCACTGTCCGTGCCCTTGCGTTGGCGGAATGCGCACAACTCCTCGTAGAACGCCCATTTCTTTCCGATAAGGCGTCAATTGCGACGGGGTGAGCGATCACCCTTTCGTGTGCTTTTCACCAAAGACCTCAAGGGAGTTGGAAACGCAGCCGACAAAGGATGCGTGAGTACCCTTGCGCACACCATGATGACCGCCGCCCGCTCCGCCGACTCCGGCCTCGCCGGACCGGGCGATCTCGACCGCTACCCGTACGCCGAGCCCGCGGGCGTCGACCGCGTGGGCCTCCCCGCCTGGGACGCCGCCGAGCCCGAGCTGGGCCGCGTGGGCCGCCGCGCCGCCGGGAGCCGCGGACGCGGACTGCACGGCCAACTCGTCCAGCAGCTCGGCCAGATGATCGTCTCCGGAGACCTCGGCGCGGACCGCCCCCTCGTGCCCGAGGAGATCGGCCAGCGCTTCGAGGTCTCCCGCACCGTCGTCCGTGAATCCCTGCGCGTCCTGGAGGCCAAGGGCCTGGTCAGCGCGCGCCCGAACGTCGGCACGCGCGTCCGGCCGGTCAGCGACTGGAACCTCCTCGACCCCGACATCATCGAATGGCGGGCCTTCGGTCCGCAGCGCGACAACCAGCGGCGCGAGCTCAGCGAGCTGCGCTGGACGATCGAGCCCCTGGCCGCCCGCCTCGCCGCCGGTCACGGCCGCGACGACATCCAGCAGCGCCTCGGCGACATGGTCGAGCTCATGGGCCACGCCATGGCGCAGGGCGACCCGCTGACCTTCTCGCGCGCGGACGCCGAGTTCCACTCGCTGCTCATCCAGCTCGCGGGCAACCGGATGCTGGAGCACCTCTCCGGCATCGTCTCCTCGGCACTGCAGGTCTCGGGCGGCCCGGCCACCGGGTGTGACCGGCCGACCGAGTCGACCCTCACGCACCACGCCCGGATCGTCGACGCCCTCGCCGCGGGCGACGGAGCGGCGGCCGAGGCGGCCATGCGTCAACTGCTGACCGTCCACCCCGAGGTGGAGCGTGTGGTGCCGGCGCCGCGCGAACACTGAGGGCGCCGAGAGCGCGGCGAGGCCCACCGGCGAGGGCAGCGGCCCTTCCGCGGCGTCGCTCGACCGGCGGATCCGTGCCGACGGGCCCCAGCGAACCCTCCCAGGGGTTCGGCGGGGCCCGGCGGCACGACGAACGGAGAGTGACGTCGGCAGCGCGCGGCATGGGTCGGCGGCCCTGAACGGGTGGCCCGCACCGCCGAAGGACTCGCACTGCCGGATGACCCGCACTGCCGAAGGACTCGCACTGCCGGATGACTCACACCGCCGAAGGACTCGCACCGCCAGGAGCGACGGAGGCGGCGTAGGCGACGGGATCCATGTCGGAGCAGCGGCCCGACGGTCCTGCGAGCCCGTCGGGGCGATGGAGGCCCCGTGCGGTGGCTGCCCCTGGAAGGGCCGCCGGAACCCGGGGAGAACGGTGATCCACATTGCGGAGTTCGTTCGGGAATCGTTCGGGTACCCGCCCTAACAGAACCGGTTGTGGCCTTGATCGATCGCCTCTGGCAGTGTCTGACCGCTTTTGCGCGCTTACGGGGTGTGACTCGGGCCACGCAGATTGGGCGTAACGCTCGCGGGAACAGCGCGATGACCTAAGAGGCGACAGCCGCGGAGGGAATACGGACGCCGTTCACGGCGCTGTGCATCTTCCCGGCCCCCGCCCGCACCGTCGGCCCACTCCCAAGCCGGTGGTCGGCTCCTGTCCGCAGTGGACGGGGCCGGAAGCCGTTTTCCAACGTTCCGAGAGGTTGTTCGTGTCGGCCAGCACATCCCGTACGCTCCCGCCGGAGATCGCCGAGTCCGTCTCTGTCATGGCGCTCATTGAGCGGGGAAAGGCTGAGGGGCAGATCGCCGGCGACGATGTGCGTCGGGCCTTCGAAGCTGACCAGATTCCGGCCACTCAGTGGAAAAACGTACTGCGCAGCCTCAACCAGATCCTCGAGGAAGAGGGTGTGACGCTGATGGTCAGTGCCGCGGAGCCAAAGCGCACCCGAAAGAGCGTCGCAGCGAAGAGTCCGGCCAAGCGCACCGCCACCAAGACGGTCGCGGCGAAGACGGTGACCACCAAGAAGGCCACTGCCACAGCCGCCCCCGCGGAGCCCATGGCCGACGCCGCCGCCGAGGACGCCACCCCCGCCAAGAAGGCCGCCGCGAAGAAGGCGGTTGCCAAGAAGGCGGCCCCCGCCAAGAAGACCGTCGCCGCCAAGAAGACGGTGGCGAAGAAGACCACCTCCAAGAAGGACGACCCCGAGCTCGCCGACGAAGAGGTTCTCGAGGAGACGCCCGGCGGCAAGCCCGGTGAGGAGCCCGAGGGCACCGAGAACGCCGGTTTCGTGCTGTCCGACGAGGACGAGGACGACGCCCCCGCCCAGCAGGTCGCCGCCGCCGGTGCCACCGCCGACCCGGTCAAGGACTACCTCAAGCAGATCGGCAAGGTCCCGCTGCTCAACGCCGAGCAGGAGGTCGAGCTCGCCAAGCGCATCGAGGCCGGTCTGTTCGCCGAGGACAAGCTGGCCAACGCGGACAAGCTCGCCCCCAAGCTCAAGCGCGAGCTGGAGATCATCGCCGAGGACGGCCGCCGCGCCAAGAACCACCTCCTGGAGGCCAACCTCCGTCTGGTGGTCTCCCTGGCCAAGCGCTACACCGGCCGCGGCATGCTCTTCCTGGACCTCATCCAGGAGGGCAACCTGGGTCTGATCCGCGCGGTCGAGAAGTTCGACTACACCAAGGGCTACAAGTTCTCCACGTACGCCACCTGGTGGATCCGTCAGGCGATCACCCGCGCCATGGCCGACCAGGCCCGCACCATCCGTATCCCGGTGCACATGGTCGAGGTCATCAACAAGCTCGCGCGCGTGCAGCGCCAGATGCTCCAGGACCTGGGCCGCGAGCCCACCCCGGAGGAGCTGGCCAAGGAACTCGACATGACCCCCGAGAAGGTCATCGAGGTCCAGAAGTACGGTCGCGAGCCCATCTCGCTGCACACCCCGCTGGGCGAGGACGGCGACAGCGAGTTCGGTGACCTCATCGAGGACTCCGAGGCCGTCGTCCCGGCCGACGCGGTCAGCTTCACGCTCCTGCAGGAGCAGCTGCACTCCGTCCTCGACACCCTGTCCGAGCGCGAGGCCGGCGTCGTCTCCATGCGCTTCGGTCTCACCGACGGTCAGCCGAAGACCCTCGACGAGATCGGCAAGGTCTACGGCGTCACGCGTGAGCGCATCCGTCAGATCGAGTCCAAGACGATGTCGAAGCTGCGTCACCCGTCCCGTTCGCAGGTCCTGCGCGACTACCTGGACTAGACGGCACGGCACCCGCCGCCCGGTCGGCCCCGAAGGCCCGGTTCCCTCGAAGGAGCCGGGCCTTCGGCGTGTGTGCGGCTGCGGAAGCCGATCCGGTGGATCACTCTGGGTGTGCCATCCATGCCCCGGAGTGAGGAGCGCGCATGCGTCGATCGTTCGCCCGACTGCTGGCCGTCGCGGCCACCACCGCCGTCATACCGCTGGCGTCGCCGCCGTCGGCGACGGCCGAGGTCGTCATCGGCGGCCATCCGGTCGAGATCTCCCAGGCGCCCTGGACGGTGGCGCTGTCCAGCCGTGACCGGTTCGGGGGTACGCGGGCAGGACAGTTCTGCGGCGGTGTGGTGGTCGGCCGCTCGACCGTCCTGACGGCCGCCCACTGCCTCAGCGAGAGCGTGCTGGGAGGCCCCCCGGAACGCGTCGGCGACCTGAGGGTCATCGCGGGCCGTGCCGAGCTGCCGTCGGCCGAGGGTCAGGAGATCACGGTGAGCGGCGCCTGGGTCAATCCCGAGTACGACCCGTATACGAACGCGGGCGACTTCGCGGTGGTGACGCTCGCCTCACCGCTGCCCGAGAGCTCCGTCATCGCGTTGGCGGCGGCCGGTGACTCCGCCTACGCGTCCGGCACACCGGCCGCGGTCTACGGCTGGGGGGACACCACCGGCGCCGGCGACTACGGCCGGAGCCTGCGGGCCGCGCCGGTGAAGGTGCTGGCCGACGAGGTCTGCGCGAGGGCCTACCCAGGCAGTGCGGACGGGAGATACCTGTCCGGGTCCATGGTCTGCGCCGGTGAGGAGGACGGCGGCCGGGACGCCTGCCAGGGGGACAGCGGAGGGCCGCTGGTCGCCCAGGGGAAGCTGATCGGGCTCGTGTCCTGGGGCAGCGGCTGTGGGGTCGCCGGGAACCCCGGTGTCTACACCAGGGGCTCGTACGTCGCCCGTGTCCTCATGGGGAGCCGCTGAGGCGCGGTGCGCCGTCGTACGACGTGTATGTGCGGCACGAGAGCGGGCGGCCACCCCGTGTGTACGGGAGTGGCCGCCCGGTCACCGGCCTCGAGCCGGTGGCGGCTCGTCGTAGGTGCGAAGCGTCAGCGCTCGTCCTCTTCCGCGGTCGCGGGAGCAGCCGTGAGCCGCTCCGTCTCGTCCTGTATCTCCGAGGCGATCTTCTTGAGCTCCGGCTCGAACTTGCGGCCGTGGTGGGCGCAGAACAGAAGCTCTCCACCGCTCAGCAGGACGACGCGCAGATATGCCTGGGCGCCGCAGCGGTCGCATCGGTCCGCGGCCGTCAGCGGGGTCGCGGGGGTCAGAACAGTAGTCACGTCGCCTCTTCTCTAGCTCGACGAGCTGTCGTACCAGGGTCAACATCCAACCAGGCCGAAAACGTTCCCGCTCGCGGCTTTAACTCGAAAAAATCTTTCCGGGCCGGCTGTCTGCTGCCGGTTGGCGGCGAATGAGCCGTAGTGCGTGTCTTCGTGTCGTACGGGCTTCGCGCTGTCTGTCGGTGGTTCTGGTTGTCGTTCTATCGGTTGTACGGTCCTCCCGGCTGGGTTGCCGGTTGTTCATGAGGACGTGCCCGGAGCCTAAATGGTTCATGCCCCGAAGGGAACGTGATATGTACTTCACCCCATCGAGGGATCGAACGTGTATGCGACTCTGGACTACTCTGAGTTTCGGACGAGGGTGGCGTTACAACGGCTCTACCAGGCCTCGGTACCCTCGGACCGGCAACAGAGCCGGGCCCCTTACCCAAAAGGGCCTCACCTGAAATTCAGCGAGGAGCGAACCGCGTGACCGCCGATACGTCCGTGCCGTCCACAGCGCTGCTGACCGGAGCAGACCGGGACGGTTCCAACTACACCGCGCGGCACCTGCTCGTCCTCGAGGGGCTCGAGGCCGTGCGGAAGCGCCCCGGTATGTACATCGGCTCGACCGACAGTCGAGGCCTGATGCACTGTCTCTGGGAGATCATCGACAACTCCGTGGACGAGGCCCTCGGGGGGTACTGCGACCACATCGAGGTCATCCTCCACGACGACGCCTCGGTGGAGGTGCGGGACAACGGCCGGGGCATCCCGGTCGACGTCGAGCCCAAGACCGGCCTGTCCGGTGTCGAGGTCGTGATGACCAAGCTGCACGCCGGCGGCAAGTTCGGCGGCGGCTCGTACGCCGCCTCCGGCGGTCTGCACGGCGTGGGCGCCTCCGTGGTGAACGCGCTCTCCGCCCGCCTCGACGTCGAGGTCGACCGCAACGGCGGCACGCACGCCATCAGCTTTCGGCGCGGGGTGCCCGGCGCGTTCGCGGGGCAGGGCGCGGACGCGAAGTTCGAGGCGGCCAGCGGCCTGCGCAAGGGCAAGCGGATCCCCAAGGCGCGCACCGGCACACGCGTCCGGTACTGGGCCGACCGCCAGATCTTCCTCAAGGACGCCAAGCTCTCGCTGGAGCACCTGCACCAGCGCGCCCGCCAGACCGCCTTCCTCGTCCCCGGACTGACGATCGTCGTCCGGGACGAGTTCGGCCTCGGTGAGGGCGGCAGCAAGGGTGAGGAGTCGTTCCGCTTCGACGGCGGCATCAGCGAGTTCTGCGAGTACCTTGCCTCCGACAAGCCGGTCTGCGATGTCCTCCGCTTCTCCGGTCAGGGCACCTTCAGGGAGACCGTGCCCGTCCTGGACGAGCACGGTCAGATGACGCCCACGCAGGTCACCCGCGAACTCGGCGTCGACGTCGCCATGCGCTGGGGCACCGGCTACGACACGACCCTGAAGTCGTTCGTGAACATCATCGCCACCCCCAAGGGCGGTACCCATGTCGCGGGCTTCGAGCAGGCCGTGGCCTCCACGATGAACGAGGTGCTGCGCGCCAAGAAGATGCTGCGCGTCGCCGAGGACGACGTCGTCAAGGACGACGCGCTGGAGGGTCTGACCGCCGTCGTCACGGTGCGTCTGGCCGAACCTCAGTTCGAGGGGCAGACCAAGGAGGTGCTCGGCACCTCGGCGGCCCGGCGCATCGTGACGCAGGTCGTCGCCAGGGAGCTCAAGGCGTTCCTGACCTCCACGAAGCGGGACGCCGCCGCTCAGGCGCGGGTCGTCATGGAGAAGGCCGTCGCCGCCGCGCGTACCCGTATCGCCGCACGTCAGCACAAGGACGCGCAGCGTCGCAAGACGGCGCTGGAGTCCTCGTCCCTGCCCGCCAAGCTCGCCGACTGCCGCAGTGACGACGTCGAGCGCAGCGAGCTGTTCATCGTGGAGGGCGACTCGGCTCTCGGCACGGCGAAGCTCGCGCGGAACTCCGAGTTCCAGGCGCTGCTGCCGATCCGGGGCAAGATCCTCAACGTCCAGAAGTCGTCCGTCACAGACATGCTCAAGAATGTCGAGTGCGGCGCGATCATCCAGGTCATAGGGGCCGGGTCCGGGCGTACGTTCGATATCGACGCGGCGCGTTACGGCAAGATCATCATGATGACCGACGCCGATGTGGACGGGTCGCACATCCGGTGCCTGCTGCTGACCCTCTTCCAGCGGTACATGCGGCCGATGGTCGAGGCGGGACGGGTCTTCGCCGCCGTGCCGCCGCTGCACCGCATCGAGCTGGTCCAGCCCAAGAAGGGGCAGGACAAGTACGTCTACACGTACTCGGACCGTGAGCTGCGCGACAGGCTGCTGGAGTTCCAGAGCAAGGGTGTCCGGTACAAGGACTCCATCCAGCGCTACAAGGGCCTCGGCGAGATGGACGCGGACCAGCTGGCGGAGACGACGATGGATCCGCGGCACCGGACGCTGCGTCGGATCAACCTGTCGGACCTGGAGGCGGCGGAGCAGGTGTTCGACCTGCTGATGGGGAACGACGTCGCGCCGCGCAAGGAGTTCATCTCCAGCTCGGCGGCTACGTTGGACCGGTCGCGCATCGACGCGTAGTCGCTGCGCCGGCTTGGGCGGGGGGGTGCCTGGGCCGGCCGGGTTCCGGCTCGGCCCGGGCCGGGGGCGGTCTGGCCTGGGCCCCGTTCGGCTTGGGCCCGGTTCGGGGCTGGGAAGCCGTCTGGCTCGGGTGTGTGTTCGCTCGGGCCGGGCGCTTTCGGTTGCTCGCGGGTCGGGGGCGTGCCGGGGGTGCCCGTCCTCGGAACGGCGCGGAATCGGTTGGCCGGGAAGGTTCGGCGCGTTGACGCGCCGACCGCTGCGGGCGGGCACCCCCCGGCGCGGCCCTTTCTCGCCGTACGCGGCCGGCGGCCGTCGGTGCTTTCGGATCCATGGGCGAGTGCGCGAGGTCTTCGTTCTGCCCGAGTGGGGGAGGCTGGCCGGGCTTTCACCTGATGGGGTGAAGAATCGTGAAGAGGTGCGTCGGGGGTCTTTCTGTTCTGTCCATGCTTGGGCATGCAGTCAAGCACCGGCCGTCCCCGCCGACGCGGGGGTGGTTCTGAGAGCCCGGTTGAGCAGCACGAGGGGCACGTCCTCGCCGACGAGGACGTGCGGTTCGACGATCCCTGGTACGACGCGCTGGCCTCCGGCTGGGGGGAGTTGGACGGCACGGGCGGGTCGGCACCGGTCGTGGCCGAGGCGCGGGAGGGCCAGGTCGGGGGCGCGGCCGAGGTGTATCTGGAGGTCCAGCGGAGCGCCGCCTTCCAGGAGGTGCGCAGCCGTTACCGCAGGTTCGTGATCCCGGGTGTCGCCGTCTTCTTCAGCTGGTACGTGGCGTACGTCGTGACGGCGACGACGGCCCCGGGGCTGATGGCGCGGCCCGTGGCGGGCGCGGTGAACGTGGCCATGCTGGCGGGGCTCGGGCAGTTCCTCACGACGTTCCTGTTCACCTGGGCGTACGCGCGGCACGCCAGGCTGCGCCGGGACCGGGCGGCGCTCGATCTGCGCTGGGACACCCAGGAGTTGACGCGTGGCGTCGGAGGGGGCGAGCGGTGACCGCCGACCATCAGACGCTGGCGCTGCTGCTGTTCAGCGCGTTCGTGGCGGTCACCTTGGGCATCACGACATGGGTGAGCCGTCACCGGCACGGCTCGGCGGAGGAGTTCTACGCCGGGGGGCGGCTGTTCTCGCCGATGGAGAATGGTTTTGCCATCGCGGGCGACTACATGTCCGCCGCGTCCTTCCTCGGCATCTCGGGTCTCATCGCGCTCTTCGGGTACGACGGGCTGCTCTACTCGGTCGGTTTCCTGGTCGCCTGGCTCGTGGTGCTGTTCCTGGTGGCCGAACTGGTGCGCAACTGCGGGCGGTTCACGCTCGCCGACGTGGTCGCGGCCCGGATGAGCGAGCGGCCGGTGCGGATCGCCGCGGGAACTTCCTCGGTGACCGTGTCCGTTCTGTACCTGGTGGCACAGATGGTGGGAGCGGGCACCCTGGTCGCGCTGCTGCTGGGGGGAGAGAGCGAGGCGGCGCAGGCCTGGACGGTCATCGGGGTCGGCGCGCTCATGGTCGTCTACGTGTCGTTGGGAGGGATGCGGGCCACCACCTGGATCCAGATCGTGAAAGCGGTCCTGCTGATGGGCGGGGCGACCGCGCTGACCGTGCTCGTACTGCTGCGGTTCCACGGCGACTTCGACCAATTGCTGCGGACGGCTGCCGAGCGCAGCGGGCACGGTGACGCGTTCCTCGCACCCGGGCTGAAGTACGGCGGTGACTGGGTCGCGCGCTTCGACTTCATCAGCCTCGGACTCGCGCTGGTCCTCGGCACGGCCGGGCTGCCGCACATCCTGTCGCGCTTCTACACGGTGCCCACCGCGCGGGCCGCGCGCCGCTCGGTGGTCTGGTCGATCGGTCTGATCGGCGGCTTCTATCTGATGACGATCGTGCTGGGCTTCGGCGCGGCCGCCGTGGTCGGCCCTCAGGCGGTACGGGGTTCCAACGCGGCCGGCAACACGGCTGTCCCGTTGCTCGCCCTCGATCTGGGCGGTGGCGCGGACTCCACCGGCGGAACGGTTCTGTTCGCGATCGTCGCCGCCATCGCCTTCGCCACGATTCTCGCGGTCGTCGCCGGTATCACCCTCGCGTCGTCGGCGTCCGTCGCCCATGACCTGTACGCGTCGTTGCGGCGCAGACGTTCGAAGCCGCGCAGCGAGGTCGCCGTGGCACGTACGGCCGCCGTCGGTATCGGCATGGTCGCGATCGGGCTCGGGCTGCTCGCCAAGGATCTCAACGTGGCCTTCCTCGTCGGCCTCGCCTTCGCGGTCGCCGCCTCCGCCAACCTGCCCGTACTGCTGTACTCGCTGTTCTGGCGCGGCTTCACCACACGCGGCGCGGTGTGGTCCGTGTACGGCGGGCTCGTCCCCTCCCTGGTCCTCGTGCTGCTGTCCCCCGTCGTGTCGGGTAGCGCCGACTCGTTGTTCCCCGGCCTGGACTTCCAGGTCTTCCCGTTGCAGAACCCCGGCCTCGTCTCCATCCCGCTGGGATTCCTCGCGGGCTGGCTCGGTACGGTCCTGTCGGCCGAGCCGCCGGACGAGGCCAAGCACGCGGAGACCGAGGTGCGTTCGCTGACGGGCGCCGGGGCGGTGTGAGGGCGAGGGGCGCGGACGACGACGTGGCCGTCGGCCCGGGGGTTCTCAGGGGCGGGTCGCCCATGCGTAACGGTGCTCAGGGCGGCCGGCGTCCCCGTACCTGAGGGTCAGGCGGGCCCGTCCCGTACGCTCCAGGAGCTTCAGATAGCGCTGGGCGGTCTGGCGGCTCAGTCCGGTCCGGTCGGCGATCTCCTGGGCGGACAGCGGCCCCTCGGCGGTCATCAGGGCACGGCGTACCAGCTCGGTGGTGGTGGGGGAGTGGCCCTTGGGAAGGTCCGGCTCCCCGCCCGCCGAGAGAGCGCCGAAGATCCGGTCCACCTCCGCCTGTTCGGCCTCGCCGCCGCCGTCCAGGGTGCGCCGCAGTTCCGCGTACGCCTCCAGCTTCGCCCGCAGCCCGGCGAACGCGAACGGCTTGACCAGGTACTGCAGCGCGCCCTGGCGCATCGCCGCCTGGACGGTCGAGACGTCTCGGGCCGCCGTCACCATGATCACGTCGCTCTGGTGGCCCCGGCGCCGCATCTCCTGGACCACCACGAGCCCCGTGTCGTCCGGCAGATAGTGGTCCAGCAGGACCAGGTCCACGTGCGGCAGCGTCTCCAGGCGGTGCAACGCCTCGGCCGCGCTGTGGGCCACACCGGCGACGTGGAAACCGGCGACCTTCTCCACGTAGGCGGCGTTGACGCGGGCGACTCCGGTGTCGTCGTCCACGATCAGGACCTCGATCATCGCGGCTCCTTGTCGGCGGCTCTGCCGGCGGCTTCGGGCGCCCGTGCGGGGCCCGGCCGCCCTTGGTGACCGGCGGTCGGCTCGTCCTGCCGCGCCGGTCGGTCCTCGGGTGCCACAGGGGTGGGCGTGGGTGCGGACACCGGGGTCACCAGGCCGTGCTCCGCGAGCGCGTCGGGCAGGACGACGGTGAACTCCGCGCCGCCGCCCGCCGCCTCCGTGACCCGGGCGCTGCCCCCCTGTCGCTCGGCGAACCTGCGCACCAGGGAGAGCCCGATGCCGCGTTCGCGATGGGCGGGCGGCGTCTTGGTGGACCAGCCCTCGGTGAAGATCAACTCCCGCTTGTCGGGCGGGACTCCGGGGCCCGTGTCGCGCACCCGGAGGATCGCCGTGCGCCCCTCGGCGCGCAGATCGACCTCCACGCGCGCGTGCGGCGTGCCCGCGACGGCGTCCAGGGCGTTGTCGACGAGGTTGCCGACGACGGTGACGAGCCCACGCGGATCGATCAGCCGGTCCGGCAGCATCGTGCCGTCCGCGACCGCGAGGGCCACCCCGCGCTCGGCCGCGACGGTCGCCTTGCCCACCAGGACCGCGGCGAGCAGCGGGTCGTGGATCTTCTCGGTGACCTGCTCGGCGGTGGCCCGGTGGTCGCCGACGACCTCGCCGACGAACTCCACGGCCTCGTCGTACATCTCCAGTTCGAGCAGGCCGAGGAGGGTGTGCATTCGGTTGGCGTGCTCGTGGTCCTGGGCGCGCAGGGCGTCCGTCAGCCCGCGCGTGGAGTCCAGTTCGCGGCCGAGCTGCTCCAGTTCGGTGCGGTCGCGCAGGGTGGCGACGGCGCCCCCGTCGTCGGTGGGCATGCGATTGGCGACCAGCACGCGCTGACCGCGCACGGTCAGGAGATCGGTGCCCGTGACCCGGCCCGCCAGTACATCCGTCGTACGGCCGGAGCCGAGCGCCTCGTCGAGCGATCGGCCGACCGCCTCGTCGCCGATCCCGAGCAGCCGCCGCGCCTCGTCGTTGAGCAGGCGTACGCGGCCTGCGCGATCCAGCGCGACCACGCCCTCCCGGATGCCGTGCAGCATCGCCTCGCGCTCCGCGAGCAGCCCCGCGATATCGGAGAAGGCCAGGTCACGGGTCTGGCGGTAGACCCGGCGGGAGATCAGATACGCGGCCAGCGCCCCGACCGCCATGGCACCGCCGGCGTACGCCAGGAGCCCGGGGATCGCGTGGATGAGCCGGGCGCGCACGCTGTCGTACTCGATGCCCACCGAGACGGCGCCGACGATCTTCCCGTCGGCGTCACGCAGCGGCACCTTGCCCCGGGCGGAGCGTCCCAGGGTGCCCGAGTCGATCTCCATGACCTCGTTCCCGGCCAGAGCGCGGCGCGGGTCGGTCGAGACGAGGCCGCCGATCTCCGCGGGGTCGGGGTGCGACCAGCGCACTCCGACCCGGTCCAGCACGACCACGTACTCGGCTCCGCTGGCCTTCCTGATCCGC
This sequence comes from Streptomyces sp. NPDC002324, assembly GCF_053593335.1. Classification (NCBI taxonomy): domain Bacteria; kingdom Bacillati; phylum Actinomycetota; class Actinomycetes; order Kitasatosporales; family Streptomycetaceae; genus Streptomyces; species Streptomyces sp. NPDC002324. The sequence goes on from NZ_JBSFCF010000005.1 coordinate 37,319, forward strand.
TCGGCCTCGACCTGTACGGGGCCGTGCACGGACGGCCGCGTCGACACCAGGTCCTGCGCGATCTGCGGCTGGGCGGCGGTCGTCTGCGCGATGGCGAGGGCCCGCCGCATCGCCTGGTCGTCCAGCTGTTCGCTGAGCGGCGCGAGGAACAGCCCGGTCGCGAGGACGGCGACACCGGCGGCGATGGCCACCTGCATCAGCAGGACCTGCGAGAACACCCGCCGCGGCATACCGAGACGCAGGCGGCGCGCGGGGGGAGTGGGGCTCATACCCAAGACGGTACGTGGACAGGGCGGGCCGGTCGTAGAGGGGTGTGGCGCGGATCTCAGACACCGGGTGTTTCTACGACGGCGCCAGGTCGAGACGGGGGCTGTGTCCGGCCCGCCGGTGCCCGGCCCGCTAGTGCGCGACCGCGCTCGGTGACAGCTCTCGTACGGTCAGCACGTCCAACCGCGCCGGGGAGCCCAGCGGGGAGCCGCAGCTCTCCGGGCGGGGCGGCTGGGCGGCGCCCTGGGCGACGGCGACGGTCCAGCGGCGGCCGTCGGTGTGGGCGACGGTCACCTCCCACCGAGGAGCCGAGCCGTCCGTGCGCAGGACGGTGAACGCGGCGGCCGCGTCCTCCCCGGTCTCGGTGCGCACCGCCAGTTCGGCCGCCTGGCCGGGACGCTCCCAGGCGGAGTTGCCCCGGCACCCCTCGGTCACTACACGGCCCTCCCGTACGCCATGGAGGACCTCCTTGACGTGGTGGGCCTCCGCGCGGCCGTACACGTACCCGAAGGGGAGCACGAGCAGGGTGGGGGAGAAGCGGTGACCACCCAGATGGGTGACCTCCCAGGTGCCCTCGACCCCCGAGGTGGCCAGTTCGGCGGCGAGCGGCCGGCCGAGGAGGGCGCAGCAACGGTCGCGCTTGCCGTTGGTGCAGACGAGCGCCAGGGGGGCGCCGGTGTGGGGCCGCCCCCGCAGAGCCGTTCCGAAGGTGCGGTGGTCGCCCCGGCCGAGGGCGGCGAAGTCGAGACCGAGCAGTTCGCGGGGGTCGGACGTCGTGGCGGTGTGCAGCCAGACGTTTCCGGGGACGGTGTGCGCCACGTACACCCGGCGCTCGCGGACCTCACGGCAGTCTGCGTGGCGGCCGGGACGCCGGATGAGCGCCACGCGTACGCCGGTGCCCTCCGCCGCGGCTTCGAGGGCGCGGCCGAGCACGGGGTCGAGATGGCTGGAGGTGAGCGCCTTGACGCCCCAGGGGCCGGGCTGTTCCAGCAGCAGCCATGTCCTCGCCGTGGCGGCGGTCCCGGCGAGAGGCTCGCCGAGATGTCGGGACGCGGATGTGCACGTACTCACAGAGGTGAGCCTAACCTGACTCGCGTCCGGGCGGCTTCCGGACGGGCCGGAAGGAGTGTGCGGAGGCTGTGCGGAGGCCGAGAGCGGGGCCTGGGGCTGTGGGGCCCGGGTCATGGCCGACGGTGAGATGGTCCGACCTGGTCGCGGGGTCCGGCGGCGCGAGGGGCCCGCGCTGTAGTGCAGGCGAGCCCCCGTTCAGGATCAGGCGTCGGGGATGTCCGACTTTGCCCGGATGAGAGTCTCGCGGCTGATGACCACGATCCTCTCGTAGTCAGCGCGCGAGGCGTCGGCAGGAAGCTCGGGGTCGAGTTTCTCTGTCTGGTCGGTCCCGATCACTGCGAAGGTGCCATCCTGCAGTTCGAAGATGTCTGGGCATGTCTGCCCCGCGGCACTGCCCCTCTCGCGAGGGGACGCACCGATGCGGCGCACGATTTTCAACGGGTTCGATCCTTGAATCATGAGTAGTGATAACGAGCGGGCCAAACTTAGCCTCATGAAGCCGGTTGATGCGCGTGCATCCAAGGTGCGCTGGAGTGAAGGCAGAGGTGGGGGTCGCGCTGTGGGGGGTGAGCGCCGTGGGGGGTGAAGGCTGTGGGAGTGGCCCTCGGGGTTGAGGGCCGTAGGGGCTGTGGATCCTATTCGGCGGGCGGCTCGCCCACGACCCACCACTCGTCCGTGCTCGCGTCCTCCAGATCGCTGATCAGGGCGTCGACCATCCTGCCGATCTCCGACTCCTCCGAACCCTCCTTCAGACTCGACCGGTGGTGCCGTGTGGCGGCCCAGTAGTCGCGCATGAGGGTGCTCTGGAAGATGCCGCGGAGGTGTCCGTACAACTCGGCCCGGCTGAAGACGCCCACCCGGTAGCCCTGGAGGACGTGTGTGTAGAGGAGGTTGGCGAAGAGGTACTGCCGCTGCCTGTCGGTGGACAGTTCCTCCTCGTAGGCGTTCAGGACCGGAAGGAGTGTCGGGTCCGCCGCCGCCTTCATGACCAGGTCGACGTTGTGTCGCTGATAGCTGATCAGGGCGGCACGCTGCTCGGTCTCGCGCTCCAGCCGTTCCAGTCGCTCCAGGCGTCGAAGTACGGTGCGGACGCGCCGCTCCACGGCGACCGCGCCCAGTGCTCCCACCACGAAGGCGAAGCCCGCTGCTGCGGCGGGGCCGATTCCCCGCGCCCCAAGATTCTGTGTGGCCATGTCAACCCCCGATTCAGGCGGCCGTCCGCCGGTCGTCGGTGCGGGGCGACGGGATGGGGACCGGCGAGCGATGGGCGGCGCTTGCCGCCTCTCAGTGTCGCCGAGCGGCACCGGTCGGCTGGGAGGCGGAGAGGAGGCGCACGGAAGGATGTGTGGGTCGCGCGGACCGGCGCCATGCCCAACGTGTGCCCCTCGGGCGCCGCTGACAACCGTCCACTCCACGGGGCGTTCGGCGCTCACTCGTATCCTGGGACGGCATTCAAGGAAGGCGCGGGAGCTGCGGTGTTCCGGTGTGAGCCGGTCCATGAACCGGCCTCGTGCGATGACCGGCCGCGTGCCGGCGCACGCAACGGTGTGAGAGAGGGCGCGTGTTGAGCCAGTCGTCGAGTCAGGAGCCGAAGACGCGACCGGAGCCCGAACCCGGCACGTTTCCTGAGCCGGAGCGCGGGTCCGAGCCGGAGCGCGGGTCCGAGCCGGGGCCCGGTTCTCTGACGCGGCTCGGGCCTCTGCCGGAACCGTGGGCGGGGTCGAACCCGGAGCCGCGGCAGGCATCGAGGCCGCACGGCTCGCCGGAGTTGCAGGGCTCGCGTGAGTCGCAGCGCTCACACAGCCCCGAGGACTCACGGGAGTCACAGGGCCCACACAGCCCCCAGGACTCACACGGCCCGTACCGCCCGACCGACCCGCAGGTCGTACAGGACCCGCAGAGTGCGCAGGGTCTGCAGGACGTGCGGGGTCTGCAGGACGTGCAGGACGTGCAGGACGCGCAGGGTTCGCAGCCCCCGCCCCAGATCCCCGTCGTAGTCCTCGCCGGATTCCTCGGCGCGGGGAAGACCACCCTGCTCAACCACCTCCTCCACCGCAGCGGCGGCAGCCGTATCGGGGCCGTCGTCAACGACTTCGGGGCGATCGAGATCGACGCGATGGCGGTGGCCGGCGCGCTCGGGGACTCCACGGTGTCGCTGGGCAACGGATGTCTGTGCTGTGCCGTCGACGTCAGTGAACTGGACGAGTATCTGGAACGGCTCACCGCTCCCGCCGCCGGGATCGACGTCATCGTCATCGAGGCGAGCGGGCTCGCCGAGCCGCAGGAGCTCGTGCGGATGGTGCTCGCCAGCGAGAACCCACGGGTGGTGTACGGAGGCCTCGTCGAAGTCGTGGACGCGGCCGAGTTCCCGCAGACCCGGCAGCGGCATCCCGAGATCGACCGGCATCTCGCCCTCGCCGACCTCGTCGTCGTGAACAAGCTCGACCGGGCCGAGGACGGGGACCGGGTCCTGTCGCTCGTCCGGTCGCTCGGTGACCGTGCCGCCGTGGTGCCGGCCGTCCACGGGCGTGTCGACCCCGAGTTCCTCTTCGACTGCCGGCCGTCCGAGGAGCGCGTCGGCCAGCTCTCCTTCGACGACCTGCACCGGCACGACCCCGACGGACACCACGAGGACGCCGGACATCTGCACACCGGCTACGACAGTGTCGCCTTCGTCTCCGATGTGCCGCTCGACCCCCGGCGGCTCATGGCGTTCCTGGACGGGAGGGCCGAGGGGCTCTACCGGATCAAGGGGTACGTCGACTTCGGACCGTACGACCCGCGCAACCGCTATGCCGTGCATGCAGTGGGGCGGTTCCTGCGGTTCTACCCGGAGCCCTGGGCGGACGGCGACGACGGCATCGGTGACGGCCCCCGGCTCACACAGCTCGTGCTCATCGGGGCCGGTGTCGACGTCCCCGCTCTGCGCAAGGAGCTGGAGGCGTGCAAGGGCGACAAGGACGCCCCGCACGCCGACGAGCACGGCATGTGGGGCGTCCTGCGCTATGTCCAGGAGGCAGCGGCCGAGGACCCCGAGGCCTCCTACGACGTCCTGTGAGCCTCCTACGGCGCCCTGCGGGCCATCTACGACGTCCTGCGGGGGTCTCCGCTCACACAGGCCCCGCCACCGACGCCACCGTCTTGCCCAGGGACACGCCCGAGCCGTCGCGGCGCGGGTCCATCTCCGGGAGGTCGGCCGGGGTGCCGTTCTTCTGGGCGGCGCGGGCCGGGGCGGGACCCGCCCAGGCGACGGAGAGGCAGTCCTCGCCCTTGAGGAACCGCTGGCAGCGGACGCCGCCCGTGGCACGGCCCTTGCGGGGGTACTGGTCGAACGGGGTGAGCTTGGCCGTGGTCTGGACGGAGTCGTCGAGGGTGCCGCGGGAACCCGCGACCGTGAAGACGACCGCGTCGACGGCCGGGTCGATGGCCGTGAAGGAGATGACCTTCGCGCCCTCGGTGAGCTTGATGCCGGCCATACCGCCGGCCGGGCGGCCCTGCGGGCGGACCTGGGAGGCCTGGTAACGCAGCAACTGGGCGTCGTCCGTGATGAAGATCAGGTCCTCCTCGCCCGTGCGCAGCTCGACGGCACCGACGATCCGGTCGCCCTCCCTGAGCGTGATGACCTCCAGCTCCCCCTTGTTGGACGGGTAGTCGGGGACCACGCGCTTGACGACGCCCTGCTCGGTGCCGATGGCCAGCCCGGGCGACGACTCGTCGAGCGTCATCAGGCAGATGAGCGTCTCGCCGTCCTGGAGGGTGAGGAACTCCGCGAGCGGGGCGCCGCCCGACAGGTTGGGGGCCGCCGAGGTGTCCGGCAGCTGCGGCAGATCGACCACGTTCAGGCGGAGCAGGCGGCCGGTGGAGGTCACCGCGCCCACCTCGCCCCGGGCCGTCGCCGGGACCGCGGAGACGATGACGTCGTGCTTGGTCCGCCTGCCGTCCTCGTCCGCCGTGAAGGGCTCGGCGCTCGCCGTACGGGCCAGCAGACCCGTCGACGACAGCAGCACCCGGCACGGGTCGTCCGCCACCTGCAGTGGGACCGCGGCCACCTGGGTGCCCGAGGACTCCAGCAGCACCGTACGGCGCTCGGTGCCGAACTTCTTCGCCACGGCGGCGAGTTCGCCGGAGACCAGCTTGCGCAGCTCCGCGTCCGACTCCAGGATGCGGGTCAGCTCGGCGATCTCGGCGTTGAGCCGCTCCTTCTCGGACTCCAGCTCGATGCGGTCGAACCGGGTGAGACGGCGCAGCGGGGTGTCGAGGATGTACTGCGTCTGGATGTCCGACAGGGCGAAGCGCTCGATCAGGCGCTCCTTGGCCTGGGCGGAGTTGTCGCTGGAGCGGATCAGACGGATGACCTCGTCGATGTCCAGCAGCGCGGTGAGCAGGCCCTCGACCAGGTGCAGGCGGTCGCGCTTCTTGCCGCGGCGGAACTCCGAGCGGCGCCGCACGACCTCGAAGCGGTGGTCGAGGTAGACCTCCAGCAGCTCTTTCAGGCCCAGGGTGAGGGGCTGGCCGTCGACCAGGGCCACGTTGTTGATGCCGAAGGACTCCTCCATCGGCGTCAGTTTGTAGAGCTGCTCCAGGACGGCCTCCGGCACGAAGCCGTTCTTGATCTCGATGACCAGGCGCAGGCCGTGGGCGCGGTCGGTGAGGTCCTTGACATCGGCGATGCCCTGGAGCTTCTTCGCGCCGACCAGGTCCTTGATCTTGGCGATCACCTTCTCCGGGCCGACGGTGAACGGCAGTTCGGTGACGATCAGGCCCTTGCGGCGGGCCGTCACGTTGTCCACCGTCACCGTGGCGCGGATCTTGAAGGTGCCGCGGCCCGTCGCGTACGCGTCCCTGATGCCGGTGAGACCGACGATCCGGCCGCCGGTCGGCAGGTCGGGGCCCGGGACGTGCTTCATCAGCGTGTCCAGGTCGGCGTTCGGATACCGGATCAGGTGGCGGGCGGCCGCGATGACCTCGCCCAGGTTGTGCGGCGGCATGTTGGTGGCCATGCCGACGGCGATGCCCGACGCGCCGTTGACCAGGAGGTTCGGGAAGGCGGCGGGCAGGGCCACCGGCTCCTGCTCCTGGCCGTCGTAGTTCGGGGAGAAGTCGACCGTGTTCTCCTCGATCGACTCCGTCATCAGGCTCGTCGCGTCGGCCATCCGGCACTCGGTGTACCGCATGGCGGCCGGCGGGTCGTCGTTGCCCAGCGAGCCGAAGTTGCCGTGGCCGTCGACCAGGGGGAGCCGCATGGAGAAGGGCTGGGCGAGGCGGACCAGGGCGTCGTAGATCGACGAGTCGCCGTGCGGGTGCAACTTACCCATGACCTCGCCGACCACGCGGGCGCACTTCACATAGCCGCGGTCGGGGCGCAGGCCCATCTCGTTCATCTGGTAGACGATCCGGCGGTGCACCGGCTTGAGTCCGTCACGGGCGTCCGGCAGGGCTCGGGAGTAGATGACCGAGTACGCGTACTCCAGGAAGGAGCCCTGCATCTCGTCGACGACGTCGATGTCGAGGATCCGCTCCTCGAACGCGTCGTCGGGCGGCGGGGTCTTCGTGCTGCGGCGGGCCATCGCTGCCGGCTCCTCTTTTTCTGGTCGCTCACCTACGGGGCGCTCACGTCTCCGGCTCACTCGCGGCGCGAGGTGAACGGGAACTGACGCGCACCATTGTGGACTGCCGCACTGACAACCCCGACACGACCCGGCGCCGACCGCCGGGCACGGCCTGCCGGGCCGCCGCGTCAACAGCGTGCGCCGACCTTAACCAGTGACCGCCGGTCGCAACCCCCATCTCGCTCTCGGCGTACGGCGCCCGGGAACTTCTCCAGGGGTCCGCGCGCTTGCATACAGTGGCGGGACCGGCAGGAAACAGCGGTTTCCGCGACGATTCCACGACGGATCCCGCGCACACAGCACAGCGATCGAAGGGACGTACCGCCCATGGGTCACACGGCCACAGCCGAGGCCGGCTCCGAAGGCCTGACAGTGAGGGAGCACCGCCTGGACAACGGCCTGCGCGTGGTGCTCTCCGAGGACCACCTGACCCCGGTCGCCGCGGTGTGCCTCTGGTACGACGTCGGTTCGCGTCACGAGGTCGCGGGCCGTACGGGCCTCGCCCACCTCTTCGAACACCTGATGTTCCAGGGCTCGGGCCAGGTCAAGGACAACGGCCACTTCGAGCTGGTCCAGGGCGCGGGCGGTTCGCTGAACGGCACCACCAGCTGGGAGCGCACCAACTACTTCGAGACCATGCCCACCCATCAGCTGGAGCTGGCGCTGTGGCTGGAGGCCGACCGCATGGGCAGCCTGCTGCTCGCGCTCGACCAGAAGAACCTGGACAACCAGCGGGCCGTCGTCAAGAACGAGCGCCGCCAGCGGTACGACAACGTGCCCTACGGCACCGCCTTCGAGAAGATCTTCCGCCTGGCCTACCCCGAGGGCCACCCCTACCGGCACACGCCCATCGGCTCGATGGACGACCTGGAGGCGGCCAGCCTGGAGGACGCCCAGCAGTTCTTCCGGACGTACTACGCGCCCAACAACGCCGTCCTGTCGATCGTCGGCGACATCGACCCGGAGCAGACCCTCGTTTGGGTGGAGAAGTACTTCGGCTCCATCCCCGCGTACGACGGCAAGCCCGCGCCCCGCGACGGCTCGCTGCCGGACGTCATGGGCGAGCAGCTGCGCGAGGTCGTCGAGGAGAACGTGCCCGCGCGCGCGTTGATGGCCGCCTACCGGCTGCCGGAGGACGGCACGCGCGCGTGCGACGCGGCCGACCTGGCGCTCACGATCCTCGGCGGCGGCGAGTCGTCCCGCCTCTACAACCGGCTCGTGCGACGTGACCGTACGGCCGTGACGGCCGGTTTCGGCCTGCTGCGGCTGGCCGGCGCGCCCTCCATGGCGTGGATGGACGTCAAGACCTCCGGTGACGTCGAGGTGCCGGTCATCGAGGCCGCCGTCGACGAGGAGCTCGCCCGGTTCGCGGCGGAGGGCCCGACGGCCGAGGAGATGGAGCGCGCCCAGGCCCAGTTGGAGCGCGAGTGGCTGGACCGGCTCGGCACGGTCGCCGGCCGCGCCGACGAACTGTGCCGGTACGCGGTCCTGTTCGGCGACCCGAAGCTCGCCCTCACCGCCGTCGACCGGGTCCTGTCGGTGACGGCCGACGAGGTCCAGGAGATCGCCAAGGCCCGCCTGAGGCCCGACAACCGCGCGGTGCTCGTCTACGAGCCCGTCGCCGGTGAAGAGGGCGCCGAAGAGGAGGCCGCCGACGCGGAGGCCGTCGAGAGCACCGACGAGAACGAGGAGTCGGCGAAGTGACCGAGCTCGCGAGCATGGAATTCCACCCGCAGCCCCAGGCCGGCGACGCCCGCCCCTGGGCGTTCCCGGCGCCCGAGCGCGGCACCCTGGCCAACGGCCTGACCGTGCTGCACTGCCACCGCCCCGGCCAGCAGGTCGTCGCCGTCGAGGTCGTCCTCGACGCGCCCCTGGACGCCGAACCGGCCGGCCTCGACGGTGTCGCCACCATCATGACCCGGGCGTTCTCCGAGGGCACCGACAAGCACACGGCCGAGGAGTTCGCCGCCGAGCTGGAGCGCTGCGGCGCCACCCTCGACTCGCACGCCGACCACCCCGGCGTACGCCTGTCCCTCGAAGTGCCCGTGTCGCGGCTGGAGAAGGCCCTGGGGCTGCTCGCCGACGCCCTGCGGGCCCCCGCGTTCGACGACGGCGAGATCGAGCGTCTGGTGGCCAACAGGCTCGACGAGATCCCGCACGAGACCGCCAACCCGGGCCGCCGGGCCGCCAAGGAGCTCTCCCGGCAGCTGTTCCCGGCCACGTCGCGCATGTCGCGGCCCCGCCAGGGCACCGAGGAGACCGTGGAGGGCATCGACTCCGCGGCCGTACGCGCCTTCTACGAGCGGCACGTGCGCCCCGCGACGGCCACCGCCGTGGTCGTCGGCGACCTCACCGGGGTCGACCTCGACACGCTGCTGGGCGACACCCTGGGCGCCTGGACCGGCTCCCCGGCCAAGCCGAGCGTCGCCCCCGCGGTGAGCGCCGACGACACCGGGCGCGTGATCATCGTGGACCGTCCCGGTTCCGTGCAGACCCAGTTGCTCATCGGACGGGTGGGCGCCGACCGGCACGACCGGGTGTGGCCGGCCCAGGTGCTCGGCACCTACTGCCTCGGCGGCACCCTCACCTCCCGCCTGGACCGCGTCCTGCGGGAGGAGAAGGGCTACACCTACGGGGTGCGCGCGTTCGGTCAGGTGCTGCGTTCCGGGCCGGAGGGATCGGGCACGGCGATGCTGGCCATCAGCGGTTCCATCGACACGCCCAACACCGGGCCGGCGCTCGACGACCTGTGGACCGTGCTGCGGACCCTCGCCGCCGAGGGGCTGACCGACGCCGAGCGCGACGTCGCCGTCCAGAACCTCGTCGGGGTCGCCCCTCTCAAGTTCGAGACGGCGGCGGCCGTGGCGGGCACGCTGGCCGACCAGGTCGAGCAGTTCCTGCCGGACGACTACCAGTCGACGCTGTACCGCCAACTCGCCGCCACCGGCACGGTGGAGGCCACCGCGGCCGTTGTGAACGCCTTCCCGGTGGACCGTCTGGTGACCGTCCTCGTCGGGGACGCCGCGCAGATCGAGGAGCCGGTCAGGGCCCTCGGGATCGGTGAAGTCACCGTCGTACCGGCCGAGTAGGGATCCGAGGGGAAACCGGACAGAAGGACACGCACGTGTGAGGCCCTGGTGACTGAAGAGTCACCAGGGCCCGTGTTTGTCCGTATTGATGGCGGAGGTTGTGTGTCTGACCTGTGGCGTAGTTAACAAATCCTGTGATCCGTTTGTTATTTCGAAGACGGTCCACTTAGCGTCGGTCCGGCTGTTCGTCAGATGTTCGCCGCAGCCGCGGCACCGGACAGTCATCGCCGAATCCCCATGGCGCGAGCCCGGGGAGCCGGGGACCCACCGAAGTCCCCTGGGGTGAATCGGGTGCCCTTCGCGAGCGACGCGAAACGAGGGGCAGCCGTAGGAGACCTTCCTGCTCCGAACCCGTCAGCTAACCCGGTAGGCGAGAAGGAAGGAAAGGACCAGCCACTTCATGGCGTTCACCCGCGCCCCTGGGAAGCACCGCCGTCCCGGCCGTGTACAGCGCACGACCACGAGGAACGTGGGCGTAGCCGCTCTCACCACCACCGGTGTCATCGGCACCCTCGCAGGCCCCGCGCTCGCCGCGGAGGAGCCCGCGGTCGAGCAGACCGGCCTGAACCAGATCATCGTCCTCGGCGACACGGTCGCCGACCAGGTGGACGCCCAGGCCGTTGCCCAGCAGCAGGCCGCCGAGGTGGCTGAGGTCAAGAAGAAGGCGCAGGAGGAGGCCCGCAAGGCCGCCGCCGAGAAGGCCGAGCAGGAACGTGCCGCCGCCAAGGAGCGCGAGGAGATCAAGGCCCGCGCCGCCCGCGCGGCCGAGCGCGAGCGCCTCAACACCTACGTCTCGCCCATCAGCGGCTCGTACATCTCCACCGGCTACAAGGCCGGCGGCGCCGTCTGGTCCTCCGGCAGCCACACCGGCGTCGACTTCCACGCCGCCACCGGCACGGCCGTCCTCGCGGTCGGCTCCGGCACCGTCGTGGAGGCGGGCTGGGGCGGGGCGTACGGCAACAACATCGTCATCAGGATGGCCGACGGCACGTACACCCAGTACGGCCACCTGTCGTCCATCGGCGTCTCCGTCGGCCAGACGGTCACCCCCGGCCAGCAGATCGGCCTCTCCGGCGCGACCGGCAACGTCACCGGCCCGCACCTGCACTTCGAGGCCCGGACGACGGCCGAGTACGGCTCGGACATCGATCCCGTCGCCTACCTGCGCTCGCACGGTGTGAACGTCTGAGACACCGCTCCACGCTTCTGGTGAAGGCCCCGGCTCATCGAGCCGGGGCTTTCCGCGTTGTGCGAACGCCCCGTGACGTACCTCCTGTCCAAAAAATATCCCTGGATTCCGGCCCGCCGTCGGAAATTCCGGCTCGCTGCAATAGAGTCGCTGGAAGACACGTCAATCATCGACGTTTCACGGGGATTAAGGCGGAGGTCGGTCATGCGTATTCCGGCACATTCGGTATGCACGGCGATCCGAGATGACATCGTCGCGGGTGTCTACGAGCGCGGCAGCCGTCTCACCGAGGAACTGCTCGCCCGCCGGTACGGCGTCAGCCGGGTCCCCGTGCGTGAGGCGCTGCGCACGCTGGAGGCCGAGGGCTTCGTGGTGACCCGCCGGCACGCGGGCGCGTGCGTCGCCGAGCCGACCGAGCAGGAGGCCGCCGACCTGCTGGAGATGCGCATGCTGCTGGAGCCGCTGGGAGCCGCCCGTGCCGCCCAGCGCCGCACGGAGGCCCACCTCAAGGTGCTGCGCGGCCTGGTCAGACTGGGCCAGGAACGGGCCAGGCGGGGCACCAGCGAGGATCTGCGCTCCCTGGGGGGCTGGTTCCACGAGACGCTCGCACAGGCGTCCGGCAGCCCTGCCCTGACCTCGACACTCGCCCAGCTGCGGCACAAGATCGCCTGGATGTACGCGGTCGAGGCACCCGCCGATCCCGTGGAGTCCTGGGCGGAACACGGCGGCATCGTGGACGCCGTCGCGCGCGGCGACGGCGACCGGGCCCGGACGATCACGTCCCTGCACACCGAGCGCGCCACCGCCGCGCACCGCTTCCGATTTCCGGGCGGGGCCGGCGCGGCGGAACGGGCGGAGCGTGTGAGAACTTCGCAACACCCCGTAAACATGTCGAGCCTGCGGCATTAACACGGGAGCCGTATACAAAGAGGCGAGAATTCCGAGGGGCATTCTTTCTGCTGCCCGCAGAACGAAATCGGAGCGGCGGCAGAGGGAAATCGGGGCGGTAGGGGAACGAAATGGCGAAGGGCCCGCCCGATAAATCGGACGAGCCCTTCGCCATGGTGTGCGGGTGGCCTTTCAGGCCTGTTTCCGTTCCGGGCACCCGGTCACGGGGTCGCTCAGACCGTCTCGGGGAGTTCCTCGAGTCCCTCGGCCACGAGCTTCGCCAGACGGTCGAGCGCGACGTCCGCGCCCTCGGCCTCGGACGCGAGCACGATCTCCTCGCCGCCCTGGGCGCCGAGGCCCAGGACCGCCAGCATGGAGGCCGCGTTGACGGGGTTCCCGTCGGCCTTGGCGATCGTCACGGGGATACCGGAGGCCGTGGTGGCCCGGACGAAGATGGATGCGGGTCGGGCGTGGAGGCCCTCGGCCCAGCCGACGTTGACGCGGCGCTCAGCCATGTGATGCTGCCCTTCGGATGTCTCGGGTGGTTCAGAGAGGTCTAGACCGGGTTGTCTAGACCAGTTTCCCATATGGCGCGACGGAGCGGAACGGGCCCACGGCCTGGCCACGAACCGGCTCTCGCGCTTCTGTTGTGCTTCCCCAGACTGCCCCGCGCCGTAGCCGGACGCGAGCCGTACTCTGGGGCCCATGCAGACCTCGTCGGACCGGCACGAGTACCCCGCCCACTGGGAGGCCGACGTGGTGCTGCGCGACGGCGGCACCGCACGCGTCAGGCCCATCACCGTCGACGACGCCGAGCGTCTGGTCAGCTTCTACGAGCAGGTCTCGGACGAGTCGAAGTACTACCGCTTCTTCGCGCCGTACCCTCGCCTGTCCGCCAAGGACGTCCACCGCTTCACGCACCACGACTTCGTGGACCGGGTGGGGCTCGCCGCCACGGTCGGCGGCGAGTTCATCGCCACCGTACGCTACGACCGGATCGGCGCCGACGGAATGGCCGCGTCAGCCCCCGCCGACGAGGCGGAGGTCGCCTTCCTCGTCCAGGACGCCCACCAGGGCCGCGGCGTGGCCTCCGCCCTCCTCGAACACATCGCCGCCGTCGCCCGCGAGCGCGGCATCAGACGCTTCGCGGCCGAGGTGCTCCCCGCCAACAGCAAGATGATCAAGGTGTTCACCGACGCCGGGTACCAGCAGAAGCGCAGCTTCGAGGACGGTGTCGTCCGCCTGGAGTTCGGCCTGGAGCCCACCGACCGCTCCCTGGCCGTGCAGCGCGCCCGGGAGCAGCGGGCCGAGGCCAGATCCGTCCAGCGTCTGCTCGCCCCCGGCTCGGTCGCCGTCATCGGCGCCGGGCGCACGCCGGGCGGAGTGGGCCGCAGCGTCCTCGCCAACCTCCGGGGCGCCGGTTTCACCGGACGGCTGTACGCGGTGAACAGGGCTCTCGGCGAGGACGAGAAGGAGATCGACGGGGTGCCCGCGCACCGGTCCGTCACCGAGATCGAGGGGCCCGTCGACCTCGCGGTCGTCGCCGTCCCCGCCGCGTACGTCCCCGAGGTCGTCGCCGAGTGCGGCGAACACGGCGTGCAGGGGCTCGTCGTCGTCTCCGCCGGGTACGCCGAGAGCGGCCCCGAGGGGCGCGAGCGCCAGCGCGAACTGGTGCGCCAGGCGCGCACGTACGGCATGCGCATCATCGGACCGAACGCCTTCGGGATCATCAACACCGCCCCGGACGTACGGCTCAACGCCTCACTCGCCCCCGAGGCCCCGCGCTCCGGGCGCATCGGTCTCTTCGCCCAGTCCGGTGCCATCGGGATCGCACTGCTGTCCCGGCTGCACCGGCGCGGCGGAGGGGTCACCGGTGTCACAGGCGTCTCCACCTTCGTGTCGTCGGGCAACCGCGCCGACGTCTCCGGGAACGACGTCCTGCAGTACTGGTACGAGGACCCGGACACGGATGTCGTCCTCATGTATCTGGAGTCCATCGGCAATCCGCGCAAGTTCACCCGTCTCGCCCGGCGCACGGCGGCGGTCAAGCCGCTCGTGGTCGTGCAGGGGGCGCGCCACGGCTCCGCGCCCCAGGGGCATGCCGTGCGCGCCACCGAACTGCCCCACACCACCGTGTCCGCGCTGCTTCGGCAGGCCGGGGTGATCCGGGTCGACACGATCACGGAACTGGTCGACGCGGGACTGCTGCTGGCCCGGCAGCCACTGCCGGCGGGGCCCCGGGTGGCGATCCTCGGCAACTCCGAGTCACTGGGGATGCTCACGTACGACGCGTGTCTCTCCGAGGGGCTGCGGCCGCTGCCCCCGCTCGACCTGACGACCGGGGCCTCGGCACGGGACTTCCACGCGGCGTTGTCGCGGACGCTCGCCGACGACTCGTGCGACGCGGTGGTGGTGACGGCCATACCGGCGCTGGGGGAGACGTCGCCGGGGGACGCGGCCCTGGCGGAGGCGTTGCGGTCGGCCGCCGCCGCGAATCCCTCGAAGCCGGTGCTCGTGGTGCACGTCGAGCTGGGCGGCCTGGCCGAGGCGCTGTCGGCCGCGGCCAGCACGGCACCGCAGGCCGGCGACAGGACGCCCGGCAGCGACGGCGGCACCGACCTGTTCCGCCCCGCGCAACCCCCGCCCACCGCAAGCCAGGAGACGACAGAGACGGGAGAGATGACCGCGTCCTCCTCCGAGCGGGCCGGCTCCCGGCTCATCCCCGCCTATCCCGCCGCCGAGCGGGCCGTCCGCGCCCTCTCCGAGGCCGTGCACTACGCGCAGTGGCGACGGGAGGCGGCGGAGCCGGGACGGGTGCCCGCGTACGAGGACATCGACGAGAAGGGCGCGGCCGAGCGGATCGACGCGCTCCTCGCCACGGGCGAGGGGCTCGCGCTCGGCGCCGAGGAGGCGGGCGCGCTGCTCGGCCGGTACGGCATCCACCTGCGGCAGGCGCGGCCCGCCCCCACGCCCGACGAGGCGGCGCGGGCGGCCGAGGCCCTCGGCTATCCCGTCGCCCTCAAGACGACCGCCCCGCACCTGCGGCACCGGGCCGACCTCGGCGGCGTCCGGCTCGACCTGGCGGACGAGGAACAACTGCGCCGGGCGTACACGGAGTTGACGGAGCTGTTCGGCAGTCCGGCGGAGCTGCGCCCGGTCGTGCAGGGCATGGCCCCGCGCGGAGTCGACACGATCGTCAGGAGCGTGGTGGACCCGGCGGCCGGCGCCGTGCTCTCGTTCGGGCTCGCCGGGCCCGCGTCGCAGCTGCTCGGCGACATGGCACACCGCCTGATTCCGGCCACCGAACGGGACGCGGCCTCGCTGGTCCGGTCGATCCGGACGGCACCGCTCCTCTTCGGCTGGCGGGGCTCGGCCCCCGTCGACACGGACGCGCTGGAGGAGCTGCTGCTGCGGGTCTCACGGCTGGTCGACGACCACCCCGAGGTCGTGGCGGTCTCGCTCGAACCCGTCGTGGTCGCCCCGCACGGCCTGAGCGTCCTCGGCGCCACCGTCCGGCTCGCCCGCCCGCCCCTGCGTGACGACCTCGGCCCGAGGACGCTTCCGGTCTACTGACGGACCCGCCGCCGCGCGCCGACGACGGCCCACGCCCCCACCCGGCGCGAGCCGCACAGCCCACCTCGCGAGAGCCCACAGCCCACCCGGCGCGAGCCACACAGCCCACCCGGCGCGAGCCGCACAGCCCACCTCGCGAGAGCCCACAGCCCACCCCGTGCGAGGGCCGCCCGGCCCACCCGTGCGACGGCGCGCGCACCGCGTGCGGACGGCGCACGGCTGCCCCGATTGATCCGTCCACGACAGAACAGAGACGGCAGAGCGGTCCCTCGCAGTCAGTGCGCCACCGTAGGATGGACATCATGGCCAAGACCAGTACGACGACCCAGGGGCTGCGTGCGGCGATCGAGCGCAGCGGCTACTACCCGGCCCTCGTGGCCGAGGCGGTGGAGGCCGCTGTCGGCGGCGAGGCCATCAAGTCGTACCTGGTCCACCAGGAGACGACGTTCGACGCGAACGAGGTGCGGCGGCATGTCACCGTCCTCGTCCTCACGGGCAACCGCTTCATCGTGAGCCACACCGACGAGCAGGCCGCGGACACCACCTCGCCGACGCCGTACGCCACGACGTCGACCGAGTCGGTGAAGATCGGCCGGATCTCGTCGGTCGTGCTCAGCCGTGTCGTCGCCAACCCGGAGTCGTACACGCCGGGCACCCCGCCCCGCGAGGTCGTCCTGACCATCGGCTGGGGTGCCGTCTCCCGCATCGACCTGGAGCCCGCCGCCTGCGGCGACCCCAACTGCGAGGCGGACCACGGCTACACGGGCAGCTCGACGGCGGACGACCTCAGCCTGCGTGTCAGCGAGGCCGGGGACGGCCCGGAGACCGTGCGCCAGGCCCTCGCCTTCGCGCAGTCCCTCTCCGAGGCGACCGCGGACACCGCCCGCTGATGGCGCTGCCCACCTGGGACGACCCGCAGCCGCTGGCCCTCGGCTCGGCCCCCGTCCCCGAGTACGGCGCCGGCTCGCTCGCGGATCTCCTGCCCACCCTCGCGGCCGGTATGGGGGTCCCCGGTACGACCGCGTCGATACCGGAACTGACCGCGGCCGACCGCGCCTGTGTCTTCCTGGTCGACGGCCTGGGCTGGGAGCAGCTGAAGGCGCACCCGGACGAGGCGCCCTACCTGACCGCGCTGCTGGCCTCCTCGCGCGGCGGCACCGGCCGCCCCATCACCGCGGGCTACCCGGCCACCACCGCGACCTCCCTCGCCTCCGTGGGCACGGGCCTGCCCCCGGGCGCACACGGGCTGCCCGGCTACACGGTCCGCAACCCGCAGACGCGGGAGCTGATGAACCAGCTGCGCTGGCAGCCCTGGACGTCCCCGAGCGAGTGGCAGCCGTACCCCACGATCTTCCAGCTCGCCGACCGGGCGGGTGTGCACACCGCCCAGGTCACCTCCCCGGCCTTCCAGAACACCCCGCTCACCAAGATCGCGCTGAGTGGCGGCACCTTCCACGGCCGCCTCTCCGGCGACGACCGCATGGACGTGGCCGCCGCGCAACTGGCCGCCGGGGACCGCGCGCTGGTCTACACGTACTACTCCGAGCTGGACGGCGCCGGCCACCGCTTCGGCGTCGACTCGGACGCCTGGCGCGGCCAGCTCATGCACGTCGACCGGCTGGTCCAGCGCCTGGCCGAGCAACTCCCGCCGCGCACCGCGCTGTACGTCACCGCCGACCACGGCATGCTCGACGTCCCGTTCGACGAGCAGCACCGCATCGACTTCGACGAGGACTGGGAGCTGCGCGCCGGGGTCGCCCTGCTGGGCGGCGAGGGCCGGGCCCGCCATGTGTACGCCGTGCCGGGCGCCGAGGCGGACGTCCTGACCTGCTGGCGCGAGGTGCTGGGCGAGCAGTTCTGGATCGCCTCGCGCGACGAGGCGATCGCGGCGGGGTGGTTCGGACCGCGGATCGACGAGCGTGTGTACGCCCGCATCGGCGACGTGGTCGCGGCGGCACACGACGACGTCCTGATCATCGCCTCCGAGCGGGAGCCCAAGGAGTCGGCGATGGTCGGCAACCACGGCTCGATGACCCCCGTGGAACAGCTGGTGCCGCTCCTCGAAGTACGCTCCTGAGGCACCACGCCCGTCCGTCCGTTCGCCCGCGCCCGTCCACCCCCGCCCCTCGCCGTCCATGCCGAAAGGTGCTCAACTCACCATGCCCGAGCTGGTGTTCTTCTCCGGAACCATGGACTGCGGGAAGTCGACGCTGGCCCTCCAGATAGAGCACAACCGTTCGGCGCGCGGCCTCCAGGGCATGATCTTCACGCGTGACGACCGCGCGGGCGAGGGCAAACTGTCGTCACGGCTCGGCCTGGTCACCGACGCCGTCGAGGTCGAGGACGGACAGGACCTCTACGCGTACCTCGTCGACCACCTCTCCCAGGGCCGCCGCGCGGACTATGTGATCGCCGACGAGGCCCAGTTCCTCGCCCCCGAGCAGATCGACCAGCTCGCCCGCGTGGTGGACGACCTGAGCCTCGACGTGTACGCCTTCGGCATCACGACCGACTTCCGCTCCAAGCTGTTCCCCGGCTCCCAGCGTCTGGTCGAGCTGGCCGACCGCGTCGAGGTCCTCCAGGTGGAGGCCCTGTGCTGGTGCGGCGCCCGCGCCACCCACAACGCCCGCACCATAGGCGGTCAGATGGTCGTCGAGGGGGCCCAGGTGGTCGTCGGCGACGTCAACCAGCCCGACGACATCGGCTACGAGGTCCTCTGCCGGCGTCACCACCGCCGCCGTATGACGGCGGCCTCCGCCCACGCGAGCGCCCTCGCCCCGGACGTCCTGCCGGTCGAGGCGGTCTGAGGGGGTCGGCGGGCGCCGCCCGGCATCACCCGATCGTGTGATGGGCCGAGCGGGCGGCTCAGCGCTCCGTGTGCACCACGGCGAACTTCGCGCCCTCCGGGTCGGCCAGCGTGGCCACCGGGCCGTGCGGGGTGTCGTGGACGGGTTCGAGGACGCGTCCGCCGAGTTCGATGACACGGTTGGCGGCCTCGTCGGGGTCGCTCACCTCGAAGTAGGTCAGCCAGTGGGGACCCCGGTCGCGGGGCAGCGCGCCGCCGACGCCGTGGATGCCGGCGACGGAGCGGCCCTCGACGCGCAGGGTGACGTAGTCGTCGTCGGCGGAGACCACCGGCTCCTCCTCGTAACCGAACGTCGTCTCGTAGAACTTGGCGACCAGCGAGCTGTCGACGGTGAGGAGTTCGTCCCACGCCGGGGTGCCGGGCACTCCGGTGATGTCCGCGCCGAGATGCTCCGCCGCCTGCCAGACACCGAAGACGGCTCCCGCGGGGTCGGAGGCGATCACCAGCCGGCCCGCCTCACCGGCGTCCAGCGGACCGACGCCGACGGTGCCTCCGCAGTGCCGTACGGTCTCCGCCGTCCGGTCCGCGTCGTCCGAGGCGAAGTACGGCGTCCACGCGATGGGCAGATGGCGGTCGGGCGGAAGCTGCCCGATGCCCGCCACCTGGCGCCCGTCGAGCAGTGCCCGTACGTACGGGCCGAGCTGCTGGGGGCCGGGCTGGAACTCCCAGCCGAACAGCGCCCCGTAGAAGTCCTGGGTCGTCGCCATCCCGTGCACCATCAGGCTCACCCAGCAGGGTGTGCCCGGTGGATACGCCGTGCCGCTCAGGCCGGCCGGCCCCCGTGCCTCGGTCATCGTCACTCTCTCCTCGGCCCCTCGCGGTGGCCGTGTCCGTCCGCCCTCCGTACGTGTACCGCGTCCGCGCGCGATCACGCCCCGTGCCGATGCTCGCACCGGCCGTGGCGCCACGGGCCGCGCCGCACCGCCGAGCGAGGCGTGCGTGCGCGAGGATGCCCGACGATCCGGTACCCGCCGCCGTCCGCGTCGCTGCCGTGCGGTGTCCATCGGCCGTACGGCATGTGTCCGATCCCGTACTGCTGGTGATCGGCACCGCCGGCGGGCAGAGTAGCCGGACCCGGGCGACGCGGCCACCCCGTGCGCGAGGATGGGGCCATGAACGCCATCATCTCCGCCTCCGACCTCGCCGGCGAACTGGCGGGACCCCGTCCGCCGGTCCTCCTGGACGTCCGCTGGCAGTTGGGCGGCCCGAACCAGCGTCCCGAGTACGACAAGGCGCACCTCCCGGGAGCCGTCTTCGTCGACCTGGACACCGAACTCGCCGGTCCGGCGGGCTCCGGCGGCCGCCACCCGCTGCCCGACGCCGACGCCTTCGGGGCTGCGATGCGGGCGGCCGGGGTCGGAGCCGACCGCCCCGTCGTCGTGTACGACGGCGGGCTCAACTGGGCCGCCGCGCGCGCGTGGTGGCTGCTGCGCTGGGCGGGTCACCCCTCGGTACGGGTCCTGGACGGCGGCCTGGCGGCCTGGGAGGGTCCCCTGACGGCCGAGATCCCGCGGCCCGAGCCCGGCACCTTCGAGCCCGCCCCCGGCGCGCTGCCGCTGCTCGACGCGGACGGCGCCGCCGAGCTGGCCCGCACGGGACTCCTCCTGGACGCCCGGGCCGCCGAGCGCTACCGCGGCGACGTGGAGCCCATCGACCCGGTCGGCGGCCACATCCCGGGCGCGGTGTCCGCCCCCACCACGGAGAACGTGGCCGAATCCGGCCGCTTCCGCTCCGCCGCCGAACTCGCCGACCGCTTCAAGGGACTCGGTGCGACGGCCGACTCCGAGGTCGGCGTCTACTGCGGCTCCGGTGTCTCCGGCGCCCATCAGGTGCTGGCGCTGGCCGTCGCGGGCATCCCGGCGGCCCTGTACGTGGGCTCGTGGTCGGAGTGGTCCCGGGACGGGAGCCGTCCGGTCGCCACCGGCCCCGACCCCCGGTGAGTCACCGCTGACGAAAACGCCGTGGGGCCCGCGTCTGAACGACGCGGGCCCCACACACGTATGAATGACCGATCCTGCTCCAACAAAAAGCACCAGCACACACCACCAGCGAAACCACCAGCGAAACCATCAGCGAAGACGCAGACAGGACACCGCCGGAGACACAGACGAAGAAACGCACCCGCGAGAACGACCGGCCCGACTCCCCACCGTCGTGGGCCCGCTACTCCTGTTTCTTGCGCCGCGTACCGAAGACGATCTCGTCCCAGCTCGGCACCGCCGCGCGACGGCCCGGACGGACGCCGTCCGCCTCGGCCTGACGGTCGGTGGCGCCGATGAGCCGGTCGCGGTGACCGTTGACCGACCGCGGCATGAGGACGTCCGCGTAGGCGGAACCGGCCGAGGCCGCGGGGGCGGCGGACTCCTCCTCCGCCACCTCCTCGGCGGAAACGGACGAGGACTCCTCCTGCGGTTCCACGGAGGGCAGTTCGGGCACCACCAGGTCGCCCCGGTAGCTCGGGACGGCCTCCAGGATGCTGGTGAGCGAGTCGCGCTCACTCACCAACTCGTCGTCGGACTCCGAGGGCGCGGGCAGGGCGGGACGTTCCGCCTGGCGGTCCAGGGGGCGGTCACGGGGCAGCCGCGCGATCCTCGGCACGAACGGGAAGCTCGGCTCGGGAGTCCCGAGGTCGTCGGACTCGCCGATCAGCGAGCGTGCCTCGTCGTCGACGGCCTGGACGAGCCGCCGGGGCGGGTCGTAGGTCCAGCTCGCCGAGTGCGGTTCGCCCGCGACGCAGTACACCAACAGGACTTCCCAGGTGCCGTCGTCGCGGCGCCAGGAGTCCCACTGGACGGTGTCCTTCTCGGCGCCGCGCAGCAGCAGTCGCTCCTGGACGGCCTCACCGAGCTGGGGGCCGGCGGCGTTCTCGCCGGGGCGGCGGACCGGGGTCTTGCGGGCCCGCTCGGCCATGAAGGCACGCTCGGCGAGGACGGGACCCTCGAATCGCCGGACCCGGTCGACGGGGATGCCGGCGAGCTGCGCGACCTCCTCGGCCGTGGCACCCGCGCGTATCCGCGCCTGGATGTCACGGGGGCGGAGATGGCTCTCCACCTCGATCTCGATCTGACCGAGGCGTGGACGGTCGCCGCGCACGGCGGCACGCAGCCGTTCGTCGATCGGCAGCGTGTACTCCGTGGAATCGGCAGCCTTCAGCACCAGCCGTGTGCCGTCATTGGAGACGGCCACGACACGCAGTTCGGGCATGGGGACCTCCCGGGTGGTGCCTGCCGACGTCACGTGCGTCGCTGCTTCCGCTAGTCGAGTGTGGCCTGCCCGGGTGCAGCCTGCCACAACCTTGCCGAGTTGCCCGGCGTGTCGGGCGTGAGCCCGAGGCCGCCGTTATGGCACGGTTATCAATTCGCAACGCTAAGTGACGAACCTCATCACCCTGTGCAACGATCCCCCTCCCGGCGGTCCTCGAAGGCCCCGGACACCCTGGCGGGAGTCCGGACCCAGGGCTCGCAACAGTACTCCATTCGGGCCACTTGCGTGGATCGGCACGCCGCCCAACTTCTCACGCCAGACGTCGATCCGCCGTGGGAACAGACCTTTTCGTGACCTCGGGAGGGACACCCTTCACACGATCAACGACAACCGCCCGACTCGCTAGGCGCCGAGCACCCGGCGCAAGTAGTCGTTCTGGAAACGCCGTTCGGGGTCGAGCCGGTCACGCAGCGCGGTGAACTCGCCGAACCGCGGATAGACCTTGGCGAAGTAGTCCGTGTCCCGGGTGTGCACCTTGCCCCAGTGCGGCCGCCCCTCGTGCGCGGTGAAGATCCGCTCGGCGGCGGTGAAGTACGCCTGATAGGGCGTGCCCTTGAACATGTGCACGGCGACGTAGGCGCTCTCGCGGCCGGAGGCGGTGGAGAGCGTGATGTCGTCGGCCGGCGCGGTGCGCACCTCGACCGGGAAGCTGACGCGCAGCTTCGAACGGTCGACCATCGCCTTGAGTTCACGCAGCGTGTCCACCAGGGCCTCGCGCGGCACGGCGAACTCCATCTCCACGAACCGCACTCGGCGCGGAGAGGTGAAGACCTTGTAGGGGATGTCCGTGTAGGTCCGCGCGGACAGGGCGCGGCTGGAGATCTGCGCGATGGTGGGGATGGTCGCGGGGACCGCCTGGCCGACCCAGTTGGCCACCTGGAACACGCCGTTGGAGAGGAACTCGTCCTCGAACCAGCTGTTCAGCTGCGGTACGGGCTTCTCGGGGCCCGCGCTGCGGTTGTTGCGCTTGGTGTTGGTGTTGCCGGTGTGCGGGAACCAGTAGAACTCGAAGTGCTCGTTCTCGGCGTGCAGTTCGTCGAACTCGGCCATCACCTTCTCGAACGGCATCGGTTCCTCGCGTGCCGTGAGCAGGAAGATCGGCTCCACGGCGAAGGTGATCGCGGTGACGATGCCGAGGGCGCCGATGCCGACACGGGCGGCGGCGAAGACGTCCGCGTTCTCCGTCGGCGAGCAGGTGAGGGTCGAACCGTCCGCGGTGACCAGTTCGAGGCCCCTGATCTGGGCGGCGATGGATGCCGAGTCCCGGCCGGTGCCGTGCGTTCCGGTGCTGGTGGCGCCGGAGACCGTCTGCTCCATGATGTCGCCCATGTTCGTGAGCGACAGCCCTTCGCGGGCGAGGGCCACGTTGAGCCGCTTGAGCGGGGTGCCCGCGGCGACCGTGACGGTCATGGCCTCACGGTCGATCTTGCGTATGCCCGTCAGCAGTTGGGGACGGATCAGCACACCGTCCGTGGCGGCCGCCGCCGTGAAGGAGTGACCCGTGCCGACCGCCTTCACCCGGAGGTCGTCATCGGCGGCCTTCCGCACGGCCGCGGCGAGCTCCTCGACGGTGGCCGGGGTGACCTCCCGTACGGGCCGGGCGGTGACGTTCCCCGCCCAGTTACGCCACGTGCCGCTCTTGCCGATCACTGTGGTGCTCATGGGGCCCTCCCCGCCTTGGAGCCGGCCTGCGCAGCCGGCGGTACCCGAGGAAACCCACCGCGACCGCGACGGCCCCGGACGCCGCCGGAACCACGTACCCCGCCTTCGCCCCGGCAGCGTCGATCACCCAGCCGGAGACCGAGGAGCCGAGCGCGACCCCGACCGCGAGCCCGGTGCTCACCCAGGTCATGCCCTCGGTCAGTTGCGTGCGTGGTACGTGCTCCTCGATCAGGGACATCGTCGTGATCATCGTGGGTGCGATGGACAGTCCGGCGACGAAGAGCGCCACGGCCAGGAACGGCAAGTTTCCGACCAGTAGGAGGGGGATCATACTCACGGCCATGCCGCACACGCCCAGCAGCCACCGTCGTTCTGCCGCCCCGGCGAAGCGCACCAGCCCGAAGACGATGCCCGCGGCGCAGGAACCGGCCGCGTAGAGGGCCAGGACGACGCTCGCGGCGGCCTTGTGGCCCCGCTCCTCGGCGAAGGCCACGGTGACCACGTCGACGGCCCCGAAGATCGCCCCGGTCGCCACGAAGGTGGCCACCAGCACCCGCAGTCCTGGCGAGCGCAGCGCCGAACGGCGCCTGTCGTGCCGCGCGCGCGGGTGCGGCGCCGGCTCGGTCGCGCGCTGGGCGGTGAGCCAGAAGACGCCGGCCGCCAGGAAGCAGGCGGCGAGCAGCGGGCCGGCCTCCGGGAACCACGCCGTGGAGAGCCCGATGGAGATGATCGGCCCGAAGATGAAGCAGATCTCGTCGACGACCGACTCGAAGGAGTACGCGGTGTGCAGCTGCGGGGTGTCCCGGTACAGGGCCGCCCAGCGCGCCCGGGTCATCGCCCCGAGGCTCGGCACACAGCCGATGCCGGCCGAGCAGACGTAGAGCACCCAGTCCGGCCAGGAGTAGTGCGCGGCGAACAGCAGCGCGGCCGCCGCGGTCAGCGCGACGAGGGTCGCCGGGCGCAGCACCCGACGCTGTCCGTACTGGTCCACCAGCCGGGAGATCTGCGGGCCGAGTACGGCGGCGGACAGCGCGATGGTCGCCGACAGCGCCCCGGCCAGGCCGTACCGTCCGGTGAGCTGCGAGATCATCGTGACCACGCCGATGCCCATCATGGACAGCGGCATCCGGCCGAGAAGACCCGCGGCGGTGAAACCCCTGGTGCCGGGGGCGGCGAACAGGGCGGTGTAGGGGCTGGGCACGGGTTCTCCGGTCGGTCCGGTACGCGGAGGAGATGGTTCCTCGTAAGGCGTGACTGTGGTCGATACAGCTTACGGGTGAGGTGACCCTCGGTCATCCTCGGACGTGGGCCGGGATCCCGGTCGCCGGCGCAGGGTGGCAGGATCGAAGACATGCCACACGCGCACGACGCCACCCCCTACGACGCCCTGCTCCTGCTCTCGTTCGGCGGCCCGGAGGGCCCGGACGACGTGGTCCCGTTCCTGGAGAACGTGACGCGGGGGCGCGGCATCCCCAAGGAACGCCTCAAGGAAGTCGGGCAGCACTACTTCCTGTTCGGCGGGGTCAGCCCCATCAACGACCAGAACCGCGCCCTGCTCGACGCCCTGCGCAAGGACTTCGCCGAACACGGCCTGGACCTGCCGGTCTACTGGGGCAACCGCAACTGGGCGCCCTATCTGACCGACACGCTGCGTGAGATGGTGGCCGACGGCCGCCGCCGCGTCCTCGTCCTCGCCACCAGCGCGTACGCCTCGTACTCGGGCTGCCGCCAGTACCGCGAGAACCTCGCCGACTCGCTCGCCGCCCTGGAGTCCGAGGGCCTTCGGCCGCCGAGGATCGACAAGATCCGGCACTACTTCAACCACCCGGGCTTCCTGGAGCCCATGATCGACGGCGTCCTGCGCTCGCTCGCCGACCTCCCCGAGGACGTCCGCGACGGCGCGCACCTCGCCTTCTGCACGCACTCCATCCCGAACGCCTCGGCGGACACCTCCGGTCCGGCCGAGGACCACGGGGACGGCGGCGCCTACGTCGCCGAGCACCTGGAGGTCTCGCGGCTCGTCGTCGACGCCGTGCGCGAGCGGACCGGGGTCGAGCACCCCTGGCAGCTCGTCTACCAGTCCCGCTCCGGCGCCCCGCACATCCCGTGGCTGGAGCCCGACATCTGCGACCACCTCCAGGAGCGGCACGAGTCCGGGGCTCCGGCCGTCGTGATGGCGCCCATCGGGTTCGTCTCGGACCACATGGAGGTCCTGTACGACCTCGACACCGAGGCCATGGCCAAGGGCGAGGAACTGGGACTGCCGGTCCGCCGGTCGGCCACCGTGGGTGCCGATCCGCGGTTCGCCGCCGCCGTCCGCGACCTCGTCCTGGAGCGCGCCGCCGTCGAGCGGGGCGACGACATCACACCCTGCGCCCTCGGCGCACTCGGCGCGAGCCACCACCTGTGCCCGGCCGGCTGCTGCCCGGCCCGCGCCCCCCGACCCGCCGCCGCGGGCGTCGACAGCCCGTACGCGTGAGGAGCACCGTGAACGACCAGACAGAGCGCCCGGACGGCCTGCGGGCCGAACTGCTGGAGATCGCCCTGGACGCGGCCCACCGCGCGGGAGCCTTCCTGCGCGACGGCCGCCCCGCCGACCTCGGCGTGGCCGCCACCAAGTCCAGCGCGGTCGACGTCGTCACCGAGATGGACATCGCCTCCGAGAAGCTGATCACCGGCCTGCTGGCCGAGCGCAGGCCGCACGACGGCGTGCTCGGCGAGGAGGGTGCCAGCGTCGAGGGGACCAGCGGCGTCCAGTGGGTGATCGACCCCCTCGACGGAACCGTCAACTACCTCTACGGACTGCCCAGTTGGGCCGTGTCCATCGCGGTCCGGGTGGACGGCGAGACGGTCGTGGGCGTGGTCCACGCCCCGGAGCGCGGCGAGACCTTCCGGGCCGTCCTCGGCGAGGGCGCGTACCTGAACGACCGCCGCGCGCGCGTGCGCCCCGCCCCGGAACTGGGGCTGGCCCTGGTCGGCACCGGTTTCGGCTACCGGGCCGAGCGGCGGGCCAGGCAGGCCGACGTGCTGCGCGAGCTGATCCCGCACGTGCGGGACATCCGACGAGGCGGCTCGGCCGCGATCGACCTGTGCGACGTGGCCGCGGGCCGCCTGGACGCCTACTACGAGCGCGGTCTCAACCCCTGGGACTACGCGGCGGGCGACCTCATCGCCCGGGAGGCGGGCGCCCTGACCGGTGGCCGCCCCTCGGAGCCCCTCTCACCCGAGCTGACCATCGCCGCCCCACCCGCCCTCTTCGAGGTCCTCCAGACCCGCCTGGAGGACCTCGGCGCCTGGCACGACTGACCCGCACCCGCGCAGAGCAGCGGGCCCCCGGCCTGGATCCGGCGGGGGCCCGCTGTGGTGCGTAGGGCTGGTGAACGGGCCGGGAATGCGGACGCCTAGGCGCCGACCTCCACACCGTGGTCGGCGGCGAGGCGGCGCAGGTCGTCGAGTTCGCCCTGCTCCACCTCGGCGAGGAAGTCGTCGCCCTCGTCGCGTGCCCTGGTCAGGTCGGACTCGGTCGTCCTTATGCGCTGCAGAAGTCCTGCGGTGAATGCGTCCATGCTGCGCCCCCTCGTCCTGGGTCGTGGGTCGGTGGCACGGGGGTGTGCCGTTCGGAAGGGGCGATCACGTCTCCTGCGGGTGCCCAGCGCTGCCCTGGCCGGGCGGCGACGGTGCCGGACACCCACGCCCGCTCTGCGGAAAAGCGGATTGCCGCGTACCGCATGGTGGTGCGGCACAAGCGGAGCGTGATCGCGGGGTGTAAAGCCGTCCTCCCCCCGGCCCCTTCGACGGAAACCTCAACCGAACGAAAAAATCCGGTATTCCCCGCCGTGCCCCAGCGGCCTTCCTGTCCGGTGGTCGCCTTACCGCCGACTTACGGCCGAAAAAGGCAGGATGGAGGTCACACACCCACGAACACCCTGCCCGTGTGCGCCTTCGGCGCGCTACGCGGGTGGACACAGGAAGGACAAGCGACGTGCGCGTACTCGTCGTCGAGGACGAGCAGCTGCTCGCCGATGCGGTGGCCACCGGACTGCGCCGGGAGGCCATGGCCGTCGACGTCGTGTACGACGGTGCGGCGGCCCTGGAACGCATCGGCGTCAACGACTACGACGTGGTCGTCCTCGACCGCGACCTCCCCCTCGTCCACGGCGACGACGTCTGCCGCAAGGTCGTCGAGCTGGGGCTGCCCACGCGCGTGCTGATGCTGACCGCGTCCGGCGACGTCAGTGACCGCGTCGAGGGCCTGGAGATCGGCGCCGACGACTACCTGCCCAAGCCGTTCGCCTTCAGCGAGCTCATCGCGCGCGTACGGGCCCTCGGCCGGCGGACGAGCCTGCCGCTGCCGCCCGTCCTGGAGCGCGCCGGGATCAAGCTCGACCCCAACCGCCGCGAGGTCTTCCGCGACGGCAAGGAGGTCCAGCTCGCGCCGAAGGAGTTCGCGGTCCTGGAGGTGCTGATGCGCAGCGAGGGCGCCGTCGTCTCGGCGGAGCAGCTCCTGGAGAAGGCCTGGGACGAGAACACCGATCCGTTCACCAACGTCGTGCGGGTGACGGTCATGACACTGCGCCGCAAGCTCGGCGAACCGCCGGTCATCGTCACCGTGCCCGGCTCCGGCTACCGGATCTGATCCGCCGTGGCCCCCACCCCCGCGCCGCCCCAGGCGCCCCCCAAGCCCACCTGGGACCCCCGGCGGGCGCAGAACCCGCTCCCGTGGCTGCGCCCGACCATCCGGATACGGCTCACGCTGCTGTACGGCGGCATGTTCCTGATCGCCGGGATCCTGCTGCTGTCGATCATCTACCTGCTGGCCGCCCAGGCCGTGAGCACCGGCAACACCCCGGTGTTCAAGATCGAGGCCGGCAGGGACATCAGCGTGTCCAGCAACATATGTCCCGCCGTCGACGCCAACACCGCCCCGACCACCCTCGAGCTCGACGACTTCAACCGGGCCATCTCGGCCTGCATCGACCACGAGCGCCAGGTCGCCCTGGACACCCTGCTCAGCCGCTCCCTGCTGGCCCTGCTAGGGCTCGCGGTGATCGCGTTCGCCTTCGGGTACGCGATGGCGGGCCGGGTGCTCGCGCCGCTCGGCCGGATCACCCGTACGGCGCGCGCGGTGGCCGGCTCGGACCTGTCCCGCCGTATCGAGCTGGACGGCCCGGACGACGAGCTGAAGGAGCTGGCGGACACCTTCGACGACATGCTGGAGCGGCTCCAGCGGGCCTTCACGGCCCAGCAGCGGTTCGTCGGGAACGCCTCGCACGAGCTGCGGACGCCGCTCGCGATCAACCGCACCCTGCTGGAGGTGCATCTCTCCGATCCGGGCGCGCCGGCCGAGCTGCAGCAGCTGGGCAAGACGCTGCTGGCCACCAACGAGCGCAGTGAGCAGCTCGTCGAGGGTCTGCTGCTGCTCGCACGCAGCGACAACCAGATCGTCGAACGCAAGCCCGTGGACCTCGCCGAGGTCGCCTCCCAGGCCATCGACCAGGTGCGCTCGGAGGCGGACGCCAAGAAGGTGGAGATCCGCGGCGAGTGGGCCCCCGCGGTCGTCCAGGGCAACGGCGTCCTGCTGGAGCGGATCGCCCTGAACCTGGTCCAGAACGCCGTCCGGTACAACGTGCCGGGGCCGGGCGGCTGGGTGGAGGTCACGACGGAGCTGCAGCACGGACAGGCGGTCCTGGTGGTCACGAACACCGGGCCCGTGGTCCCGGCGTACGAGATCGACAATCTTTTCGAGCCGTTCCGGCGGCTGCGTACGGAGCGCACGGGCAGTGACAAGGGCGTGGGCCTCGGCCTGTCGATCGTCCGGTCCGTGGCCCGCGCGCACGGCGGCCACATCGCCGCCCGGCCACGTGAGGGAGGCGGACTCGTGATGCGCGTGACCCTGCCCGTCTGAGAAAATGACCCCGGTTTCCAGGGCGTGTTCGCTTTGCGCGGAATTTCCTGGGTACTTGATCGAAACGGTCGTGCACGACCGATGTGTGATCGATCACATGGGCGAATTTCCAGCCATCTACCGAGCGTGATCATGTGACCTTCGGAAAGCCGGGAAAATCCGGGTTTTCGGGGGTTGAGATCACGGGAAGTACATGCTGAAGCGCTTTGATAAGCAGCCTCAGGACCGTGTACGGTCCCGTTCGCCATCCAAGCCGATCACTCTTGAGGAGTCCGGTTGGGTGTCGATTGAGTAACAGACCTTGATGTGAGGCAAAATCTCCGCCTCAGGTCGGGCACAAGTCCGGCCTCTCACGCGTTACGTGCGCTGGAGACACCGCAGACACCCAGAGGGGGAGAGCGCGACATGGCAACGGATTACGACACCCCACGCAAGACCGACGACGACGTCGACTCGGACAGCCTGGAAGAGCTCAAGGCTCGCCGGAACGACAAGTCGACGTCCGCCGTGGATGTAGACGAGTTCGAGGCGGCAGAAGGCCTGGAACTGCCCGGGGCCGACCTCTCGAACGAGGAGCTGGCCGTCCGGGTGCTGCCCAAGCAGCAGGACGAGTTCACCTGCATGAGCTGCTTCCTGGTGCACCACCGCAGCCAGCTGGCCCGCGAGAAGAACGGTCAGCCGATCTGCCGCGACTGCGACTGAGGCAGGGTCGGCCGTGACTGGCTCGACCCCTCCTTGGAAGCGCCGCTCCCGCAAGGGGGCGGACCCGGGGCCCGAAGCGGGTTCCGACGGCGTGCGTGACGACGAGCGGGGCTCCTCCGACAAGGGAGCGGCCTCGCTCGAACGTGCGTCCGCCATGGCGTCGGGGGGCGCCACGGATGAGCAGGGACACCTGCCCGTACCGGTGGACGCTCCGGCGCCGGTCGCCACCCGGCGCGCGGCCGTCGTCCGCGCGGGACTGAAACAGGGCCTCAAGGTCGGGGCCCGCAAGAGCGGTGACCGGGCCCGGGCGGGGCTCGCCTACATCACCGACCGGATCATCGACATCGCCCCGCGGATTCCCGTACGCGATCTCGCGACCCTGCGTGCCCAGTTCCCGGGGCTGGGGCCCGAGCAGATCGCCGACAAGCTCGTCGCGGGGGCCGCCCATGCGACCTCCACGGTGGGCGCGGGCGTCGGGGCCGCCGCGATGCTGCCGGCGCCGCCCGCCATGCCCGCGGAGCTGGCCGCCGAGATCACCGGGGTCGCCGCCATCGAGCTCAAGCTCATCGCCGAGCTGCACGAGGTGTACGGCGCGCGGCCGCCGGGGAACCTGCGGCAGCGCAGTACCGCCTACCTGAACTCCTGGTCCGGCGAGCGCGGCATCGACGTGACCAGACCCTCCACGGTCAACTCCGCGCTCGGCGGCCAGATGAAGCGGCAGCTGCGCCAGCAGATCATGAAGCGCATGGTGCGGGACCTGCCGAACCTGATGCCGTTCCTGGTCGGCGCGGCGGTCGGGGCGGTCATGAACCATCGGGACACCAAGCGCGTCGCGGAGCGGATCCGCAAGGACCTGCGGCGCACACAGGTGCCGTGGGAGGCGCTGCCGGAACTCCCGCGCCTGGAGAAGCCGGCCGATCCCCTGACGGTGGGTGAGCTGCCCGAGGAACTCGGCGGGGGCTGAGCGCCGGTAAGAGTTCGGCGAGAAACCGCGCCGCCCACCGGGAGGTGCGCGCCGGGGCCCTGCCGCGCTACGCCGTCGTCCTCGCCGCTTCCAGGGCGGCCACCAGGCGCTCCGGCTCCCTCGTCGACAGGTACACGTACGGGGTGGGGTCGGCAGGGTCGGTGACCGGGATGCGCAGGGCGGTCGGGATGTAGGCGCGCAGGAGCATGAACGCGTGGGGATTGGCCTTGTAGGTGCGCCAGGCCTGGGCCTCCTCACGGTCCAGGATCTCCGGCTCGCCCAGGGCGCTCACCGGGATCTTCGCCTCGCCCGCGACGAGGGAACCGCCGACGACACGGATGCGGACCGAGCCGTACGAGCTGGCGACGACCGCCGCGACCGCCGTGCCGCCGACGAGCCCGCCCAGCAGGGGGAGGGTGCCGAACGGCAGCAGGATGAGGGCCATCGAGACGCCGACCAGGAAGCAGACGAGCCACCAGGTGCGGGGCGCGGTGAGACGTTCTTCGTACGGCGAGGCGGGGAGCTGCATGGCGTCAAGCTTGGCATGCGGACCCTCCCGCCCCGGAATAGGGGCGTCCGAGGGGAAACCCTGTCCGTAGGGACGGTGGCCGGACGCTGACGGGCGGGTAAGGTCTGCGCCTGTGAGAGGTACTTCCGCGGCCCTGCGCCCCCCGGCTGACGCCACGGCGCCCGTACGGCATCCCGAGGCGCCCGCCCCCGGTGAGCCGCTCGGCGCGCACTACGGGCAGTGTTTCGGCTGTGGTGGTGAGCAGCCGCACGGGCTGCATCTGGAGGCGACGGCCGGTGAGGGCGTCACTCTCACCGCCGAGTTCACGGTGCGGCCCGCGCACCAGGGGGCCCCGGGCCTCGCGCACGGCGGAGTACTCGCCAGCGCCCTGGACGAGACCCTCGGCTCCCTCACCTGGCTGCTGCGCACCATCGCGGTGACCGGGCGGCTGGAGACGGACTTCCTGCGGCCCGTCCCCGTCGGCACCGTGCTGCATCTGCGGGCCGAGGCGACGGCGGTGGCCGGACGCAAGATCTTCGCGACGGCCGAGGGGCGCATCGGCGCTCCCGACGGCCCCCTGGCCGTCCGCGCCGACGCGCTGTTCGTCGAGGTCAAGGTCGACCACTTCATCGACCACGGGCGCGACGAGGAGATCCGGGCGGCCATGGACGACCCCGACCAGGTCCGGCGGGCCCGCGCCTTCGAGGTGAACCCGTGAGCGACGGCCGTGCCCCTCTCGACGTCCTGATCCGGCGCGTCGACCCCGACGTGCCGTTGCCGGACTACGCGCGCCCCGGTGACGCGGGAGCCGATCTGCGCACCACCGAGAGCCGGGAGCTGAAGCCCGGCGAACGGGCCGTACTGCCCACGGGAGTGTCCATCGCGCTCCCGGAGGGGTACGCGGCCTTCGTGCACCCACGGTCCGGCCTCGCCGCCCGCTGCGG
The DNA here is from genome assembly GCF_053593335.1 of Streptomyces sp. NPDC002324. Taxonomy (NCBI): domain Bacteria; kingdom Bacillati; phylum Actinomycetota; class Actinomycetes; order Kitasatosporales; family Streptomycetaceae; genus Streptomyces; species Streptomyces sp. NPDC002324. The sequence continues at coordinate 69,820 of NZ_JBSFCF010000005.1, forward strand.
CGTCGCCCTGGTGAATGCCCCGGGGACGGTTGATGCCGGGTACCGTGGGGAGATCAAGGTGATCGTGGTGAATCTCGACCCGCATGAAGCCGTGCGGTTCGAGCGCTTCGACCGGATTGCCCAACTGGTCGTCCAGCAGGTCGAGAAGGTGCGCTTCCAGGAGGTGGCGGAGCTTCCCGACTCGGCGCGGGCCGAGGGGGGCTTCGGGTCCACGGGCGGTCATACCGCCGTGGGCGGACCATGGGTGGCAACGGGTGGGAATCGATACGCTTCGGTCGTATCCGACCGGGAAGGACAGTGACGTGTTCGGACGTCGCAAGAAGAAGGGTTCCGCCGAGGACGCGGCGGACGCGGCGAGCGAGGCCGAGCAGGTCGACGGCGTCGCTGGGGACGTCGACACCGAGGCGGACGAGGGCGGCCGGGAGCGCGTACGGCTCGAACCGGAGCCCCGCCCCGACGGTCCGTGGGACAGCACCGAGGTGCGCGAGCCCGGCGAGGGCCGGGTGGACCTCGGCGGCATCTTCGTGCCCGGAGTCGACGGCATGGAGCTGCGGGTCGAGGTCGCGGGCGACGCGATCGTCGCCGCGACCGTCGTGCTCCGCGACAGCGCGGTCCAGCTGCAGGCCTTCGCCGCGCCCAAGCGCGAGGGCATCTGGGGCGAGGTCCGTGAGGAGATCGCCTCCGGCATCACCCAGCAGGGAGGTGTCATCGACGAGGTCGAGGGCCCCCTCGGCTGGGAGCTGCGTGCCCAGGTGCCGGTGCAGCTGCCGGACGGCACGGGCGGCTTCCAGGTCGTCCGGTTCGTCGGCGTGGACGGGCCCCGCTGGTTCCTGCGCGGAGTGATCTCCGGCCGGGGCGCGGTGGAGCCGCAGACCGCCGGGCTGCTGGAGCAGATCTTCCGGGACACGGTCGTCGTCCGCGGCGAGGGCCCCATGGCCCCGCGCGACCCGATCGTCCTGAAGCTGCCGAACGACGCGCAGATGGTCCCGGAGGGTGTCCAGCAGGACGAGCAGGCCGGCTCCCGCTTCTCCGGAGGCATGGGGCAGCTGCAGCGCGGACCGGAGATCACCGAGGTGCGCTGAGCGTTCGTCGCGCGGTGGGGCCGTATCCCTGGTGGGGTGCGGCCCTTTGCCATGCTGCCTGCTGCCTGCTGCCTGCGCTCCTGCCTGTCGCCCGCTGTGCGCCGTCCGGTGCGCGTCAGGGTTGCGTCAAAGAGCCGCTCCGGCGGGTCTCCCGTCCCCTTTGCCATGATTATTGGCCGTAGGGTCGACGCTGCGTAGGCAGCGGTCACGAGCGACCACGGTCACGGGAAGACACTGGGGACATGGCACGCGGAAAGCTTCGGATCTATCTCGGCGCGGCACCGGGCGTCGGCAAGACGTACGCGATGCTGTCCGAAGCGCACCGCCGGACCGAACGCGGCACCGACTGCGTGGTGGCCGTCGTGGAGCACCACGGCCGCCCGCGCACCGAGGTGATGCTGCACGGTCTCGAACAGATCCCGCGCCGTGAGCTGGAGTACCGGGACGCGGTCTTCACCGAGATGGACGTGGACGCCGTCATCGCCCGGCGGCCGCGCGTGGCACTCGTGGACGAACTGGCCCACACCAACGTGCCCGGCTCCCGCAACGACCGGCGCTGGCAGGACGTCCAGGAACTGCTCGCGGCCGGCATCGACGTCATATCGACCGTCAACATCCAGCACCTGGAGTCCCTCGGCGATGTCGTCGAGTCGATAACGGGCGTACGCCAGCGCGAGACCGTGCCCGACGAGGTGGTACGGCGGGCCGACGAGATAGAGCTGGTCGACATGTCGCCGCAGGCGCTGCGGCGACGGATGGCGCACGGCAACGTCTACCAGTCGGACAAGGTCGACGCGGCCCTGTCGAACTACTTCCGGCCCGGGAACCTGACCGCGCTGCGCGAGCTGGCGCTGCTGTGGGTGGCGGACCGGGTCGACGAGTACCTGAACGCCTACCGCAGCGAGCACCAGGTGTCGCGGATCTGGGGATCGCGCGAGCGGATCGTGGTCGGGCTCACCGGCGGTCCCGAGGGGCGGACCCTGATCCGGCGGGCCGCCCGGCTCGCCGAGAAGGGAGCGGGCGGCGAGGTCATGGCCGTCTACATCGCCCGCAGCGACGGGCTGACCTCGGCCTCGCCCAAGGAACTCGCCGTCCAGCGCACCCTCGTCGAGGACCTCGGCGGCACCTTCCACCACGTCGTCGGCGACGACATCCCGGCGGCGCTGCTGGCCTTCGCGCGCGGGGTCAACGCCACCCAGATCGTGCTCGGCGTCTCGCGCCGCAGGAGCTGGCAGTACGTGCTCGGACCGGGCGTCGGCGCGACGGTCGCCCGGAACTCGGGACCCGACCTGGACGTCCACCTCATCACGCACGACGAGGCGGGCAAGGGGCGCGGGCTGCCCGTCGCGCGGGGCGCGCGGCTCGGCCGGGCCCGGATGATCTGGGGCTGGCTGGCCGGGACGGCCGGCCCGTTGCTGCTGGCCCTGCTGCTCGCCAACGCCGCGAGGGACCTGGGCCTCACCAACGACATGCTGCTGTTTCTGTCGCTGACGGTGGCCGCGGCCCTGCTGGGCGGTCTGCTGCCCGCCCTGGCCGCCGCCGTGCTGGGGTCGCTGCTGCTCAACTGGTTCTTCACACCTCCCGTGCACACCCTGACCGTCGACGACCCGACGAACATCGTCGCCATCGTGGTCTTCATAGGGGTCGCGGTGGCGGTCGCGTCGGTGGTGGACCTCGCGGCCCGGCGCACCCACCAGGCGGCCCGGCTGCGCGCCGAGTCGGAGATCCTGTCCTTCCTCGCGGGCAGCGTGCTGCGCGGTGAGACCAGCCTGGAGGCGCTGCTGGAGCGGGTCCGGGAGACCTTCGGGATGGAGTCGGTGGCCCTGCTGGAGCGCGGGAGCGACGTGGAGCCGTGGACCTGCGCGGGCAGCGTGGGACCCGGCCGGGTGGACCGTCCGGAGGCCGCGGACGTGGACATGCCGGTCGGCGACCACATGGCGCTCGCCCTGTCCGGACGCGTCCTGCCCGCCGAGGACCGCCGGGTGCTCGCCGCGTTCGCCGCCCAGGCCGCCGTCGTACTGGACCGGCGGCGCCTGCAGCAGGAGGCCGACCAGGCCAAGGAGCTGGCCGAGGGCAACCGCATCCGTACCGCGCTGCTCGCCGCCGTCAGCCACGATCTGCGCACCCCGCTGGCCGGCATCAAGGCCGCGGTCTCCTCCCTGCGCTCCGACGACGTGGCCTGGTCGCCGGAGGACGAGGCCGAGCTGCTCGCCGGGATCGAGGAGGGCGCCGACCGCCTCGACCACCTCGTGGGCAACCTCCTCGACATGTCCCGCCTCCAGACCGGCACGGTCACCACGCTCATCCGCGAGATCGACCTCGACGAGGTGGTGCCGATGGCCCTCGGCGGCGTTCCCGAGGGCAGCGTCGCACTGGAGATCCCCGAGAGCCTGCCCATGGTCGCCGTCGACCCCGGGCTGCTGGAGCGAGCGGTCGCCAACATCGTCGAGAACGCCGTCAAGTACAGCCCGTCCGGCACACCCGCCCAGGTCTCCGCCAGCGCCCTCGGCGGCCGCGTCGAGGTCCGGGTCACCGATCGCGGCCCCGGTGTCCCGGACGAGGCCAAGGACCGCATCTTCGCCCCCTTCCAGCGCCACGGGGACGCTCCGCGCGGGACCGGCGTGGGGCTGGGCCTCGCGGTCGCCCGCGGCTTCGCCGAGGCGATGGGCGGCACGCTGGACGCCGAGGACACACCTGGCGGGGGGCTCACGATGGTCCTCACGGTGCGGGCGGTGGAGAAGGGCTCCGCGGCGGTGGCGGCAGGGGCGCCGGACGGGGCGCCCTCGGCCTCACCCTCGGCCTCGTCACCGAGCGGGGGCACTCCGGCAGGTGCGGGTGGGCGGGCCGACGTGGCCCCGTCAGCCGGCACGGGTGGATCCGGTCATGGGGCCGTATCGGTGGAGAGGCGGGGCATATGACCCGGGTGCTCGTGGTCGAGGACGAGCCGCAGATCGTGCGGGCGCTCGTGATCAACCTCAAGGCACGCAAGTACGAGGTCGACGCGGCCCACGACGGTGCGACGGCCCTCGAACTCGCCGCCGCCCGGCACCCCGACGTCGTGGTCCTCGACCTCGGGCTGCCCGACATGGACGGCGTCGAGGTGATCAACGGGCTGCGTGGCTGGACCCGGGTGCCGATCATCGTGCTCTCCGCCCGCCACACCTCCGACGAGAAGGTCGAGGCCCTGGACGCCGGCGCCGACGACTACGTCACCAAACCCTTCGGCATGGACGAACTGCTCGCCCGGCTGCGCGCCGCCGTCCGGCGTGCCGAGCCCGTCGGGGGTGAAGAGGGCGACGTGATAGTGGAGACCGACGACTTCACCGTGGACCTGGCCGCGAAGAAGGTGAACCGGGACGGCAGGGACGTCCGGCTGACACCCACCGAATGGCACCTCCTGGAGGTGCTGGTCCGCAACGCCGGGCGCCTGGTCGGCCAGAAGCAGCTGCTCCAGGAGGTCTGGGGGCCGTCGTACGGGACGGAGACCAACTACCTCCGCGTCTACATGGCCCAGCTGCGGCGCAAGCTGGAGGGCGACCCGTCCCGGCCGAGGCACTTCATCACCGAGGCGGGGATGGGGTACCGCTTCGAGAAGTAGCCGGGGGTACGGCTCTCTCGGCGCGCCCCGGTACGCTTTTGGCATGAGTGCTGTTCCTCGTTCCGAGAAGCCGGCGGGCCGGTTCCGGCGCATGCTCGACCGGCTCTCCTCGTCCCAGACGGACCTGGAGTCCGAGGAGCTGCGCGAGGACGCGGACACCGCGGGCTGCACGCGCATATGTGACTGCCACGACCGACAGATCGTGACGGTTACTGGTACCTTGCGCACGGTCACGCTGCGCCCCCGGGCCGGTGTCCCGGCCCTGGAGGCCGAGCTGTTCGACGGTTCCGCCGCGCTGGACGTGGTGTGGCTGGGCAGGCGCTCCATCGTCGGGATAGAGCCGGGGCGCAAGCTGATCGCATCCGGCCGGGTCTCGATGAGCCGGGGCCGTAGGGTGCTGTTCAACCCGAAGTACGAACTCAGACCCCTCGGACGGGAGTAGCCGGTGACGTCGCTCGACAAGCCGACGGAAGACGCCCAGCGCGGCGTCCAGGACGCACAGGGCGGACAGGACGGCTCGCAGGACTCCAGGGCGGTGACGGAGGCCGCGCTGTTCGAGGCGTTCGGTGGCGTGCGCGGCATGGTCGAGACCGTGCTCCCGGGCCTGCTCTTCGTCTCCATCTTCACGATCAAAAAGGACCTGCACTCCGCGGCCCTCGCGGCCCTCGGTGTCTCCGTCCTGCTGGTCGTGGTGCGGCTCGTCATGAAGGACACCGTCAAGCACGCCTTCAGCGGTGTCTTCGGGGTCGCCTTCGGCGTGGTCTTCGCGATGATGACCGGCAACGCCAAGGACTTCTATCTGCCGGGCATGCTGTACACGCTGGGCCTCGGGCTCGCGTACATCATCACGACGCTGGCCGGTGTGCCGCTGATCGGCCTGATGCTCGGCCCGGTCTTCAAGGAGAACCTGTCCTGGCGGACGCGGAACCCCGGCCGCAAGAAGGCGTACGCGAAGGCCAGTTACGCCTGGGGTGCGATCCTGCTCGCCAAGTGCGCGATCCTCTTCCCGCTCTACTGGTGGGCCGACACCACCCAGCTGGGCTGGGTCCTCATCGCCCTGAAGATCCCGCCGTTCCTGCTCGCGGTGTGGCTGACCTGGATCTTCCTCGCGAAGGCCCCGGCCCCCATCGACGTGTTCGCGGAGATGGAGGCGGAGGAGCGCGCGGCGGAGGAGCGGAAGGCCGCGGCGCGGTCTGCCGAGTAGCCGCGGTCTGCCGGGCAGACGCCGGGTGCGGGCGTCGGCTACCGGCGCGGGCCCACCGGGGGCCGCGCCCCCGGACCCTCGCTTCGGTCTGCACGTCCTCGTCCTCAAGCGCCGGACGGGCTGGAGGAGGCGGGGACGGACTGGAGGGGCCTCGGTGGTGTACGCGCCACTGCTGCGATGCGGGGGCGGCGAAGTGGGGCGGCACGGCGAAGGCACCGAGCGGCGGTCCGGAGCGAGGGCACCTGGCAGAGACACACCGATCCCGGAGGCGCTGCGGTGCCGCACAGGGCGGGACGCTGAGCAGCCGCACTGACCAGAAGCACTGACCGGAAGCATCGGGGAGCGGTTCCGGGCAGAGGCGCCGCGCAGCCGTACCGGGCGGGGGCGCTGCCCGGCGGGACCGGTCGGAGGCGGCGCGGACTCGCACCGGGCGTAAGCACTGAGCAGCAGCGCCGGACAGTCGCGCCGACCCGCGGTATCGGAAGCGAAGCCGACCCGGCATACGGAAAACGAAGGGGCGCCCGGAACTCTCCGGGCGCCCTTTGCTGTCGTCGCCGCGAGGCGGTCGCTCAGCTCGTCGCGTCCTCGCGGCGGACCGAGAGGAGGTCCTCCAGCTGCTCCTCGCGGGCCTGGGCGGCCACGAACAGCAGTTCGTCACCCGCCTCCAGGGAGTCGTCCGCGGTGGGGGTGAGGACCCGGGTGCCGCGGATGATCGTGACCAGGGAGGTGTCCTCCGGCCACTCGACGTCGCCCACCTGCGTGCCGGCCAGGGCCGACTCGGGCGGCAGGGTCAGTTCGACCAGGTTCGCGTCGCCGTGGCTGAATCGGAGGAGCCGGACCAGGTCACCGACGCTGACCGCCTCCTCTACCAGGGCCGACATCAGCCGCGGGGTCGACACGGCCACGTCCACGCCCCAGGACTCGTTGAACAGCCACTCGTTCTTGGGGTTGTTGACCCGGGCGACGACGCGCGGAACGCCGTACTCCGTCTTCGCCAGCAGCGAGACGACCAGGTTGACCTTGTCGTCGCCGGTCGCGGCGATGACGACGTTGCAGCGCTGGAGCGCGGCCTCGTCCAGCGAGGTGATCTCGCAGGCGTCGGCCAGCAGCCACTCCGCCTGGGGGACCCGCTCGACCGAGATCGCGGTCGGCGCCTTGTCGATGAGCAGGATCTCGTGGCCGTTCTCCAGCAGTTCGCCCGCGATCGAGCGGCCCACCGCTCCGGCTCCGGCAATGGCGACCCTCATCAGTGACCGCCCTCCTCGTCGGGGCCCTCGGCGAAGGTCGCCTCGACCTTCTCCACGTCGTCCGTCCGCATCATCACGTGCACGAGGTCGCCCTCCTGCAGCACCGTCTGGGAGGTCGGCAGAACCGCCTCGCCCAGGCGAGTGAGGAAGGCGACGCGGACCCCGGTCTCCTCCTGCATCTTGCTGATCTTGTGGCCCACCCAGGCGGACGAGGCGTGCACCTCGGCGAGTTGGACACCGCCGGTGGGATCGCGCCACAGCGGCTCGGCCCCGGAGGGCAGCAGCCGGCGGAGCATCTGGTCGGCGGTCCAGCGGACCGTGGCGACCGTCGGGATGCCGAGGCGCTGGTAGACCTCCGCGCGGCGGGGGTCGTAGATCCGCGCCGCCACGTTGTCGATGCCGAACATCTCGCGGGCGACGCGGGCGGCGATGATGTTCGAGTTGTCGCCGCTGGAGACGGCGGCGAACGCGCCCGCCTCCTCGATGCCCGCCTCGCGCAGGGTGTCGCGGTCGAAGCCGATCCCGGTGACGCGCCGGCCGCCGAAACCCGAGCCCAGACGACGGAAGGCCGTGGGGTCCCGGTCGATCACGGCGACCGTGTGCCCCTGTTGCTCCAGGGTCTGGGCGAGGGTGGAACCCACTCGCCCGCAGCCCATGATGACGATGTGCACGACCGTCCTTCCGGTGTCAATAGCTACTGTTCAGCCGAAACGTCGAAAACAGGGTCTCAGACCGTCGCCCAAGCTACACACGTGCGGTCCACCGGGGGCACCCCCGTGCAGACTCGGGTCACATCGTGGGACGACGTCGGCTGATCCGGCGGACGCTGATCCCCGTCAGGACGCCCAGCCCCAGTAGGGAGGCGAGAGCGCCGATCAACTCCGCGGTCGCGGCCTGCATGGGGTCTCCAGAGGGTGAGGTGGACGAGTACGTCACGGCGTTCGTCGTGGACGCGGAACACACACCCGGCGGTCGGCGAGCGCCTCTCGCAGGGCCGTGCGTCTGCACGGGATTCGTCATATAGACGTGAGGACGCCGTCCATGAGACCGGAGGATGCGTGACGTGACGCACTTCGCAGCCGTCCCGGGAAGGATTTCACCCCGGGGCCCGCCGGGATTTCACCCGGATGTGCCCAGAACCAGTCGGGGCGCTTACGATCCTCTGCGTGTCCAAACTGACCGACGTGCCCAAACGGATCCTGATCGGGCGGGCCCTGCGCAGCGACCGGCTGGGCGAAACGCTCCTGCCGAAGCGCATCGCACTCCCCGTCTTCGCCTCCGACCCGCTCTCGTCCGTGGCGTACGCACCCGGAGAGGTGCTGCTGGTCCTCTCCATCGCGGGCGTGTCGGCCTACCACTTCAGCCCCTGGATCGCCGTCGCGGTCGTCGTGCTGATGTTCACCGTCGTGGCGTCCTACCGCCAGAACGTGCACGCCTACCCGAGCGGCGGCGGCGACTACGAGGTGGCGAACACCAACCTCGGCCCCAAGGCCGGTCTCACCGTCGCCAGCGCGCTCCTCGTCGACTACGTCCTCACCGTCGCCGTGTCGATCTCCTCGGGCGTGGAGAACCTCGGTTCGGCCATCCCCTTCTTCGTCGAGCACAAGGTGCTGTGCGCGATCGGCATCATCGTGCTGCTCACGCTGATGAACCTGCGCGGGGTGAAGGAGTCGGGCAAGCTCTTCGCGATCCCGACCTACGTGTTCGTCGTCGGTGTCTTCCTGATGATCGCGTGGGGCGCGTTCCGCGGGCTGGTCCTCGACGAGACCATGCGGGCGCCGACCGCCGACCTGGCGATCAAGCCCGAACACCAGGGTCTCGCCGGCTTCGCGCTCGTCTTCCTGCTGCTGCGCGCGTTCTCCTCCGGCTGTGCCGCGCTCACCGGCGTCGAGGCCATCTCCAACGGCGTCCCCGCCTTCCGCAAGCCGAAGTCGAAGAACGCGGCCACCACGCTGGCCGCGATGGGCCTGCTCGCGGTCACCATGTTCTGCGGCATCATCGGCCTCGCCATGGTCACCAAGGTGCGGATGGCGGAGAACCCGGCGAACGACCTGTTCCGCGACGGCACCCCGGTCGGCGACTCCTACGTCCAGAACCCGGTGATCTCCCAGGTGGCCGCCGCCGTCTTCGGGGACGGCACGTTCCTCTTCGTCGTGCTGGCCGCCGCCACCGCCCTCGTGCTGTTCCTGGCCGCCAACACCGCCTACAACGGCTTCCCGCTGCTCGGCTCGATCCTCGCCCAGGACCGCTACCTCCCGCGCCAGCTGCACACCCGCGGCGACCGCCTCGCCTTCTCCAACGGCATCGTGCTGCTGGCCGGCGCCGCCGTGCTCCTGGTGTGGATCTACGGCGCCGACTCCACGCGTCTGATCCAGCTGTACATCGTCGGAGTGTTCGTCTCCTTCACGCTCAGCCAGACCGGCATGGTCCGGCACTGGAACCGCCATCTGCGCACCGAGAAGGATCCGGCCAAGCGGCGCCACATGGTCCGCTCCCGCGCGATCAACACCTTCGGCGCCTTCTTCACCGGCCTGGTCCTGATCGTCGTCCTCGGCACCAAGTTCACGCACGGGGCCTGGGTCGCCCTGCTCGGCATGGTGATCTTCTACGCGACGATGACGGCCATCCGTAAGCACTACGACCGGGTCGCCGCGGAGATCGCCGCGCCGGAGGGCCCGAGCGACGACGTCGTCCGGCCGTCGAGGGTCCACTCCGTGGTGCTGATCTCCCGGATCCACCGCCCCACCCTGCGGGCCCTCGCCTACGCCAAGCTGATGCGCTCGCACACCCTGGAGGCGCTCAGCGTCAACGTCGACCCGGCCGAGACCAAGGCCCTCCAGGAGGAGTGGACGCGGCGCGGCATCGACGTACCGCTGAAGGTCCTCGACTCGCCGTACCGCGAGGTCACCCGGCCGGTCATCGAGTACGTCAAGGGGCTGCGCAAGGAGTCGCCGCGCGACGCGGTGTCGGTGATCATCCCCGAGTACGTGGTCGGTCACTGGTACGAGCACCTGCTGCACAACCAGAGCGCGCTCCGGCTCAAGGGCCGGCTGCTGTTCACGCCCGGTGTCATGGTCACCTCCGTGCCGTACCAGCTGGAGTCCTCCGAGGTCGCCAAGCGGCGGGCGCGCAAGCGGCAGGAGTGGAGCGCGCCGGGCTCGGTACGGCGTGGACCGGCGCACGAGCGGCCGAAGGAGCCGTCGGGCAAGGCGTCGTCCAAGGCATCGAACAAGCCGTCGGGCGCGTCGTCGGCCGACAAGAGCTGACGCGCGCTCGCGGCCACGCACGACCGGGCCGACGTTCGTGGTCAACGGCCGGACGGCACCCACGTAGACTGGTGGGCTGTTGTCCGGCCGTTGTCGCGTTCCCCATCTTCTGGAGTCACCCCACCATGCAGGCAGAACCGAAGAAATCGCTGGTGGGAGAGGAGTACGAGGTCGAGGTCGGCCCCGTCGCCCACGGCGGCCACTGCATCGCGCGTACGTCCGAGGGCCAGGTCCTCTTCGTCCGGCACACGCTGCCCGGCGAGCGGGTCGTGGCGCGGGTGACCGACGGCGAGGAGGGGGCGCGTTTCCTGCGGGCGGACGCGGTCTCGGTCCTCACGGCCTCCAAGGACCGCGTCGAGGCCCCCTGCCCCTACGCCGGCCCCGGCCGCTGCGGCGGCTGCGACTGGCAGCATGCCAAGCCGGGCGCCCAGCGGCGCTTCAAGGGCGAGGTCATCGCCGAGCAGCTGCAGCGGCTCGCGGGCCTCACGCCCGAGGAGGCGGGCTGGGACGGCACGGTCATGCCGGCCGAGGGCGACAAGGTTCCGGCGGGCGAGGTGCCGGCGTGGCGCACGCGCGTGCAGTACGCGGTGGACGCCGAGGGCCGGGCCGGGCTGCGCAAGCACCGCTCGCACGAGGTCGAGCCGATCGACCACTGCATGATCGCCGCGCCGGGTGTCTCCGAACTGGGCATCGAGAAGCGTGACTGGGCGGGCATGGCCTCCATCGACGCGATCGCCGCCACCGGTTCGCAGGACCGCCAGGTGATCCTCGAACCCCGGCCGGGCGCGCGCCTGCCGATCGTCGAGCTGGACCGGCCGGTGTCGGTGATGCGGGTCGAGGAGAAGGACGGGGGCGTGCACCGCGTGCACGGCCGCCCCTTCGTGCGCGAGCGCGCGGACGACCGTACGTACCGGGTCGGCAGCGGTGGCTTCTGGCAGGTCCACCCCAAGGCCGCCGACACCCTCGTCAAGGCCGTCATGCAGGGCCTGCTGCCGCGCAAGGGCGACATGGCGCTGGACCTCTACTGCGGGGTGGGCCTCTTCGCGGGCGCCCTCGCCGACCGCGTCGGCGACAAGGGCGCCGTGCTCGGCATCGAGTCCGGCAAGCGCGCGGTCGAGGACGCGCGACACAACCTCGCCGACTTCGACCGGGTGCGGATCGAACAGGGCAAGGTCGACGCGGTGCTGCCGCGCACGGGTATCGACAAGGTCGACCTCATCGTCCTGGACCCCCCGCGCGCCGGGGCGGGCAAGAAGACCGTCCAGCACATGGCCTCGCTCGGCGCCCGCCGCATCGCCTACGTGGCCTGCGACCCGGCGGCGCTGGCGCGGGATCTCGGGTACTTCAAGGAGGGCGGGTATCGGGTGCGGATGCTGCGGGCGTTCGATCTGTTTCCGATGACGCACCATGTTGAGTGTGTCGCGATCCTTGAGCCTGCGGCAAAGGGCGCCTGACCTGCAGGTTCGGGTGGTGTGCGTTATGTGCGCTGTGGGCGTTACGGGCGATATCTTGACGCATGTTTGACGCACGCGGCGCATGTTTGACGCACGTTTGACGCATGTTCTGATTGGTTGTCAGGTACGGAAGGTGTGCTGCTAATCCGGCTCTGAGCGAGCTGGCGGCGCCGCTTCTCGGTCACCGCAGTGAGAGATCGCCGGCCGGTCCTGCCTCATGTCTACCGGTTGCGGATAGCGCGGAGCCGGATCGGGTGTAGGCCGTACTGGGAGTACAGCCATAGACGGGCGGCGGCAGCCTCAGGGCCCGGTCCGCTAGCCCGTGGGGGGAAGGCGAGCAGCGGGTTTCCTTGCCGTCGTGATTAGCCTCTCCGAGCAAGAATGCGGCCTGTTTGTTGATCGGAACGGTGCGAGGCGGACCCTTCACGGGAGCAATTTGGGCGGAGTGCTGGAAGGGCGCCTGGGAAATGATCCTGTATCCGTGGCTCGACCTGCTTTAACCCGCCGTAGGCATCCCGGCAGGACTCGAACCTGCGGCCAAGCGCTTAGAAGGCACCTGCTCTATCCACTGAGCTACGGGGCTGACCTACGAAAACGCAGCTTCCTTGCGCTGTCTCCCAGGGCGCGGGGGACACATGGGGGAATCGTAGATTCCTGGTGTCCGGGGGACGCGTACGTTCTCCGGCCGGGCCGTACGTAGGTTCTCACACTACCTTCACGCCTCCGAAGCTCCTCGCGGAAACAACCCTGCACCTGATCGGCGTTGGTGATCACCGAGCCGAGGAGGGGAAGGTGTCGGGCCTGAAGCTGTTCCACACTACGAACAGCGGCGTGACTGAGGTCATGCCGCGTCTTGCCGAAGTCGAGGCGGATGTACAGGACCTCATCGAGGCGCACATGGAGACAATGCTGGGGGTGCGGTTCCTGGCGAGCGAGTACGTCATCGACTGCGTTGACGGCGGGCGGATCGACTCTCTGGGAGTCGACGAGAATTTCGCACCAGTGGTCGTCGAGTACAAGCGCGGTACTGATCCGGGGGTGATTCACCAGGGTCTCTACTACATGGCGTGGCTCATGGCCCACAAGGACGCCTTCCGGAACCTGGTCCGCGACCGATTCGGGGCATCGGCCGCGTCCCAGATCCTGTGGAGCGCACCCAGGCTGATCTGTGTCGCCGGCGACTTCACCCGCTACGACGCGCACGCCGTGCGTGAGCACCGACGCTCGATCGACCTGGTCCGCTACCGGTACTTCGGCAAGGACCTCATCGGCTTTGAGACGGTGGCTTCCGTCACTGGGCATTCGGCGACGGCCAGGCGGGTACGTCGGCGCGCGGCCGGCCCGAAGTCCGCCTGTGTGCAGGGCGGAGCCCTGGCGGAGCTGGCCGAGGCGGTCGACGAGGTGCTGCTCGGCCTCGGGGACGGCATCACCAGGGTCCAGCGCAAGCAGTACGCGGCCTACCAGCGGCTGCAGAACTTCGCCTGCGTCTGCCCGCCGCAGCAGACCAAGCTTCTCGTCTATCTCAAGGCCGACCCGAAGACGGTCGACACCGTTCCCGGGTTCACCCGGGACGTGACGGGGCTCGGCCACCACGGCACAGGTGACCTGGAGGTGCAGCTGCGTACGGAGCGGGACCTGGAGCGGGCCCAGGACCTGTTCCGCCTCAGTTATGCAGCGGCGTAGGGATCGCTCGCTGGCGCGTTGGCCCGAGCGGAGTGTGGAGTTGTGAGTCGTTGTGATGGTGCCTTTCGACGCGACGTGCAGGGATGGCGGTGGACCACCAATAGTGCGGAGGATCCCCGGTTTCGCTAACCGGGGATCCCGTGCTATATATCGCCCTGCCCATGGTGCCGTTGCGGAATCTCTTAGGCTGAACGAGAGACGAAGCGGGCACCCGGTGACTCACGCCTTCCCCAGGTTTCGAGCCCTCCTGGGCTAATGACAACGTCATCCTTCCAAGAGAAGTTCGGGTCGGGGATCGCATTTCGAGCCCTCCTGGGCTGATGGCGACGTGGACGACAACTGCATGGGCCCGGTCCCGCTTGGATTTCGAACCCTCTTGGACGGATGACTGACCTGCAGGTCGTCCACTACTTCCTCGGGCGTGCAGAGGTTCTGATCCCTCCTGGGCTGATGACGGCGCGACTGCCTTGGTCAGGCCGCGGGCTCCGCCCCAGTTGCGAACCCTCTTGGGCTGATGATGGCCCGTCGCCGAGGACGAACAGCGCGAGATGTGGCTGTTTCGAACCCTCTTGGGCTGATGACGACCGCATACGGCGGGCACTACATGGCCTACCTGATCGAGTTGCGAACCCTCTTGGGCTGATGATGACGTGGGGCTCGCAGAGCCGCCGCGTCGAGGTTTGGTGCTTGCGAACCCTCCTGGGCTGATGACGACACGAGATGCGGTGCTGGTTCGCGCTGACGCGGGGGTTTCGAACCCTCCTGGGCTGATGAAGGCGGAGTTCCGGGTGGTGGTGTGGTACTGGTTCGCCATGTTTCGAACCCTCATGGGCTGGCCTCGACGGTCTTTCAGATCCGGACGATGCTCACGTTTCGAACCCTCCTGGGCTGATGATGGCGTACCGCCCCCAGCCGTTCACGCCGGACCTGATCCCGTTTCGAACCCTCCTGGGCTGATGACTACGGCGTGAGTGCCGTTGCGTTTGGCTGCGCTGGTCAGGTTGGGATACCTCCTGAGACCGTGGAGCCTTCACGGCGGGTGCTCGTTGACCGTGAGGGTGTGTCGTGCCGATCAGGCAAGCTCTTCCTTCCGATACGTGGCACCCGGGGCTCGTACGGCGGTGAGCCCGTGTTCGCTGCTGTAGGTGCCGTCGATGACGTACACCTTCAGTTCCGTGTCGTAGCGCGCTCGGGGAACGGCGCTGGCGGGCAGTGGGATGAGGTAGTCGTCGGCGAGTAGCCGGCCGGCGCGGCCTCGTGCCTGGTCGAGTGCGGCGGTGTAGTTGTTGCGGTCTTCGGTGAGGATGGCTTCGGTGCCGTCGAAGAGTTCGTCGAACCGCTCGGCGAGGTCGTCGCGGCTGTCGAAGGGGTACGTGAAGTCCAGGAATGTGGCGGCGAATTGGTTTCGGTGGAAGAGGACGTTCTTTCGCCATGCTGTGCCCCAGTCGGTGGCGTAGATCTGGTTGAGCCATCCGGTGATGTCGTTTTCGTCGACGGGCTGTCCGTCGTGTGCGGTGAGGATGTGCCAGGCCGCCTGGGTGGGGGCCTGCGGGTAGATGCCGTCGGCGAACCATTCGCCTGGTGCATTCTGACGCGGGGTGTAGCGGGCGGCGTGCACGATGACGTCGGCCGGGGGACGGGCGGCGATCCGGTTGGCCCGGCCGAATCGCTGGGCGAGGGCTTCGAGGTCGGCGGCGGAGGTGAACAGGACGTCGAAGTCGACGTCCATGGAGACTTCGAGGACCTGTGTGGAGACGACGAGTCCGGGCAGCCGCTCATCCCTCCGGGTGCGGTCGACGCTGTGGCGTTCGGTGATGTGCTGTTCCAGGCGGCTGCGGTCGTGGCGCTTGAAGCGGGAGTGCAGCATGGCCGCGGCCTCTGGTCCGGACAGCTGGCGTGCGATGGGGCCGAGCCGGTCGTAGAGCTGCTGGGCCTGGCGGATGTTGTTGGCGACGACGAGGACGGATTCACCGTTGTGCAGGCGTTCGGTGATCTCGGCGATCGAGGACGGGTCGGTGAGGTGGTGGGGGCGGGTGCGGATGCAGTGCCGGGCTGGTTGGTGGCTGTCGGCGTCGTCGGTGCGGGTCACGGTCCCGGCGAGGGTGTCTTCGATGAGTTTGGCGAGGGCGTCGGGCAGGGTGGCGGACAGGACGGCGAAGCGTCCGCCGAGCCGTTCCAGCAGTCGCATCATGGCCAGGATGTAGCCGAGCCGTTTGGTGTCGTAGGCGTGCAACTCGTCCATGATGAACACCGAGTTCGCCGCGTCCACGAGCAGGGAGGACTGGGCCGCTCCTACCAGCGCGGCGCGCAGCAGCTGGTAGGGGGTGGTGATCCTGACTGTCTCTTTGAACAGTCGGGTGGCTGCCTGCCGGGCCACTGCTTTGCGCGCGGCCGTCACCCGTTCCGCGTCCCCGTCCTCCGGACACACCGCGTTGGCCAAGTGGTAGGCGGCTGCTCGCCCGTGCGACACACCGACCTGGTCGGCTGAGCCCAGTTCCCGTGTGGTGCGGTCCGCATTGGCGTTGATCGACGCGAGGTAGGGCAGCGTGTAGAAGACGCGTGGCGCACCCTGTCCCGCGGCGTGCATGGTGGCGGTCTGGCGGCAGGCCCACAGCCAGGCGGCCTCCGTCTTACCGCTGCCGGTCCGAGACCTAAGCAGCAGGTGGTTTTCAACCGCCGCTGCGCGCCGCTGGTGGGGTCGCAGGCTGTAGCCCTTGGCTGTGATGGCCTCCTCCAGGCGGGCAGCGAAGGCCGGGCCCATGGGCTGGGTTAGGTGCAGCCTGCCGTGGGCGGAGGAGAGGTGATCGGCCATGGTCACAGAACCCTGGAGCAGGACCGCTACCAGACCCTCCTCCGGGGCGGCCCCGTACTCCCAGCGGTCCAGAAGCCCATTGAGCTCTGTGTGGGCCTCAGCGACCCAGTCCGCGTCGGCGGACAGCGGCTTGACCGGCAGTCCCGCTGCGGTCGCGGTTTCGTACAGCCATGTGGCCAGCTCGTCCGCGTTGGCCTGGTCGAGGGGAGAAAACCGTGCCCGCCACTCGCCGACCGGGGATGCCCCGTACAGCGCGGCGAGCGACCGGGGGGAGTTCGTCAACGGCCGGTGGTGGGTGGCGACGGCGGCCGACACCCATGCCCGCAGCTCGTCGTCCGCGACCAGTTCGACGAATCCCAGGGAGAGCACCTCGTGGCGCTCTCCCCAGACCGGCCCCCCAGCGAGCATGGCCTGGCAGCCGTCGGGGATCTTCCCCGCATCGTGCAGCAGATCGGCCAGGGCGACCGCGTCCCAGAAGCCGGGCAGCACTTCAGCGACGACGGCGATCTGGCCCGTGCGCCGGGCGACGAGCCGGGCCGCGTCCAGGGCCGCGCTCAGGTGAACCGTCAACAATTCAGCCGGCCAGTGGCCTCTGGTGCTCTTGGCCAGCACCTGAGACAGCATCGTGGTCCGCTCAAGTCCTTGTGATTCTGGTGGGGTTGATGACTGCACGAGCCTTTATGCCTCTGCGGTTGCGGGGTGGGCGGGTGGAAGCAGGGTGACGGCCTGCCCGGTGGGGGTGCTGTAGCTGTCGGGAACGGTGGCGGTGGTGGTGCCGGTGGCGTCGTAGCGGTAGGTGCCCCACACGGTGCGTGCCCTGTCCAGGCGGATCGCCGTGGGCAGACGCAACGCTGTTCCGGCGGTGCCGGGCAGGTCCTCGACCAAGGCGCCGCGCTGCTCCCCCGGATGTCGCGCCAATTCGATGGTGTTGAGGTGGAGACCGACGAGGTCTTGGCTGCGGCCCAGGCGCAGCGGCCAGAGCGGGCGGCGCAGGATGCTGCGCCACCGCTCGGGTTGGTCGGTGATCCAGACCGTCAGGGTGGTGAAGGCCAGGAACTCGCGGTCCTTGGGGTTGGACTTGGTGGGACGGCCTCCGGCGTCGAGGGGGTGGTAGGTCTCCAGGTCGACGCCCTGGCCCCGGGCGTGGAAGGCCATGGCGAACTGGAAGGTCTCGGAGATGTGCTGCCAGCCGCCGGCCGCGGCGGCGAGCATGCCGCCGACCGTGGAGGGAGGCGGGCAGGGCAGACCGACCTGGACCCCGGAGTGCAGCGGATTGCGGAAGCTGGCTACCGGGGTGGTGAACGTCGCCTCCAGCGCCGTGATGGGTGCGGTGGTCATGCCTTGGCGTCCTCGAACCAGGCGTCGTGGGTGCTGTCCTCGATCTCCTTGGCCAGGTTGATGAGGATGGTGCGCGGGTGGTCGATCACCACGGTGCCTGCGGTGATGAGGTCGGCGAGGTCACGGCGGGCGCGATCACGCTGGTCACCGAGGAATCCGGGCGCCCATCCGATGCGTACCGGGCCGTCGAGTTCGTCGTGCCAGGCAGCAATCTCCTCGGTGAGGGTGTCGGCGGCGAAGACGGGCTTGCCGTCCTTGTTGGCGAGCACGCGGGTGAAGGGGTTGACGCCGCCCTTCATCGGGGCGAGGAGGAGGAACGCCGGGGTACGGTCGCCGTAGTGCGCGGCGGGCTTGGCTCCTCCGCGCAGCGCGGCGAGGGCGCGCAGTACGAGGGCGGCGCGACGGCGGCGCTCGGCGATGTCGAGGACGAGTGCCGACACCCCGCGGAACGTGGCCTCGGTGGCGCCCGATGCGGCGGCTTCCTTGGCGGCCTGCGGGGGCAGGGCGATACGGATGCCCTGGCCGTCGGTCTCGAAGGTGCCGACACGGGGGAGGTCGAAGTTGATGTCGCCGGCGCACACAGCGGTATAGAACTCGTGCTCGTGGATGACCGGGTTGTCGCCGGCGGCGAAGCCGCGGGTCATGGTGCCGTAGTCGGAGGCGATCCGCTGGGGGGTGACGCTGACGAAGGTGCCGGTGGCGAGGACGGTGTCGCGCTGGCACGAGCTGTCCGAGCCGCTGATGGCGACCATGTAGCCGAACAGGTCGTCGTCAACAAACAGGTCGGGCCGACCCTTGGTGTATGCCTGCTGCTTCTTGCCCTTGCCCTCGCGGATGACGGGTGAGAGGGGCTCGGCGGCCGGGAGGCTGTCGCGCAGCCAGCGGCGCACGGCCTGGGGCGAGATGTAGGGGTAGGTATCGCGGCCAACCTGCATCTTCTTGACCATGCCGACGTTGTCCTGGCCTCGGCCGTTGTTCGGAGCGCCAGCCTGGATATCGAGGGCGAGCTTTCCGGCGAGGTGCGTCACTGGGTGATTCCTTCCTCAAGAGCTTCGGTGTCGGTGGGGTCGATAGCGTCGGGGTCGAAGTCCTCGACGACGGTCTTGGCGTCCTTGGGCTGCCAGCCGCGGCGGTGCAGCTCGGCGAGGACGGAGGTCAGCAGGTACTGGCGGAAGAACCAGGCGTTGCCGTCTTGGCTGGGCGAGAACAGCAGCTCGAACCCGTTCTCGGTGATCAGCGGCGCGCCGTTGTCAGGCCGGGTCAGCACCCATTCCACGGAGTGACGCTGCAGCCAGTTGCGCAGGTCCGTGCCGCGACCGGCACGGAACAGGGCGTGGAAGCCGGTGAGCTTGCCCGCGGTGTCATCGGGCTTGAACAGCGCGGCAACGCGCTGCGCCGTCTGGCGAATCTCGGAGAGATCCTTTTCGTCCATGTGCATCACCTCGTGCAGGTAGGAGCTGATCAGTTCGGCGACGGCTGGGGATTCGGGCGCTGGCAGGCTGCGGGTCTGGGTGCGGGCGGTCAGGTAGGCGGCGAGAACGGCAGGGATGGTCTCGGGGCGGTTGAACACCCGCCAGGCGAGGCTCTGGGCGCCGCTGCCCTTGTCGGTGCGGCAGGCACGCAGCAGGCATCGGAAACCGGTGCGCCGGGCGGGCAGACGCGTCGTGGTGCGCAGCCACTCGGCGAGCGGCTGGTCCACCGCATGAGAGGCAAGCGACTGATCCTGGTTGTTGTTCTTGAAGACCAAAAGCTCGACCCCGGACGTGACACGGTGCTCGAAGCCGCGCAGCGCCGCCAGCGCCACGACCTCCGGCTTCGGGGAGGCCGGCTTCTTCCCGGCCGTGAGCAGCAACTCGTTGCGCCTGACCTGCCGGCGCGTGACGTGCAAGGCGAGACGCTCGTCCCACGTGTGCAGCGCGGTGAACGACCCGCCGGTCAGGTGGCATCCGAACGGCAGGGCGTAAAAGGAGCACAGACAGGGCCAGCACAGCGCCAGCCCGGCGTGACCACGCGGAGTCGTGTTGCGGTGAATGATCGCCCCGGCGAGGACGACGTCCTTCTTGCCGTAGAAACCGACCGCCGCGGTGCCGCACAGCACACAGTCCGCCTGCGGCCAGGTCTCCGAAGCGGGGATGGTGCGCCACCGCTGGATGAACTCGCCCAGCGTGGAGCCGTTCTTCACCTTGAACGCCTCGGACAGCTCACTTGCTGGCTTCTTCTTGTAGACCTGCGCCGTGTTGTTGTGGATCGGGCTGTTGGGCCACAGGCTGTACGAGCACGCGAGGAGGAACCCGTCCTCAGACCCCTTGTCCCGCGCCCGGGCAGCAGTCACAGCGGCCGCCGTCAGCTTGCCGGTGACCTCGGCAAACACAGCGCCGATCACCTCGTCCGCACGCTGCACGCCGGCCATCGCGGCGAGAGTGAAGGCCCCGACCCGCTGCAGGGGATGAGGCGTGGTCCGTAACGCAGTTTGCTCGGCGGGTAGTTCGCTCACGCCGCCACCCAACCGAACCCGGCACCAGTCTGCTGGCCGAGCCCCGCCGACCACAGCGCGGCCAGCGCGCCGGCACCGCCACTGACCTCGACCTCCACTGGCGCACCGGTCCGCTGCCCGGAACGGCCCTGGCCGGTCACCCGGAACGAACGGCGCGGCCCAACCCCCATGATCGACTCAATCCGGATGTCCGGCGCATGGCCGAAGGTCTCCGCTCGCCGGTTGAGATTGCGTTCCAGCGCCACCGGATACCCCGGATCCTGAGGCAACAGCGCCCGCACGGGCGTGTGCTCCCCGCCGGGCTCGGGCCGCTCGTACTCGGAGAGGTGCAGCGGATTCGCAGTTCGGAACCGGGCCCGGCCACCGGCGAAGCCGGGTGGTTGCCGGACGGTGACGCTGCCGACTCGCAGGGCGACCCCGCCCCAGTCCAGCAGAGTGCGCGCCGGGTTCATGAAATCCAGGGCCAGGGCCTGCACCAACTCGGGCAGCGGGCTGCCGAACTCCAGGTGGCCGCTGCCGCGTACCGCGTACGTTCCGCGGACACGGCGTGCGTTCGGGAACGTGGGCGCACTGTGCCCGAACGGGGCGATGCCGTACGGTCCCCACCCATTCTCGTGGATCTTCCCGGCCAGCTCGGGAGCAGTCCGATACAGGGACTCATAGACGATGCCGCGGCCCGGGGCAAGGACGTCTCCCCACGCGATCTCCCGGGCCCGGGTGCTGATCTCTAAGCGAAGTCGCACGATCTCCCTCGTAGTTCTCCCCGGTCGGGGTCAGGGGTGTTGACAACACGGGAAAGTACAGTGAGGCACTGACAACGCTCATCGAGCGAGAACATCCAGGCGTACTGTGGTAGTTCTGTCGTGCGTTGGAGCGCGTTGTCGTCCTTGGCACCAGAGGGTCCGAGCGCAATGAGGCCGTACGTGCCGATCTGCGGGACGCTCGTCTTCATCAGCCCAGGAGGGTTCGAAACACGAGCTTGCGCTTCGACACGTCGATCACTACGACGTCTTCATCAGCCTTGGAGCGCATCGAAACTGGCGGCGCGCGGACGCGGCCGACTACGGCGCGGCCAGCCCTTGGGGGTTCGAAACGCGGTAACGCCGAGCCCTCGACCCCACAGGGCCCGGGGCTTCATCAGCCCGGAAGGGATCGAAACACGAACAGGTCGCTGAGAGATTTTTCCTTGATGCCGGTCGTCATCAGCCCAGGACGGTTCGAAACATGATGCGCAGGGCTTCAGCGGTGTTGTGGCGGCGGGTCTTCATCAGCTCTGGAGGGTTCGAAACAGGACCAGGCCCCAGTCGAGCTCCGGTCCGACGCTGGACGTCATCAGCCCAGGAGGGCTCGAAACGGGACATCGACCCGCAGTACCGCCAACGCGTGCTCGGTCTTCATCAGCCTTAGAGGGTTCGAAACAGAGTGACGGTCTGGTTCGCTTCGACTCCGAGCCTGGTCTTCACCAGCCCAAGTCGGTTCGAAATGTGAACGCCCAGTGGTAGGTGGCGAACAGGCTCGTGTCTTCGTCAGTCCGTAAGGGTTCGAAACGCGAGCTTGACCTCGACGACCCCGAGGAGCACGCTGGTCTGTCTCCTTCAGCGCTGGAGGCGCGGAACTAGACGTCGTGCGCGACCTGGACGGTGGCGCTGTGGGTTTTCATCGGTCTTGGAGGGGGAAGCGCGGAAATCCCGGGCTTCCGAACCCACGGGGTCCGCGTCCTCATCAACCCTGGAGGGTTCGAAACAGACCGTCCCTGGAGAGGTCCGCGGCCGTGCCCCGTCTTCATCAGCCCAGGAGGGTTCGAAACACGCCTCATTCCTCGTGCCAGACGACGATCGCCTTTGTCGTCATCAGCCCAGGAGGGTTCGGAACGGGGGCCAGCCCAGGTGCAGCGTGCTTCCCTCCGCCCGGGCGGCGAACCCGTTGGCTATCCGCCCGCCTCGTGCCGGACTACTCGCTCAGTGTTCACGGGGCCTCCAAGCGCGGATCTCCAGATAGACGTATCCCGCCTCTGCGTGCATGCGGCCGGTGTCGACAAGCGAGCCGGCGAAGGTGCACCACTCTTCGGTGCTGGTGCACCGGACGCGGAAGGCGGGCTCAGGCGGTCGCTTGCTTTCGTCGGCGAAGTAGGGCCAGAACAGTGACCGCTGCAAGGGTCATCCACGCTTTGCCGAGGATCTGTCCCGGTAGGTACTCGAACGAGCCGAAGGCCAGCTTGAGGAACAGGAGGCTGTCCGAGAGCAGACCGATCGCGTTGGAGGCGAGCATCGCGATCAACAGGCCACGTTGCCGTAGAGGTTCGTAGACGGCGAAGTCCATGGTCTCAGCGACCCCGAAGGCGGCTGCCGAAGCAACGGCGAGAGCGGGGTCGGCGAGGAAGTACGACAGGATGGTGCCGACGGCTATGGCCGCGAGGACAGCCCCACGGCCAGCTGATTCTCGGGCGAGGTCGCGAAGGACTAGCGCGAGGCCGACCATGTACACCCCGGCTGGGGCGGCGTAGCCGAAGCCGGCGGGGACGGCTCCGAAGTGGGTGACGGCGAGGTTGGCCGCGGGGATCGTGGCGACGTAGGCGACGAGGGTCGCAGTACCGGCAGGTGCGGGGACGTTCACAGTCTTCTTTCTCTCTCGGTGAAGTGGTCGATGCGCCGATGCCACGCCGGGACGGACGGCGGGGTGAGCGCGCAGACAGTACAACCCACGCCACTGACATCAGTGCCGAGTCCAGACGTCGAGACTCTGGCCGGGATTGAGTGCACTGCCGGAGGCATATGCGTATTCCAGGGTCGTGAAGGTCTGTGCGCCAAGAGGCAGCGAGGGGAGTCACCTCGCGTGAACTGGCGCAGGTCATGCGGCGGATCAACTTCCCGCGACTGCGCACGCCAATGTTGACGCGCGCACCTCATGCCCGGCCGTGCAACCTCCGGGCAGGGCTCCGTTTCGGTCGTATTTTGTGGCTCGTCATGCCTGGCAACCGTGACCGAGATAACCATTTTCTGACGATTAGCGCTTCATGTCGCATCGACTCTGCGTCACCGGCGGCGCAATGACACTACATCTTCGAATGTGCATGCGAATTTTCGCATTACTCCGTCAATCGCGTTGTCAGTGGCTGCCCCTAAGCTCATGTCAGTCGTTAAACCAGCAGGTGGGGGGCGAGTAGAAAGATGCCTTCGGGCTTCGCAGTCGGGCACCTTGTCGAGTTCAAAGGGGCGCCTGGAATCGGCCGTGTAGGAGCGGTCAACGGTGACACTCTCCGCATCGACTTCTTCGAGTCTGTCGCCGAGCCGGAAGTCGAGTCACGCACGATGCCAGCAACTGCATGCCGGCACGCCGTACTCCAGCGGGAGACTCGCGTCTTCTGGCGTAATCCGAACACGGGCGCCTGGCTGGCCGGACGCGTCCAGATGGCTCAACGCCCCGTGTACTTCGTGCACTTCCCCAACACGGAAGCTGATCTTCCAGTGCCGGAGGCCGAGCTTCGAGTCCGGTGGGACAAGCCCGTGCGCGACCCTCTCCAGGTGCTGGTCTCCGGTGGCAACGAGTCCGGCTACTTCCACAACACACGGCTCCCCTTGCTTCACAACCTCGTCGGCCAACGCGCGGCCAGCGCCAGCACCCCCGCCCTACTGTCGTCCGCGGTGGAGATCTACCCCCACCAGATCCATGCCGCACTGACCGTGTTGTCCGACCCTGTTCAGCGGTACCTTCTCGCCGATGAGGTCGGACTTGGCAAGACCATCCAAGCTGGCTACGTCATCCGGCAGACCTTGATCGACAACCCGCGCGCCCGGGTGACCGTACTTACTCCCGAGGTCTTGCGGCGCCAGTGGCGAAGCGAAATGTGCGAGAAGTTCTTCATCGACGACTTCGTAGACGCCCGCGTACGGTTCACATCCCACGAGACGCCGGAAAAGTGGGCCCAGTACCACGACAGTGAACTCGTCGTGGTAGACGAGGCCCACGACTTGGTTCATGACGTGGACAACGACGACCCGAGATACCGCGAACTGTGCGCGCTGGCCCACACCGCGCCCAAGCTCCTACTCCTGTCCGCCACTCCAGTCACGGCAGGCCCGACAGCCCATCTCGCGCTTCTGCATCTGCTCGACCCTGCCCTGTACGGCTGGGAGAACCGGGACGCGTTCGAGCGCCGTCACGCGCTGCGCGAGATACTCGCGGACCGCGTCTCCGGGCTTGATGACAAGCTGCCTCCTCTCCTGCCATCCACGATCGACCGCATCAGGGACGTCATCCCCGAGGACCCGCTCTTCGAGGCCCTGGCGCCCCAAGTGCTCGATCTCCTCGACGAATACGACGAACTCGCCGACGACGCGGACGCTCCTGAGCTCGCCCTGCGCGTGGAAGCGCTCCGCGCTCACATCAGCGAGACATATCGACTGGACCGCCGGGTAATTCGGCATCGCCGAGCTCGCATTCTTCGCGACGACGAAGAATCCGACCTGCTCCCCTACGTAGTCCGCGGTCGGGTTCGCCCCCAAGTCCTCGGCGAGGGATCGCTGCACTCCTTGGCCTCGGAGACCCTCCGCACCTGGCGGCGGTACACGTGGGATCACCTCCTCGATGAGAGCCTCGATGACCGGCAGACCGAGTACGGTCTCCTCCTCGGCGTCCTCACCTCGCGACTCGGTGGCCCTTCAACGGACTTCCTTGACGCGATGCGGTGGCGTGTACGCCGAGACACACAGGCGGCAACTCGCGCTGGCCTCACGGATCAGGAGCGTGAACTGCTTGTAGGCCCGCCTCAGTTCGCGCACGAGGTCGCGCTCGTGGAGCGGCTCGAAGCAATGCTTGACCAGGGTGGTCTGAAGGACGAGATGGACGAACTCGTTCACGCGCTGCTGCCTCTGATCTCGAAGGCCGCCAGAACCGTGATCTTCGCGGGACCCGGCTCACTCGCGTCGGAGCTCACGGCAGAATTGAGCCGTCGCCTTCCCGGCACCTCTATCGCCGAGCACACTCGGCGTGCCGGCTCTGAGGCATCGAACCAGGCCGTAGACGCGTGGCGGGCGCAACGTAGGAAGAACACTCGGGCCACGAGGAGCACGGAGAATCCGCCCCGCATTCTCGTCGTGGACGACTCAGCCGACGACGGTCTGAACCTGCAGAGCGCGGACACGGCAGTGCACTTGCGCCTTCCCTGGTCGCCGAATCGTCTTGAGCAGCGTCTCGGCCGCATCGACCGATACCCCGACTTCGAGGCGACCGGACACGATCCTGCCGACCAGTTCGTCCTTGCCGACACCGAGGAGTTCAACGGCGCCTGGCTGACCCTGCTGCAGGACGGCTATCAAATTTTCACCGAGTCTGTGTCCACCTTGCAGGACCCCATCGCAGTGAACCTCTCTGGTGTGTGGTCCAAAGCACTCGTGCAGGGACCAGAAGGGCTGGCGAACTCCACACAGGAGATCTCGGCCCAACTCGGAGCTGCTCGGGCCGCCATCGCGAAATTCGACAGGCTCGAATCCGTCCACGAGTCCTCTGCTTACGAGACGGATATCGCCGCTACCCTCGGTAAGTTCGAGCAACCGTGGCGCAAGACGCAAGACGCTCTCCTGATGTATGCGGGCGACGAATCCTCCGGCATCAAGCTGCGCCACTGGACCCGCATCGAACGCGGCTGCGAGCGCCACAAGTTCAACCTCGCTTCGCAGCCCCTGGTCTCGCCACACCTCTACCAGGCGTTGAAAGCCAAGGTGCCCTCTGAAGCCGCCGAAGCAGCGTTCATTAGGGCCGCTGCGCTCCGCGCCCCAGGCACGCGCTTGTACCGCATCGGCAATCCTCTGGTCGACATGCTGGCGTCGGTGATCTACACCGACGACCGCGGTCAGGCCACTGCCTTCTGGCGACTTGATCCACTCCACCGGGGAGAACTGGAGCCGTACTTCGGCTTCGACCTCGTGGTGGAAGCCGACATCACAAGCGCCCTGGCGCTGGTCGACAACGAGCAGAAGGCACGCCCCGCGCTGCAGCGGCAGGCAGATCGGATCCTCCCACCCTTCACGCTCAAGGTGTGGGTTCCCGCAGGCAGCACGAAAGCGGTCACCGACGAACAGACGCTCAGGTGGCTTGAAAAGCCGTACGACAACAGCAAGGACCACAACTACAACTCCAAGCTGATCCGTGAACTGATCGATCTCTTTGGTGGCTGGAACTACTACGAGAAAGCAGCAAGGTCGGCCAACGGAGTCGCCCTTGATGAACTTGAGCGAGTGACGGACCTTGCAGCCCACTGCGCCCGCGCGCAGCAGTCGGCTCGTCGTCGTCTCGCCGTGGCCAAGGCCCAAGCCCAGTCTCGTCAGGCGGCCGGACACCTCCTGGGAGACACCGAGAGCTACCTGTCGGACGTGTCCGTCGCGGATGCCCTCGTGGAAGGGCTAACTCGGCCGAACGTGCGACTCGTCGCGGCCACGTGCATCGTGAAGAGCGGCTACAGGAGAGTCCGGCATGACTCGTGACGCACGCAACGCCTTCCTCCGGCAAGGTGACCTGAACGTCGACAGTTGGACAGGAGCCCGCGAACTGCTTCGTGCCTGGCCTTCGGTCCCGCCGCTGAACGACGACAGCCGGGGCACACTTCGGCGGCTCCGCGACGCCCTCGCCGGCCTGGAGAGCGGAACATCGGGATGGAGGGATGTGGCGGCCCTCCTGCGCCAGGTCCTGCTTGAAGCGCAGGCACGCGGAAACAACACAGGCCTCGTCGTGCCCAGCCACCCTCTGCTTCCCTCTCACGAGCAGTGGTCCGAGATCCACTGCGATGCGATGCCGAACGAACGCGGCTTGTACATCACCGCAAAGCCGTGGCATCCGCCTGTGCCTGAGAGCGACGCTGCAGCGGTGGCTCGGGTGGATCTTCGACAGGTACATCTTGGGCGAGACGCAGAGCACCGCCGCCACCTTGAGCCCTACCCTGGTGACCCATTCTGGAGGGAAGCCCTCGGCCCCACGCGTGACCAGTACTTGTCGATCGGGCAGCGGCAGGCCGCGCGCGCGGTTGCGCTCGCGCAGCCGGGCAGTACCGTGATCATTTGCTTGCCCACGGGCCATGGGAAGACCGATGTCATCCAGGCCCCGGCCATCCTGGCGAGCCGGAGCGCCGGCGTCTCCGTCGTCGTTGTTCCCACCGTCGTTCTTGCCCTCGACATGGAACGCCGTACCCGGCCGCTGATGGAAGCGCAGGGACGCCCAAGCCCCACAGGACGCTATGCATACGTCGGTGGCTTGCCCGAAGACGTCAAGCGGCAGCTCCGTGAGGATATCCGCACCGGCCAGCAGCGCCTAGTATTCGCTTCGCCCGAGGCACTCGTCAGGGGACTGCGCAAGCCACTCGAAGACGCCGCGGAAGCCGGTCTGCTCAAGTACTTCGTTATCGACGAAGCTCATCTCGTCGAGCAGTGGGGCAACGGCTTCCGACCCGAGTTCCAGACGATGTCCAGCCACCGCCGCACCTGGCTTAGCAAGGCTCCCGACGGCCTGGCCCCCGTCACTGTGGCCATGAGTGCCACCCTCACCACTCAACAGGTCGGTACGCTCGAGGAGCTCTTCGCCGGACCAGACGAAGCTCAGATCGTCTGGGCTTCACAACTCCGCCACGAGCCTACCTACTACATCAGCGCATCCGAAACGCTTCAAAGCCGACAGGATTCGGTCCTTGAGGCCGCGTCGCTCCTGCCCAAACCCCTGGCCTTGTACGTCTCCACAGTGAGAGACGCAAAGGAATGGGGGGAGCGCCTTCGGGCCTCTGGGTTTTGCCGCGTAACTCAAGTGACCGGTGACTCAAGTGACCAGGACCGCCGCGATGCCGTTGAGGGCTGGGGAGGAAAATCTACCGAAGACGACAGCATATTCTCTACCCGCTTTGACGTCGTCGTAGGCACTTCAGCATTCGGTCTGGGCGTAGACCTGTCGGACGTTCGAACAGTGTTGCACGCATGCCTACCCGAGACAGTCGACCGGTACTACCAAGAGATCGGCCGTGGTGGGCGAGACGGAAACCCGTCTGTCGCCTACATGGTGACGGCGCCCGGAGACCGAGACATTGCCGAGACTCTCGGCAGCGAACCAGTCATCACCTCTGAAAAGGCGCTGAAGCGTTGGGACGCCATGTTCCGGCGCGAACAGCAACTCGGCGGCAGCCGTTATCGTCTCGACCTGGATTCCCGCCCCAGCCACGTCAGTGAGGACTCCGAAACCAACAAGTCCTGGAACGTTCGCGTCCTCAACCTTATGGTTCGCGCCAAGCTGATCGAACTCCACGTACCTCAACCGCCCCAACGCGAAGAGGGAGAGCTCGAATCCGTATGGGCAGAGCGTGTAGACGAGTTCAGAAAAAATGTGGGGACACGGGCTGAAGTCACCATCAAAGACCCTCAAGTCAACACTGCGGAGCGATTCATATCTCGCTTCGAGGCAGAGCGGCAGAAGCTTCTGGATCACCAGAAGAAATCCCTCACGGGTCTGGAAGAGGCACTCGGTGGAAGTCAGTGCATCGGTGACGTACTCGGGGAGTACTACCGCCTGCGACGAGGCCGAACTTCCCTGCCTACCCGTGTCACCTGCCGTGGTTGCCCGAACTGTAGGGCGACCGGGCGCCCAGACAAGTCCGGCTTCTACAGGCTCGCCGGGGAGCCTCGTCCGTGGTTGCGCTTCCCGGTACCTCCTCCCAACGATCCACTGGCCCGCTACCGTGACGGTCTGTCCTGCTTGAGCCTGTGGTGGGAGGGCGAGCAGGAGCAACGTCTCCATGTACCCCGCCTCCTGGAGCGACTGGTGCGCCGCGGGATCGCCGTCGTAGGCGGCCCTGGTGTTACGACACGGTGCCGGGATGTACTCCGTAAGGCAGCCCGTACATACCCTGTTGTGTTCGATGAGGATGCCGAGTTGCTGAAGTCATGGGCTGGCCCTGTGGTGTGGATCCTGGACGACTCGCCCTCACTGGACTATGACACCGCAGCACGGTTCAGTTCAGAGGACATCACGTACCTCCTTCACCCACGCCACACTCGACACCCGGATCGGACCAACGATCCGCTGATCGATATCCACCGCGCCAAGCTTCCGGTCTTCCGCGCCTTGGAGGAAATCTGATGACGCTCCTAAATCCCCGCGGCGCAGCCTTGCCCACTCAAGCATGGGCAGTCGTGCGGTTGCTCGCCTATTTGGAGAAGGCAGTATCGTTGGAGGAGGCACGTTCTCTGCTGTCCCCGCCGTCAATTCGCGGTGAGAAGACGAAGGACAAGCCGCCCTTCGACAAGGCAATCAGCACTCTCGACGAGTTGGGCCTGATTCGGATCGAGGGCGAAGATCAGCAGCTCTCTCTGGCTGGTGCCGCTACGACACTTGACGGGCAGGACGTATCCGCGTTCAACTCCGTACTCCGCCAGGCGGTTCTCGATCAGGCCAAGAACACTTCGCTCGGCGATTCTGCCGACCAGACCGGACCTCGCGACCTTACCCGCGCACTGGCCTGGCTGCTCTCGCTGGATCCGACAGATCCGATGGACTGGTACAGGGTGCAGAACGACCAGCGAGAAGCGTTGCGGCCGGAGGCAGGTCCCGTATTCTCCAACGAAACTCGGTGGAACCACTTCAACTACTGGGCCCCCGCTTTGGGGTTGGCCGCACCCCCGCTCTTCCAAGTCGAAGGAAGCGCAAACAGACTTGTACCCGATTGCACGACTGCGGTCCGACAGACGGCGGCCGAACTACAGCAGACCGAGGTGAGGATGAACGCTGTAGAAGTGCTGCGAATCCTTCGTGAGAGGCTTCCCGTGCTGCCGGGCGGCGCACACTCACGGGCTGTGGGACTCCGTTCTCCAGGTGACACTACGGCCGGCGCGGCTCTCTCCTTCGCGCTGCTGCGTGGCGAAGACGAGAAGTGGTTGCGTCTTGAGCACGACGATGACGCACAGCACGTGCTCCAGGTTCACGACCCGGACAGGTCATCTGCGCGACCGGTCAGTGCCATCACCATCCTGGAGGCCATCAATGGCTGACTTCCGCGGCATGCTCTGCTGGGACCCGCCGACCGCATCTGCAACGATCAACACCGAGGCCATCAGCCCCCACCGGTCCGTCTTCCTTGCCACGCATGCACCTTTGCGCATCAAGCGTGCCTTGGTCTCAGAGGACAAGCAGGTGCAGCCGATCGGCGATCTGATCAATGAACGGTCTGTAGTCAACGACTTCCTCACCAAGAAGTCCGATTCAGGCGCCCTCCTCATGCTGGTCCTGGGAGACTCAGGATCCGGTAAGTCCCATCTAATCCGATGGGCGCGCGAGAATATCCCAACCTTCGTTCCAGATTCGGACACCCACGAGGTCATCTACCTCGAACGCTCCATGACCAGCCTCAAGGCCGTGGTCAAGGCTCTCATCGCCAAGGCGGACAGCAGTGAGCTAGCGCAACTCAAGGAAGATGTCGACAGGTTCACTGCCGACATCGATCAAGAGTCGCTCGGCCGTCGCATCCTCAATGAATTGAGTGAGCTTCTATCCGCGACAGTGCCGAAGGATATCCCGGGACCAGGACGGGTACTTGCCGGCCCAGGGAGGCTGGCAGCGATGCTGCACGACCCGTTCATTCGACAGCACATGTTGTCGGAAGGAAAATTTGTTCCGCGGCTTGCGGCTCAGCTTCTCAGGGATCGCCGCAGTGGGCAGGACGAGCGTCCTGAGACCTTCACTTTTGAAGACTTGCCTCTGGATGTCGACTACGACAACGCCGCTTCAGATATGGTCGCTCGCCTGCTTAACCAGATCGCCACGCGAGACGACCTCCAGGCCACCGCCGTGGACCTACTCAACAAGCACTTGGAATCTGCGGTTAAGAATGCGGCCAACCTCGGCGCGGGGCGCCTCTTGGACGCGATGATGCAAGTCCGCGAGGAGTATCAGCGACGCGGAAAGGAAATCATCCTCCTCATCGAGGACTTTGCTCTCATTCAGGGAGTCCAGCAAGATCTCTTGGACGCTGTGATCGAGGCAGCAAATCGGGACGGAAGCACGTCGCTCGCCCCCATCCGCACGCTCATGGCTGTCACGCCGGGCTACCTGGAACAGATTCCGGAGACGGCGCTCACCCGAATCCGGGCCACCGCTGGGTACGTCTACAACCTCGATGTCCCCTTCAGTGCGACCGACACCGGAAGCCAGGAAATCTCTTCGTTCGTCGGACGCTATCTCAACGCAGCTCGCGTGGGCCGGGACGCGCTGGAGCGCGCTCGCGACGGCGAAACACCCAACGCGTGTGAAGGTTGTCCTCTCCAGGAACGATGCCACGACGCCTTCGGTGTCACGCCAGAAGGGTACGGCCTGTATCCCTTCAACTCGTCTGCTCTCGTCAGAACCGTCCACTCAACCGCAGACCCGAAGAAGCCATGGTCTTTCGTTCCTCGAACCGTTCTCGGCAGTGTCGTACGACCGTTGCTGATCGATCACGCCGAATCCATCCGGCGAGGTGAATTCCCAGACTCTGAATTTCGACGCCGGTTCTCGAGGGCTGACATCGATAAAGTGTTGAGCCGAGAGGCGCATGCCTTCATTGACGAGAACGATCGCGTCGACCCGGAGCGACGAAAGTCCCTTCTCTTGTTTTGGGGAGACGCTCCCGCGGACGCCAATACGATCGATGGCACGATCCTGGAAGCATTCTCTCTGCCTCCCTTGGACGGCCAATCGCGGCGGATCCCGACAGGGGCACGTCCACCTTCGACGCAGAGGCATCTCGACGAATCCCTCGACAGGGAAACCGAGCCTGCTTCCGACACGGACAGCATTCCTCGATCTCTCAAGAAGAAGCTGGAAACGGTCAATGTTTGGCTTACCGACGAAGAAGTCCTAGACAATTCCACCGCACTTAACGTCCGCACTATCATCGCGACGGCCGTGCTGCAGCGATACCGCTGGGAATCACCGCTGATGCACGAGCAAGGCAAGCGAGTGATGGTAGGAGTAGGAGGGGCTTGGCCCAATAACGCAACAGTGGTTTCAGTAGCTGGGGCGGACGAGCGCCTGGCCGGCGCTGCTGACGCGCCCATCCGCTTCGGACGCACAGCCAAGGACAGCTACTTCTTCGAAAGTCTGCTGTGCGCCGAGTCGGGCAAGGGACAGGTCAGAAGCCAGGACATACGGCGTCTCGCAACCTACGCCGAACAGTACGCGCCAGCCCTCACGTCACGCGTTCAACGTCACCTGGAGATCTCCGACGAGCAGTTGGTACTTGGCCTACGTGCTTCTCTACTCGGCGCGATGCTCGCCGGCCAGGCGTACCCGGGGATGGAAGCCGCCGCGCTACTCACCGCTGTCCTGGACGAAGGTCAGGGATGGGAGCGGGCGGACGTTGCGTTGAGGACAAAGCAGTGGAACGACATCTTGAAGCGTCACCTGGATGCGCGTCCTGTTCTCGTTGAGCGGCTCAGGGAAGCCGTAGGTGTCGCGCAGGGCGTGACCGGGGCCGTGCGGATGATTGACGCTGCCCGCATGTTGCCGCTACTCAAGCGGACGACATCTCAGTGGGAATGGACGCTCGACAGGACACAGGTCCCATCGTGGGTGCAGAAGGGGGTCACCGGCTTCTCCGCACTGTCTGTCCTGGTGGACGAGCAACTGAACCTGCTTGAGAACCAGTTGGCGGAGATCCGGCAGTGGCACCCTCGCGGCACCAACAGCGCACACACGCTCACCGCGATCGAGGGCGCCCTCACCACGGCCCAGGAGGTCGGCGGGCTGATGCCACTCGGAACGGACCAAACACTCCGCTTCGAGTCACTCCTTGAGCGGGGCAAGCAGGTCGAATGGACCGCGGTGTCCGAACTGGAAGACGACCTCGCCCGAGCATCGGATGAAAACCGGACTGACCGAGCCCGACAGGCCGCTCGCATTGCTGCTGCAGCGCAGGACCGCGGAACAGCCATCCAGGACATCCATTTCTTGCTCTCCGAGAGCGAATCGTGGCTGGAAGCTGCACTCAGGAGGGCTGACGCGCGAACGGGCAGCACTGCAGTCGACAGCGTCTCTCTCGCTATGCAGACCGTGCTCGATGAATGGAATGGGGTAGCACGATTGGCCTCTGATGCATCGAGGTCAGCCCGAGCCTCCGCCACGCTGGAAGGAGACGCCGAGTGACACAGAGACCTGTGTATGAGATGGCGCTGCAACTGCAGGATCGAGCCCGGCAGTTGGCTGAGGGCGAGGCGGGCGTGAAGGAGGCAGCCCGGGTTTCGTCGCGTATCAGCGAACTGAGTGCACGCCTGGCGGAGCTCCGGAAGGAAGTCACAGTGGCACTCGCCTTGAAGAACCAGGGTGCAGCAACGGGCCCCGGCCTCTTGGCGGCCAGCGACGGGCTTGAGGCGTTCGCGCGGAGGGCTCAGAACGGGTGGCCTGGCGATCAGGCTTTCAACACGGCCAGGCGGAAGGTCCAGGCGGCAGCCGACGCCATCCGAGAAGAGAACCTCGCAGCATGGACCGAGTGGTCAGGTCGCCAGTTGGCTTCGCTTCCTCTGGCACGGATTCCGATGTTGCCTCCGCAGGAGCAAGTATTGGCTCGATCGCGTCGTACTGATCTTGAACGTACCGCGTCAGCCAAGACCGTTACCGCCGGGGACATCACCCTATTCGTGACCAAATGCGAAGCACTCGCAGAATCACTGCGTGATGCGAAGGAGCCGCCAGCGGAACTCCTCGCGCTTCTTGAACGACTCGACCGTCGCCCGGCTCCAACTCTATTCGACATCACGAACCAGGAAATTGCCCTCTTGCGTGAATTTGCAATGGACGGCCAAGTCGCACTGACAAGGAAGGGCGCGTGACACAGCTTATCAAGCAAGGGTTCGCCAATGCGCTTCTCAACCGGCTGGAAGACCGCGAACTCCCCCTGCTTTCCTGGGGAGTGACGGAGAGCGCCCTCTCTGAAGCTGAGGTTTTGGAGACCATCGACGAACTCCTTGTCACCCGACAGGACGCACCGCCCGGGGCCTCGACCGACGAGGTGCTAGAGGAGTGCCTCGATCGCACCCTGCTGTTCGAAGTGCCCGTCCCCGTTGTCTCGCCTCCGCGGTACCGCACCCGGCTGGCCGAGACCCTGAGGCTGACTACCGGGCTACGACAACTCTTTGCGCGAGGCGGATGGGCCAGCCAACCCGACCGGGGCTGGTGGCGGCAGCAGAAGCGTCTGGTCGCCGACTACCGACTCCACGTCGCGCCGCGCCGCTACCCCCGCCGTGACATCCCCGCAGAGGATGCCCTGGCGGAGCTGGCCCGCGTTGACCAGTGGCGTGACCTGCAACAGCACGTCGCGGCAGCCCACGTGCGGGACTACAAACTGGCTCGCTTCCAGTTGGACGCCACGCGCACCGTGTTCAAGGCGCTCGGTGGTCCGCGATCAACGGGAATCATTGTCGGCGCGGGTACGGGTAGCGGTAAGACCCTCGCGTTCTATCTGCCGGCATTCGCGGCGATGGCGGAGCACGCTCGCCCTGGTACAACGTCCCGGGTACACACCCTTGCCCTCTATCCCCGCCTGGAGCTCCTACGAGATCAACTCCGGGAAGCAATTCGTGGGGCCGACGGCATCGAGGGAGCCCTGCGTGCGCAGGGACGTCGTGCTCTGCGTATCGGCGCGCTCTATGGCAACACCCCTTGGAACGCGCGGGACCTGAAATTGGAACCGGGTGGCAGGGTGGCCGGAGCGTGGGCGCGGACCCCTGAGGGGGCCATTTGCCCATACCTCCCGTGCCCAAATCCCGAATGTGGGACCGGTGACTTGGTGTGGTCCGACAGCGATCGGCTCCAGGGGCGCGAGCAGTTGACCTGCGTGAAGTGCGGCCACACCATCAAGGATGGGCGCCTCGCACTCACGCGCGAGTCGCTCAAAGCCAACGAGCCAGATCTACTCTTCACCACCACCGAGACCCTCAACCGCGCCAGTGCTGACAGCTACCTCGAGCGCCTGCTCGGGTGGCGCGGAGGCAACCCTGGCCCCGCCCTTGTCCTCCTTGACGAGGTTCACACGTACACCGGCGTACACGGGGCACAGGTCGCCCTCCTTCTCCGTCGTTGGCGTGAAGCGGTTGGCCGGCCCGTCACGTTCGTCGGTCTGAGCGCCACGCTGCGAGACGCCAGACACTTCTTCGCCCAACTGATCGGGCTGCATCCGGGCGACGTCGAGCCGATCGAACCGGCTGAGGACGCCATGGAGACCGAAGGCCGCGAGTACGCGCTCGCACTACGTGGCGACCCCGTCGCCGGCGCCAGCCTGCTGTCCACATCGATCCAGACCGCGATGCTCTTCGGACGCACGCTGGACCAAGAAAGTGACCGCTTCCTTTACGGCTCAACGGGTTTTCTGTTCACCGACGATCTCGACGTAACCAACCGTTTCTACGACGATCTCCGTGATGCGGAGGGAGGTCAGTACCGGTCCGGCGGTCGCAGTGGCTGGAAGCCTGTGCTCGCTGGCCTTCGCTCCCCAGATCGGGACGAGCACGATGCCCGCTACCGGGATGGTCAGTCCTGGGACATGGTCGAGAAGATCGGGCACGATCTCGATCCTGGCCTTCGCCTCCACCACCTACGGATCGGCCGGACCTCGTCACAGGATGTGGGCGTCGACCACAACGCGGATCTCACGGTGGCCACGGCCTCTCTTGAAGTCGGCTTCAACGATCCTCGGGTCGGGTTGGTCCTGCAGCACAAAGCACCCCGCGACGCCGCCGCCTTCATCCAGCGCCGCGGTCGCGCCGGGCGTCAGCGCGGAACCCGTCCGATCACCGTGGTCACACTTTCGGACTATGGTCGAGACCGTCTTGCCTACCAGGCGTACGAGACGCTGTTCGCCCCGGAGGTACCTGCCCGAACGTTGCCCATCGGCAACCGGTTTGTGCTGAAAATTCAAGGCACGCAGGCCCTCCTGGACTGGACTGGCCGCAAGCTCCGGAGCAGACGTCAGTGGGCGGACCCGCGCAAGCTGCTCAAGGCGCCCCGCGGCGGCGTCGTGCGCCAGGAGGATCAGGCGGCAAGCGAGATGCTCGCCGAGCTGCTCCAGGCGCTCCTGGACAATTCCGGTCTCCAGGATGAACTCGCCAACCATCTGGTGCGGGCACTCCGTATCAGCGCCGACGAGGCTCAAGCATTGCTCTGGGAGCAGCCCCGCTCGCTCCTCCTGGCCGTAGTGCCGACAGCCCTCCGCCGGCTGCGCAGCCAGTGGCGGCCGCTGCGCGACGACTCGGGGGCCCGGGACGGCGCGATGCTTCCCGAGTTCGTCACCCAGTCGTTGTTCGCACCATTGAACCTGCCGGAGGTTGACCTGCTGCTGCCCTTCTCTGAGGGGGACAGCATCGAGCAACTTCCCATCGCCCGGGCTCTGCGCGAAGCGGTACCGGGGCGGGTCAGCCGCCGCTACGGACACCGCCGCGACGAGCACCGCACCTGGCTTCCGATGCCTCCCGTCGACACGGACGCGCTGCCGCTCACTGACATCGTCCGGAGTGGCGATCCTGAAGGAACGTGGTTTCCCCACGGGCACGGCCCTTCCGGATTTCAGGTGTTCCGCCCGCAGCAGCTCATCCTCGATCAGCCCCCTCAGGAGATCGACACCCGGTCGCAGGGCATCCCTCGCTGGGGCACGCAGATCGTCGTTCCAGAGGATGCGTCCCTGAGCTCGGCGGACGTTCCAGAGCCTTCGTTGTGGTCGCAGCGCATCGCCTCGGTCAACTTTGCAACCCACGCCGCTGGCAACCCCATCGAGGTACGGCGCATGACGATGGGGGCAGACTGCGAGATCGCTCGTAAGCGCGGGGACAGTGAGAAGCGAACTGTCCGATACGAAGTGCAGGGTCAACCGGCTGCCCTCGGCTTCCGGCTTGAGGTTGACGCCTTCCGCGTCAGGCTCATGCCGCTGGATCTCACCGATCCCGCCGTACGGGACTATCTGGATTCTCCACAATGGCGCTCTCTCGCGTTCTCCCACGCCGTCGCCGAGGATCCGACGCTTGCCGAGATCACCAACAAGTTCCAGCGCGAGTGGCTGACTCAGGTGTATCTGACTGCATTCGCCCTGGCCGGCCTGGACGGCACGCGCACCGGTGAGCAGGTGAGGGCCTCACTCGCCGACGGATCGTGGAGCCAAAACCTCGCTGAAATCTTCAAGGTTCTCTACCGGGACAACAGTGAGTCCGAGCAGCCCGTAGACGGGGACCGCCTGGTGGCCGCACTCCTGGAGTTGTCCCACGACAGCCGCGTCATCTCAGCACTCGACGGAGCAGCGGAACTCCTGGTCGCGCCCGACGTCGCCGCGCACACCGAAGAGTTGGCGCAACGCGCATATCGCGACACCCTGGCCGCTGCGATATCCACGGCGGCTCAGCGGGCCTGTCGCGATGCGCAGGACGGCGACCTAATCGTCGACGTGCTGCCCGGAGACGGCCTGGGCGACCCGGCCACCGTGTGGTTGAGCGAGACGTCCATCGGAGGATTGGGGGTCATCGAGCGTCTTGTGCAGTACTACAGCGAAGACCCGCGCCGGTTCTGGGGACTCGTAGCCAGTGCACTTGCCCCCAGCGACTACGAGTATGTCGATGCGACGCTGACCCGTCTCCTTCGACACCTCATTCAGGAGCCCGGCGGTGAGGCCGCGCAGATGATGAGTGCTCTGCGCAGCGCAGAGGACTCCACGGCGGCGGGCACCGCCCTCCGGGGGCTTCGGGCGGCCTGGGAGCGTCTGGATGGCCCTCCTCGGCGTACTGCAGTGTCCGCCATGTCGACTCGACTCCTCCGCCCCGGTTCCAGCCCCGACACAGACGCGGTAGCGCTGGGACTTGTCGATGCATGGAGCGAGTTGGAACAGCGCCTCGGCATCGAAATAGACGCACGCGTCCTGGCTTACGCCGCCGGCGCCGGACGCCTCACGGTGAGCAGCTCGCGGGAAGTGACCGCGGACCAGGCGTTCAGTCTGCTCTGGCCGCGCGGGCGACAGGCCAGAACCCAAGATCTCCAGCACTACCAGCCCTATGTCGGGCCCCCTGTGCTGGACCGGCTCCTCGTACAGGCTGCACACGACGACAACATCGCGCAGATCGACGTCACAGGCACCGACTGGACGCTGACCTACCAGAAGGCAATGTCGGAAGGCGCTGCTGTACAGCTTGTATGCCCAGCCAGGGAAAGCACGGCAATGGCGCAGGCCCTCGTACGCGTGCCGGCGCTGCCCATCGACCGGGACTTCCTGAAGGTGTTCGGCGAAGTTCGCGGGTTCGCGCGCCACAGAGATCAACTGCAAGTGCGAGTGGAACTACGGGAGGCAGCACAGTGAGCGTCCTGGAACGCACCGTCCGCATCGGAGCGCGCACTGGTCTTCGTGTCGATTCGATGCTGTCGGCTGCCTTGATCGCTGAGACGGTGAACCCGAGCAGTGAACTCTGGTTGGTCTCACCGTGGATTACCGACGTCCAAGTACTGGACAACAGCCACGGCGCCTACGACTCGTTCTTCGGAGATGTCCCGCCACTGGGCTGGCGGCTTTCGGAGGCCCTGACCCGTATCGCGAGCCCTGAGGCACGTGTACACGTGGTCACACGCCCTGCCCCGCATAATGCGGCCTTTCTGCAGCATCTGGAATCGGCCCCGGAACGGGACTACATCCGCATCGTGCAGAGTCCAGATGTCCATGAGAAGACGCTCTGCGGGGAGGACTGGATTCTGACCGGGTCGATGAACTACACGATCCGCGGCATGGCGGTGAACGACGAATCAGTCACGTACAAGGTCGGCGGCCCGGACGCGGGCCAGGCGCGGCTGGACCTCAGGCAGCGGTGGGGGGCTGGCGCGTGAATCAGAGCCAACAGCGCACGCGGGAGCAGACCGAGGAGTTCTTGCAACGATTCTTCGGAACAGGAAACCGTGTCTGGCCGAACCTCGATCCTGCCTACCAGCACGCTGGCCGGACCCTTCCGTTCGTGGAAGCCTTCCGCCGTGGGGACGACGCTCCTATCGTGCTGCCTCGTACCTACCCCGACCGGGACTGGTTCGTGATGTACGTCATCGCGAGAGATACTGCGGACGCAGCGAAGACGGCCGACTTGATCCGTTCGTTCGCGGGCCCGACGTACATCGCGTTCGACCCGCTACGGGGACTCCGCCCGGCTCCACTCGCTCCTGATGATCCGGTCGAGAAGGCGATCCTGGACTTCTTCGGTCCTCGCGTCACGTTTCGACTCGACACCGGCAAGACACGCCAGCACCGCACGAACCTCGCTGAGGCGCTGCAACTCATGCAGCGGACCGTCGCAAGCCGGCCCCCCAGATTGTGGCGACTCGCCAAGCCAATGGGACGGCTCCTGGCCGAGTTCGATGCCTCCCTGTCGGCCGGCGGAGACTCCGCTTCGCTCGATGCGCTTGAGCAGTTGGCCGCAGGTGGCGGCATCACGGCAACCAACCTGGCTAACCTGCATATCAAGAGGCTGGACCGGTTGGGGCGGAGCGCGGATGTCCTGGCCTTCCCCGGACTGCTGGACATCGTTCGCCAGAACCCTCCGGCGCCAGTACAGGAAGCGATCCTCAATGCCGTCTATTCAGTGGCGCTGGAGCGGCCGCTCACGGAAAACGACCTCACCGCTGCAAAGAGCAAGCTGGTCGAATCAGGGAGGGTTGTCCCTGATCTGATCCCCAGCGACGCCAGTGCGTACGGGCCGCAGGCAATGACCGTACTGCTGCTGGCGGTTGGAATCCGTCAGGACCTGACTACCCTGCAACGCCTCGCGACATCAGTCGAGGCAAGCGGTCGGGTGGATGAGATCCCGTCTCTCGTATGGGACCACGTCACGGAGTTGCTGCCGACTGTCCAGCCGGCGGAAGTAACAACCGCTCCGGTTCCCGAGCCACAGGAAATCCTGGCTGAACCTCCAGCAGAGGCATCGACGCCAGTTACGTCCTGGAGCAGTCTGCTGAGTTCGATTGCCGCAGGCCACGCTGACGGCAAGGCGGCGTTGGAGGACCGTACATGGATGGTCTGGCAGAGCCCGGCCACCGACGATGCGGCGCTTGCCGAGTTCCTGGATGGCTTGCAGGATCACGAGGCGGACAGGGTATGGAGCGCAGTCGGAGCCTTCATCGACGCCGTGGGATACGACGCGCCAGCGGGTCAGACGGCTCACGCGTTCATCCGGAACGCGCTGACCTTCGACCGATTCGGTCCAGGCGATCTTGCTGTCCTGCAGGCGCTGACGGAGATTGCCCTCCGGGCAGCCCCGGCGGAGACTGAGTACAGGGAACTCCTTGAGGAGATCGGGTCGGAGCGGAGCCGGTGGGTCGCTGCTGAACGGGCTGCGGTCGCGCTCGACTTCGTCGATCGCCTGTTCCTTGCCGCGTGTCCCAGCAACGAGGCTCGCAGCAATCTGGCGTACGCACTCCTGGAACCCCTCTGGCTGCATCAACAGCGCCTCAACCAGGCGGACTTTGCCTTCGCGCAGCGCCTTTCCCAAGAACTCGGCATCGACTTCGAGTGGGAGTCTCCCTCCGGGGAAGGCAGTGAGGACGATTCGTCGTCTGTAATCCCGCCGCTGACATTGCTGCTGTACTCGCTGGACGAAGCCGTACTCGCCCGCTGTCGGGAAGAGGTTGAGCGACTTGCGCCGGCCGTGAAGGTAACGACTGCCTCCGACCGTGTCGGCACGCCGCAACTGCGCCAGAAGGCCCGCACGGCTGACGCGATTGTTCTGGCCACGCGCTGCGCGAAGCACGCGGCGACTGGCTTCATCGATCAGCACGCGGTAACCGAGCACATTGGGTACGCGAACGGTAGCGGCTCGGCGTCTCTTCTGCGTGCGGCGGTAGACGAGCTTCGCGCCGCAGCGGCAGCGTCCTGACAGCAAGGTGGCCGCCCAGGACCTGGGCGGCCACCTTGGTAGGGCACATCGTCAGGTACTACTTCCGGACTCGGGCCTGCAGGTAAGTGCTGAGCAGCCGTACGTCGTGGGACGTGTTCTGCAGACTGTTCCAGCGGCGCTCCTGGCCGTCTGGGAACGTCCAGGAGCCGGACGTCCACGCCACATGCTCTTCGAGGCCTCGCAGAACGGAGCGGACCTCGTCCCAGTTGACCTTGTCGACCGGGATATCGGTGGTGAGCCGGTCCATGACGAAGCCCATGGCCTGGATGCCCACACCGTGTGTCAGCCTCGACTCCCTCGGGGGCTTGCCCCACGCGTCCTCGAAGATTTTCGAGACGGGCTTCCAGAATGCCTGGAGGTGCGCGAGCATGCGCCCCTCGTCCCCGGTGCCGTCGGCGGCATTGCGGTACTGGAACAGCGCGCCCTCATAGATGCTGTGCTCCAGCATCTTCAGCACACTGTTGTCCTTGATGTTGCCCTTGGGAGACGTAGGGCTGTTGATCCTCCCGTAGAAGGGCCCATCTTGGGTATTCAGGAGGGACATGATTCGTGCAGCGAGCCTGCGACGCTCGTGAGAACGCGGCAATTGACCAGTCGTCTCAGGCAGCAGCTCGTATACAAGCCCCTTGGGGAGCGGCTTGGTCGAGTTGACCAAGATGAACTGCGATCGCTGCTCCGCCTGCCCGGAAGCGATGAAGCCCACCGCGGCGACTGGGAATTCAGCGAGGTCCGCATCCCTAATCGCGGCGCTTCGCTGCTGTCCGTCGACCAGCCATGCCGGCTTGTCTTCGTCGGCTAGTGACTCGTCGACGGGGATGACCAGTTCACCGGGCACAGAGTACTCCACGGCGCCGCCACGACCCGCGGGAACGAACTTCACTCGCTCGTCGAAAGCGAGGACCACCGCGTTGGGGAGCATCGCTCCATCGGATTCGAGGTAACGGCGGATCGAGCGGATGTGGCTGAGGACCTCCGGCCGCTGGTACCCCTGCAACCGCTTCTCGTCGTCTCGGCGGATGCGCGAGACGGCGGCGAAGTCGTGCAGCTTCTTGCCGTCGACTGCGAAGCAGTAGATCTCCTTGCTGCCTTGGCGCACCTTGAGGGCGGGTAGCTTGAGCTCGTAGCGGTCGGCCACATCATCTCCTGTTTGAGATACTTAAGAGTCTTATGCGCGGTCTGGGTAATTATGTGAACGACAGCTTGCGCATCTTGGCTTCCAGGACAGTCATGTTATGGAATCCGCGGCGCTTGTTTCGCTCCGTTCCGCGGAAGATGACCATCTCGATCTTGTGTTCCTTGCATAGATCGCATGGGCAGTCCTCCCAGGGGCGATCGTCAAGGGTGGGCTTGTACCGCTCGACGTGCTTCAGCTTCTTTTCGTCGCCAAGGAGCGCCTGATAGCCGCGCAGCGCCTCCATAACCTCTTCGGATTCCGCGTCGCGCTCATCGTACTTGCGCAACAACTGGAGGCATTCCCGCTCCGCCTTGATGGCCTCCGACTGAGAGACGACGCCGGCGAGAATCAGTCTCTTGAGGGTCAGGTTCCCATCGACCTGCGGGACCCTGATCGCCGTGTAGGAACCGTTAGCGGTGTGGTAGTTGTTCCGCTCGTCCATAAAGGCCTGGCGAAATGCTGAGGTGCTGTCGAAACTTCCGACATAGTACTTGGAAAAACGCTCCATGCTGTCCACGCGGGTGATTCCGAGCAAATGGAAGTAAACTTCATCTGCGCGGACTTTAGCGATATTCTTAAGGCAGGCAATGATTTCGGGTGTCTTCAATGGCACCATGCCGCCCAGGGCAATCCGCTTGTAGCCCATCTTCTGGAGTCGAACGACGCTGTCCGCGTAGCTATCTGGACTCCACCCCTGAGCGGCGCCGACTGGTTCGAGCTTGTCATCCTCGTTGACAATTTTGGCATTTCTGGCCCTGACGCCAGTAATGAACTCCTCGGCCAATTCAAGTGAAATCTCGCGACGCTTGGCCCATCCAGGGTTTACATCCGTGTCGGAGATGTCGGGATCGTAGCCGAAGATCACATGGTCGATGCTGATCCCGGAATTGAATTGGCAGCCAAGGTAGAAGTCGAGGACCTGTTCAACAGAATAGGGAGGGCGTTCTTCGTCGATGTAGTTGAACGCCCCGCAATCCCCGAGGCTCCTCATTTCCTTGGGGAGTCTGAAGAATTCTCGCACTCCAAGTCTGTAGAGTCGCTCGCGCTGAGGTGCGCTGTATTTCCCTGCGCCCTTTACGGATCCGTCGACGATGGCCTTGCTGACTAGGATGCCGTCGTATGG
Source organism: Streptomyces sp. NPDC002324 (assembly GCF_053593335.1). NCBI lineage: Bacteria > Bacillati > Actinomycetota > Actinomycetes > Kitasatosporales > Streptomycetaceae > Streptomyces > Streptomyces sp. NPDC002324. The sequence continues at coordinate 113,195 of NZ_JBSFCF010000005.1, forward strand.
GGCAGGATTTACCGCTTGGTGAGCGTAGAGGTCATCTCTCTGTCGAACCCGGTACGGAGAGTATTCGTCATTGAGGAAGTCGTATGTCGGGCTCACCTGGTCCTGACTGTCTGGAAAGTAGAACTTCACGATGCGCTCATCCTTGACTCACGGTAAACACGGATCAGATAGTTTGAAAGGATGTTGATGTGCTTCGTGACGTTCTCTAGCTCATTCCAGGAGAAGTTGATCTCGGACCAGCGCCCCTTGGTCCAGTGGCAGTGGGGCCCAACAAGCGCCAGTTCCGCCATAACCCTGTCGTAGACGTCGTTAGAGTTGATGTCTGCTTCAAACAACACCCGCTCCATGACGCGATCCATGAGGCGCCCCATGGAGCGAATACCGACGCCATGCATCAGTCGACTCTTGGTCGGGGAGATTCCCCATGCGTCAGGAAACGTGTCCCTCACTGCAGTCCAGTAAACAACGAGAATGTTGCGGATAGTTGCCGTGTCGGTCGTTCCACTGGACAAGTTTTTGTAAGGGAAGAGAACCCCGGAAGCCGACAAGGATTCCGTGATTGCCTGAAGAAGGCTATTGTCTTTAACGACGGTCTCTGGCTTCTTGCTGGCGACGGTTGACGCCTGCTTGATCAGACCTTTAAAGGGTGAGTCGCCATCCTGGTTTAGTGCATTTACTAGAGTTGCTGGAAGCTTGCGGGCCGAGAGCCGCGTAGGCAGTTGGGTGTTCACCTCTGGCAGGAGTTCTGAGACCAAGTTCCCGGGAAGAGGTGACACTGTATTGACGCGCAGGAACTGGTCGCGTTGAATGTCCAGATCCTCGGCTACAAATCCCGCGATGGTGATTGGCATCTTGGAGTTCCGGGTGCGAGCAAGCGCCAGACTCCGCTGCTGACCGTCGACAATGAGGGCTGGGCGTGGCGCTTCCCGTGATTCCGGGAGGGGAATTTCCAGGGTGCCAATGGTTGCGAGCCCGTCGCTTGGGTTAGGGCCGCGACTTCCCTTGAAGCGCACTGCGGGGGGCAGCGCGAGAATGAGGCCGTTCGGAAAGAGCACGTCGTCACCATCTAGGTATTCCAAGATCTGCTTGACGTGGTGCTTCTTCTCGGGGCGCTGATAGCCAAACAGCTTGCCGGCCTCGTCACGCGAGATCCGCGCGACATCGGCGACGAGGTCGACTTCCCCTGCTTCGAGTGCAAACAGGTACAGGGGGATCTTGGGGTTCTGCTCGATGCGCAGGGCCCTGCGTCTGATCAGGTTCTCTGTCACTGTTCCCCCATGGTGCGGATGAACAACCCGGCAAATCTGCTCTGCTCGCATGCTCGGCCGCTGTCTCGCAGTGCACGCAGGAGTCGCGTCCGTGAGATGCCGGGTGAGCAGGTGATCTGCTCCTTGATGAAGGTGATGACCTCTTCATCCGACATGGGCTCGCGGTTGTGCTGCTCCGGCTTAGACGTGCTCGCCGCCCACTTGCGCCAGGAGTCGTTGGTCGTCGGAGAGGTCAGTCGTCTGTGTTCGCAGTACTGGAGCCAGGACGCGGCCATGCGCACGTTCAGACTCGTCAGGGTTCCGCCGAGCGCGTGGCGCAACCCTGCATCGGAGGGGACTCGTTGGATGCCGGGGATCTCCTCGACGCCGCCGACCATCAGAGCCTCGCTCGCAACTTCACCGAGGGCTCGCAGCTCTGCTTCCATCGCCTTCGCGTAGACCTCGGACAGCACCAGCAGCACCGGGCCGCCCTGGCCGAGTCCCTGCAAGGTTGCGCGCCCAGCTCCTTCTTGGAGGTGCCGCCACCACTGACCACTGTCTGCCGCTGAGGAAGCGACCGAGTCGGCGTGTCGGGTGCTGAAGGTCGCCGCGTAGGAAGGCGCCATTGCAGATACCGGCTGCAGGCCGAGGCCGGCGGACGCCACCCACAGTTGCGCGTCGAATCCCGCCTTTGCAGCTGCTGCAGTTAGCCGACGCGACTGTGTCCAGTGATCGCCGCGGTAGAGCTCGGTGAGGGAGTGCGTGCGGGCGGCGTTCTCGACACGCTCCTTCCAGAGGGCCGAGCGTTCTTTCACTGTCCCGGCCGGGAGCGACCTTGCGTGCAGTGAGGCCTCTGGTGCAGCTGCCTTGCGGTCCGTGCACGTGACGACCAGTGAAAGTTGCCTCACGCGGCTCTGCTCCCGACGCCGATAACTGGAAGTTTGTTGGCGTCACTCTACCTGTCACTTTTCCCGTAAGCTGCAGCGGTACACACGGAGCTAACTAGGGAGCAGGGCATGGCGGAGCGTCCCGCGATCGTTCTACTGAGCGGCGGCCTGGACTCGACGACCGTTCTGGCGATTGCCAAGGATCAGGGCTACACGCCGTACGCGCTGAGCTTCCGCTACGGCCAGCGGCACAGTGTGGAGCTTGAGGCCGCGAAGCGGGTGGCGGGGGCGCAGGGGGTTGCTCGCCACGTCATCGCGGACATCGATCTGCGAGTTTTCGGCGGCTCGGCTCTCACGTCGGAGATCGAGGTTCCCAAGCACGAGTCTCTGGACGACGTCAGCAGCAAGGACACGGGCAGCAGCGTGCCCATCACGTACGTACCGGCACGCAACACCATCTTCCTTTCCTTCGCGCTGGCCTACGCGGAGACTGTCGGCGCGAGCGACATCTTCACCGGCGTGACCGCCGTCGACTACAGCGGCTACCCGGACTGCCGTCCCGAGTACATGGACGCGTACGCGAAAATGGCGAACCTGGCGACCCGTGCAGGCGTTGAGGGGACGCAGGAACTCAAACTCCACTCGCCGCTCATCGCCATGTCGAAGGCCGACATCGTCCGCGAGGGACTGCGCCTGGGCGTGGACTACTCCCTGACGTCTTCTTGCTACGACCCCGACGAGCAGGGTCGGGCCTGCGGGCACTGCGAGACCTGTCTGCTCCGGCTGAAGGGGTTCGCTGAAGCTGGTGTCACCGACCCCGTGCAGTACCAGGGCGCGTGAGAATGACCTATCTGGTCAAAGAGATCTTCTACACCCTTCAAGGCGAAGGGAGTCATGCAGGTCGTCCAGCCGTGTTCTGCCGCTTCTCGCGGTGCAATCTCTGGACGGGCCTGGAGAAGGATCGCCACCGTGCGATCTGCCAGTTCTGCGACACAGACTTCGTCGGTACTGATGGAGAAGGCGGCGGCCGTTTCGCGTCCCCGGACGATCTCGCACAGGCGGTGGAACAGGCGTGGCCCTCGGCCTCCAGGGAGCACCGCTTCGTGGTGTGCACCGGAGGAGAGCCACTCCTGCAGCTTGATGAGGCAGCGATCGACGCTCTTCATGCCCGAGGCTTCGAGATTGCCGTCGAGACGAACGGCACCCGTGTACCGCCGCAAGGCATCGACTGGCTCTGCGTCAGCCCCAAAATCGGCTCCGAACTGGTAGTTGAGCGCGGAGACGAACTGAAGCTCGTTTACCCTCAGTTGGGAGGCGACCCCAGTCAGTTCGAGCACCTGGACTTCCAGTACTTCCGGCTCCAGCCCATGGACGGTCCGGACGTTGAAGCCAACACCAGGGCGACGGTCGACTACTGCATGAAGAACCCGCGCTGGATCCTCTCTCTCCAGACGCACAAGTATCTGGGAATTCAGTAATGGAAATCTTCCGCGAGTTCACCTTCGAATCCGCGCACCGCCTGCCCAATGTGCCCGAGGGCCACAAGTGCGCGCGCCTGCATGGGCACTCGTACAAGGTCATCGTCCACGTCGAGGGGCCCGTCGGAGCCGAGTCGGGCTGGGTCATGGACTTCGGTGACGTCAAGCGCGCCTTCAAGCCCATCGAAGCGCGACTCGACCACTACTACCTCAACGAGATCGAGGGTCTGGAGAATCCGACCAGCGAGGTCCTCGCCCGCTGGATCTGGGATCGGCTGAAGCCGACACTGCCCGGCCTCTCCGCCCTTACCGTCCGCGAGACGTGCACATCCGGCTGCACCTACCGGGGCGAGTAATCATGCACGACATCCAGAACGAGACCGACTCCCGCGGCATCGCGATCGACGACGTCGGCATCAGCGGCTTGCGCTACCCGCTGTCCTTCGAGGACGGCTACCTCCGCCAGGATGGCATCGCCGAGATCGAAGTGACTGTCCGGCTGCAGCACGACCGCCGGGGCACCCACATGAGCCGCATGGTCGCTCTCGCACACGATCACCTTCGTCGATTCGATCCGCGCAAGTTGCCGTACGTCCTGAAGGTCGGTGCCGACCTCCTCGACGCGCCCGCACTCGCAGTCACGATCGATGTCCCGTTGAGTACCAGCGTGATCGCGCCCGCGAGTGGCGCTGAGTCGTGGCAGGTCCACGACGCCCGTTTCGAAGGACGCTGGGACGACGGCGACACGACGGTGATCACCTCGGTCACGACCGAGGTGACGAGCTTGTGCCCGTGCTCGAAAGCTATCTCGGACTACGGCGCCCACAACCAGCGCAGCCGCGTCACGCTGTCCGTGATGGGGCACGGGGACACGCCCTATCCCCTCGGGGTGCACGAGGCTGTACGAATCCTGGGACAGTGTGCATCCGCCCCTGTCGTGCCCTTGGTCAAGCGGCCCGACGAACGCGTTCTGACGATGCAGGCGTACGACCACCCCGTGTTCGTCGAGGACATGGCGCGCGACGTCAGCCTCGCCTGCCGCGAACGGGGCCTGGAGCATGCTGTACGCGTTCGAAACCTTGAGAGCATCCACAGCCACGACGCTGTCGCTCACATCACTGGGTGACGGCAGAGGAGCCTGGGCCCAGCGCCTTCACGCTGGGCCCAGGCTCTTGCTGCGCGAACCGGACCGACAATGCGTAGGGCGGCACTTTCAGTGCACGGCCCTCTCAGGCAGGCGTTCGGCTGGGGCGGTGACGGTTCAGCGGGTCCGGGTGGAATCGGCTGCAGGCGCCCGCCCAGGAGGGGCGGGCGCCTGGGCGGGCGTAGTCAGCATCGCTGGTCGCGAAGTCGTAGCAGCGGGGACCTGGCGGCGTCCTTGCCCTTCGACGAGTTCGAAGGTGAGGTCCTGCAGGACGGCCGCCGGGGTGTACGGGGAGAAGCGGAGTGCCCAGGTGGGCTGGTGGACGGCGTTGCCGCCCCAGACGGTCCAGGTCGGCAGCGGGCTGTTGGGCTGCTGGGCGGCGAAGGCGTCGAACTGGACGCCGGCGGCGTCCTCGCCCGGTGCCTCCCACCGGATCCAGCGGCCGTCGACCGTGTGCTCCCAGCCCGCGCTCGCGAGCGGGCGGGTTGCCTCGGCGATGGTCTTCTCGGAGACCGGGCTGCCCACTGCCATCTCCGAGGCGTCACCGGAGGCCAGGGTGTCTAGGAGGGTGCGCAGGATCTCCACGGGGGTGCTGGCGGTGACGGTGGCGTGCCAGAGGCGCTCGCCGACGGGTGATTCGTAGGCGGCGAGCGTCCAGTTGGTGTCGCGGGGGCCGGTTTCGTGGACGAACTCGGCACGCAGAGTGAGCGATTCGTGGACGGCGTGAGTGGTCTCGTCCGACCAGGTGCGGTACTTCTCCCAGTCGTTGTTCTCCGTGAGGAAGTCGTTCAGCAGGGCTTCGTGGTCGCCAGGGTCGGCTTCGTAGGAGGGGACCCTCTCGACGTGCGGGGCGGCGGGGGTTTGCGCCGTGTCGGGTGAACGGAGGCTGGTGCGTGCCTGGGCGGTCTGCTGTTCGATGTCGGTCATGGGTGCGGGTCCGGGGCGTACGGCGTCGCCGTGAAGGCGTTGGAAGGAGGCGAGGGCCTGGGCGGGGGATTCGAGTCTGTCGGCGATGGAGCGCAGGTGGTTCTCGCCGTGCAGGGCGACGGTCCCTCCGTCGAGGTAGGTGCCGATGGCGACGGTGGTCCAGCCGTCGTGGGCATGGGCGTGGATGATGAGCCGGCCGTGGCGGATGTCGTCGTAGATGGTCTGGGCTGCGTTGGAGACCTCCCGTACCTCGGCGCGGGTCAGCCAGTGCATGGGGTAGTTCGCCCAGGTCCATTCCTCGTCGATGGCTTCACGTAGCCGGGGTGTGATCTCGGTGGTGATGCCTTCGGCGTGCAGGGCGTGGGTGGCTTGGTGGGCCCAGTAGGGCTCTTCGTGGTCGATCCGGGCCAGGACCATGGTGTGGTCGTCGAGGTTCTCGAAGCCGCGGGCGGCCAGGATGGCCTGGGCGGCGCGGTGGTGGGTGCCGGTGAGGGTGGCGGTCACGGCGCTGGTGTGGGCGGGGTGGGTGTCGAAGCGGACGTGGGCGTCGATCGGGTGGTCGGACATGGAGGTGGGGCTCGATTCGGGTTCGGTCCCGGCTGGTGGGTTGGCCGGGTCCGGTGATTGAGGTCATCGGTGGGCGCGTGCGGAGGTGAAGGCCGGCCAGTTGGGCGGACCGGCTCGGGGGGCCGGGGTGGGGCGTGCCGAGGGCCGGGTGGCGGGCGATGGGGCTGGAGTGGTGGCGCGGTTCCAGCGGGTGCGCAGGGAGTTGAGCTCGGCCAGGGCGCGGCGGCTGCCGGTGATGAGCTGGTGGGGGGTGTTCGTGGTGTCGTCGGTGTAGGCGGTGATCCGGTCGGCAACCGCGCGGGCGCGGGCGAGGAGGGCGCGCTGGAGGATTCTCTCGCCCCAGTACTCGGGGGAGCCGGCGGGCGTGGAGACCAGGGCCATCAGGTCTTTGGGGGTGAGGGAGTCGGTGAGCAGCCCGCGGTGCTGGGCCTCGCCGAGGACGGTGACCGGGTCGACCATGTCGCCGCGGTGGACCAGCGCCGTGATGGACTGCCAGAGCGCGGCGTGCAGCGGCAGCAGGAAGTCCGCCTCGGTCAGCCACCGCATCTGCTGGACCTCTGCCGGATAGGCGGTGGCGGTCGCCAGGAGGAGGCGCTCTTCGTCGAGGTCTTCCTCGCCGGCCTGCCGTGGGACATCCGGGGGGAGTGCCGTGCGGGGGAAGGAGCCGGGGTGCGGGGCGAACTGTTCGGCGAGGGAATCCAGGACGCGGCCGATGTCGTCGGCCAGGCCGAGCGTCGCGGCGACCGGGTTGGGCAGGCCCGGGTCGGTTGCGGTGGACGCGAGGCGTTCGGCGTGCCCGCGCAGAATCCGGCGAGCGTTGTCGGCGCGGATCATCCTGGCGTATGCCGCAGTGTGCTTGGGCTGCGGGCAGAACTGGATGAGAGCGTGGAGGTAGGAGGCGCTCAGGCCGCGAGCGTGAGGACGGGCGTGGTCCAGCACCGCGTTGAGCCAGGCGGTGTCCTTGGTGTGGGCGGCGGGGTCGGGCGGCGGGAGTGTGCGGATCGCGGTGAACAACGCGGCGTGGGTGTGGCTGTCGAAGTGGTGGGCGATCAGCGGCTCGGTGTCGGCCAGATGCGCAGGCTCGATGAGGAGGGCGCCGAGCAGGGCCTGCTCGGCGTAGTGCACGGGCTTCGGCGCCGGGACGCGGTCGAGGTCGTCGTCGGCATGGGGATCGGGGGTGTGGGGCATCAGGCGGCGAGGGTGAAGTCGGCAGGGTTGAAGGGCTTGTTGAGGTGCGGGGCGAGCAAGTGTGCGGCCAGGCGAGGGGGGACGGCGTTGCCGATCTGCGAGAACATCTGGCCCTTGTTGCCTTGCCACGGATAGCCGGCGGGGAAGCTCTGCAGCACGCCCGCTTCCCGGGCGGTGATCTTGATCGGCTCCGGTGCCGACCCCGCTGCCTCGACGGTGGGTTCGGCGACCCAGGTGCACTCGTTGGCTCGGTGGCCGAAGAAGAGCGTGCCGGCGGGTTCGTCGGACCGGCGGATGGTGGCGTTGGTCTGGTTGTTGCTGCGCAGTGACCACGACCAGCGGTGCGCCTCGGCAGTGAATGTGGGGGCTGGAGCGTCTGCGGGGCGGTTGTCGCGGGCGCCGTGCCGGGCGGTCCAGCCGGAGCCCTCTCGCCGGGACGCCAGGACGATCTCGGAGTCGGGGCGGGGTGCCCAGGTGCCGCGGGCGCGTGCGTCAGTGAGGGTCTTGCGGGAGCCGGAGGGGAAGGGCTCTGGGCCTCCGCCTGGTCCGCCGCCCGCGCACACAGTGGGCACGGGCCGGTCGGTGGCGCCCCAGCCCAGAGCCTCCGCCATGGACACCCAGCGGGCGCGGCCGGGCCCGAACAGGCTTTCCGGCTCGGCCAGTTGTGCATGCGTGGGAGGTGGGGGCTCGGCGGTCCGTACACGGGAGGCGAGCAAGATCGCCCTCCGCCTGGTCTGCGGGACACCGTAGTCAGCGGCGTTGAGAATGCCGACCCACACCGAGAAGCCCCAAGCGCGCAGGATGGCCGCGTACTGCTTCCACAACGGCAGAACGTCGGGGACCTCTTCCATGGCCACCCACTCGGGCTCGCCCACGGTGTTCAGGGCGTGCAGGTAGCGCATGGGCTCGGCCGCCAGGAGAGAGCGTTCGTCCGCGCATGCGCCGAGCAGCTGCTCGCGGGTGTCGCGTCCGGCCGCGAGGTCGGCGACGGCCTGGTGGACGAGCGGCTGGTCGACCAGACCGAGGCGCTTGCCGGCCATGCTCCATGCCTGGCACGGCGGGGAGGCGATCAGCCCGAGGATCCGGCCGGAGAAGATCCACGTCGGATAGCGGGCGACATCGGTCCGGATCGTCAACTGCCCTGCCGTGGCCCGGGTCTTGCAGGCCCACTCGTCCCACTCCAGGCCGATGTCCCGCGCGCCGAGGACGGTGAGCGCGTGGCTCCAGCCGCCGGGCCCGGCGAACAGATCGAGGATGATCCTCCTCACGAGGCCAGTCCGAAGTCGTCCTGCACCGGCTCGTACTCGGAGGCTCCGCGGCAGGCCCAGGGAGAGCAGCCGTCGGCCACGCCGTTCTCCAGCTCCTCCACCGCAGCGGCACCATCGTCGAGTTCCTGCTGGCGCGCAGCCCACTCCGCGGCGGTGACGTGGTCGATGGGGGCTTGGTCGAGCGGGACACGGGAGCGGTGCAGGAACGCCTGGCCCAGCAGCCGGTTCCCGGAGGCGTTCGCGCGGGCGTTGCCCTGGCGGATGTCTGCGTCGAACGCGACCACGTCCGCCCATTCCTCCGGACTGCTGTCCCGGATATTCCTCCACTGTGCGTTTCCATGGAATGGACAACCGAGGCAGCTCGATTTCGGAGTGTCGGCCAGGCCGATAGAGGTCAAATATCGGATGCAGTCTGCGCGTGACCAGCCGAGGTCTATGAGTGGATGTCGGTTGCGCATGTACTTGACGTCGGCGTCCTTGGCCCGGTGGAATTCATCCGTCGAGATGCCGACCCACTGTTCGACGAATATGTCCTTGGGGATGCGCTGGGGGTAGGGGTATCCGAGAAGTTCTCGGACCTTCTTCTTGATCGGTTTTATTTTATATTCCCCGGTGCACTGGCGCCTGGTCATGCCCTGTTTCCCGTCCTGGTTGAGGATGTACAGCGGCATGGACGCGAAGCGGTGCTCGGGATCTAGGGCGTCCTCTCGAATGTTTCCCGCGGTGACGCGTAGGACGGGTATGCCTGCAGGGGTGGCGATTTCCTGTTCGAGGCGGTCGAGGTGGGAATAGACGGCTTTGGGTTCCCAGCCGGTGTCGGCAAAAATGGCGTAGTCGACCTTGGGGAGGATGCCTTCGGCGGACAGGGCGAGCATGGTGCTGGATTGAATTCCGGCGCCTAGTGAAATCGCATGGAAAGCGGGGGGCTTGGAAATAGCTGGTCCTGGGGGTGATGGGGCCGGCCCGGTTCGGCGGCGAGGCGGGCGATGCGGGCGCTGATGAGGGCGGCGTGGCGGATGGGCAAGGCGTGTGTGGTGCGGGGGAGGACGTCCAGTGCGGCGGCCGGGAGGTGGGCGGCCAGCTGCTTGGTGTGGGCGGCGGGGATGTGCCGGTCGTCGGCTCCCGCCATGAGCAGCAGCCGGTCGCCGAGCTGGCTCAGGACGGTGAGGTCGCGCGGCTTGTAGTCGCGCAGGGACTGCCACAGGGCGGCGAGATCACCGGTCGCGGTGTGGCGGACGCCGTGGCGGCACGGCGGTGGCCTGTCGGCCGACCGGTTGGGGCGTGGGGCGAGGCTGTGGGGGTGCGTGGCGGGAAGCCTTCGGCGCAGGAGATCCACCGCGCGAGGTGCGTGGGCGCAGGTCAGGGCAGCGAGGCTGCGCCCGGCGGCCAACAGCCAGGCGCACGGGCCGCGGCCGGGCAGCACCGTCGCACCGCGTGCGGTGGGAGACAGCAGCACCATGCCCCGTACGCGGGTCAGGTGCTCGGGGTGCAGGGCGGTGAGTTCCTGCAGGACCAGGGCGCCCAGGGAGTGGCCGGCGAGCACGAGCGGTCCGGTGGGGACGAGGCGGGTCAGGATCTGGTGCAGGTCGTCGGCGAGCTGGTCGACCGTCAGCGGTGCCCGGCCTCGGGAGGTGTGGCCGTGCGCGCGCTGGTCGTAGCGCAGGACGCCCAGGCCCAGACCGGTCAGGTGCCGGGTGTGCAGACGCCACAAGTCGGCGGTGACGGACGCGCCGTGCACGAGGACGACCGTCGCGCCGTCGCGACGCGGGCGCACAGGCGTATCGCGGTAGACAGCCAGGGGTGTGCCGTCCGCGGCGGAGACGGACAACACCTCCGTGACAGAAGGCGGATGGGACATGGGCGTGGACTCCGGAAGGTGGGATCGCTGGAGGGGCAGCCGTGCGCTGAGGGCGGCGGAGACAGCTGTTGGACACCGCACTGCGCTTGTCGCTGTGAGTGGGGTGTAGGCAGGTACCGGGGCCCCGAGACTCCGAGGGGGCCGGGCGTTCAGCCCCGTGCCGCTGGCCTTTGGGCGCCGAGACGATTAGCGGTGGCGTGCCCAGGGCGGCGTAGCGGTGGGCGTGGCGGCGATGGCTGGAGCTTGGTCCTGCGTCGGTACCGATGAGGGCAAAGATCCGTCGGCACGCGGCTGGTCGCTGAAGGCGTCGTGCGTGTAGTTCCAGCCGAACAGGTGGATCAACGGACCGAGCGTGTCGCCGATCCGGTCCAGTCCGCCGCCGGCCAGGTGGCGCGGGGAGGCCAGGACGCGGTCCGCCGGGGCGAAGCTCACCGTCTGCGGCCCGCTCCCTGCTTCGTGGCAGGAGGCATCACGGCCGCTGCTCGGGCGGCAACCGTGGTGGGCTTGTGCTGGGCGAGGGCACGCCGGCCGTCGGCGGTGACGTCGAGGCGCTGGCCCTGGTGCAGGGGTGTCGTGGTGTCCACCTCGACGAGTCCTCGCTTGATCAGGGCGTTGAGGGTGGCGACGTTCACGGTGGCCCGGTCCTTGTCGATGGCCTTGAGCACGCCGTGCCGGCTGATTACGTAACGGATGCCGCCTCCTGCGGACAGCCGGGCGAGGACGGCGTACTGGCTGGCCGTGATCTCCGGCACGGGTGTCGCCTGCTGCTGTTCGGCGTGCTGTTTCAGGTCCCGGCTGATGCCGCTGGCGAGGTAGTAGCAGCCGGTGTGGGCCAGGTTCAGCTGGTGGGCGGCGTCCGCGAGGTGCTCCGCCATGGCGGGGACGGCCTCCGTGTGCCGTGCCGTGCGCACGGCTGCTTCATCGGCCGGCGGGCCGGGGAACGCGGCGCCCTCCAGAGGGTTGGCCTCCAGCGCGCCGGCCAAGTCGGATGCGGCGATACTGGCGGCGAAGATGACGGAGGCGAGCGCTTCCAGGGACGGGCGGCTGCCGGGTACGGCGGCGTACTGGCTGCCGTCGAGGGCGGCCAGGCGTTCCATGGCCTGTTGGACCAGCTCGTTCGTGAGAGGATCTTCGACGTGAGTTGCTGCCGGGCGTCGGTGCCGGGTGTGAGGGTGAGTGAGCGGACTTCGCTGTGCAAGTCCTCGAAGGCGCTGCCGAGTTGCCGCAGTTGGGCGATCTCGGCTTGCAGGTCGATCTGGTGAATGGTGCTGTTCCGGGTGAGGGCCGGGGGCTTGGTGGTCAGCGGCTGCGTCGGTGGGCCTGGTCCGGGGAGGGTGTCGCGGGCGTGGCTGGACGGCCGGAGGGCCCGGGCGGGATGTCCTGGAGGGTCGGGATCCCGAGGTCGACGCGCACGCTGGCGCCGAGCGTGTAGAGGTGGGATTCGGCACAGACCACCGCACCCACGGCGTCGGATTCACCGAACTCAGCGGGAAGTGTGTACTCCCGCGTTGCCTTCGTCGAGGTGAAGCCGTGCTGGATGAGGACACCCCTGGCCCGGTCGGTGACCGCGGTGGCGGTGACCATGCCGTCGTGGAAGTGCATGGTCGCCTCGGGCTCGGCGTCGGTGGTGCGGGGGTAGCGCGTGGTCCAGGCGAGGTCGACGAGGTCCATGGTGTGGGACAGGAGCCCGTAGAAGGCGACGCCGGCGCGCTCATGCGCGTCCTCGGCGGTCCCGGGCGGCAGGAGGTAGAGGGTGCGGCCCTGGTGCTGGCGGGCCGTGAAGCCTGCTGCGGTCAGGTGCCGGGCGGCGTTGCGGATGGGGCGGTTGAGGACGGCGAACGTCCATCCGTCATCGGTCGAGCCGATGAAGACGTCGTGGTGGTCGGTGATGGCTATTGGTCATCCCGGTGGCTGGGTACAGGTGGGGCAGCCCGGCGGGGTGCTCGGGCGTGGTGGGTGGTCAGGCGGCGGGACCGTAGTCGCTTTGCTGCGGGGCGTGCTTGGCGACGGCGCGGGCGGTGATGGCCTTCGATGCGCGGGCGGAGGCGGCAGTCAGTGCGTCGGCGTCGGGCTCCGCGTACCAGGGGCGCAGGTCGAGCATGGCGGCGCGCATGCCGGTGGCGAAGCACAGGGCGGTGCCTTTGGGCAGGGCGCGGATCGCGTCCGCGGGCAGGATCCGTTCCTGCCGCATCGACACGGAGGTCGACTTGCCCGAGTCGGAGATGGAGGTCGAGGTGGTCTCCACGTCGTGGTCGCCGATGAGGCGGGAGAGTTTGTCGGCGAAGTCGGGATCGTCGATGCCGGAGCCGATCACCTTGACGGTGCTCGCGGACCACATGGCGTCCATGCCCGCGTCGCCCCAGACTTTCTGGCCCTGGCGGTAGGACTGCAGGATCGTGATGGGGATGATGCCGCGCGAGCCCAAGTGGCTGTACAGGTCGGGCAGATCGGAGATCTTGCAGACGTTGGCGGCCTCGTCGAGGATCGCGAGCATGGGCGGGTCGAGCCGTCCGCCGGCGCGCTCGGCCTGCGCGGTCGCCGCGCGCATGACGGAGTCCGCGCACGCCGCGATCAGGGCACTGGCGCCGCCGCCACCGTCCTTCGACAGCAGGTACAGAGTGTCCGTGGACGAGACGAACTCCGACGGCCGGAACTCGGGCACGTCCTTCTGCGGGGTGACCCACGCCGCGATATCGCTGTTGAGGAGGGCTGCGGCGTACTGTCGGGCGGTTTCGTAGATGCCGTCCCGGGTTTCGGGCGGTCCTTCGACGGTGCCCTTGAGCTGGGCGGCCACCGCGCTGAACTGGTGGTCGCGCAGGATGTCGAGGGGGGTGCGGTCGGCGGGGAAGGCCAGCCACTGCATGACGTCGGTGATGGGCCGTTCGTCGAGAGCCGCGGCGAGGAACAGCTGCGACAGGATGTTGCTGCCGGCCTTGGACCAGAAGTCGCCCTGCTGGCTGGCGTCCACGGAAGCCGCGAGGAAGTGGCCGGCCAGACGGCCTGCGCCGTCGAGGGTCCTGGCGTCGGCGAGCGGGTTCCACCACATCTCCCGTTCGGCGTGGGCGATCTGCTGCGGGTCCATCGACCACGTCCGGCCGGTCCTCTGTCGTGCGTCGAGGGTGGCGGTGTAGGCGTCGCCGGCGGCCTTGTTGGAGGTCAGCAGGACGGGGCCGGGCGCGGCGAGGATCGAGGGGATCGCGAGCGAGGTGGTCTTGCCGGAGCGGGGCGCCATGATGGCGACGGCGACGTCCTCGTACCCCATGCGGACCTCGTGCTTGGTGCCCTGGAGGTTGCCGAGGAGGATGCCGGTGTCGGCGGCATCGATGTGCTTGGCGTCCTTCAGGCTGGGGCGCAGGGAGCGGGCCTTGGCGGTGATCGCCCGGGCCATCAGCGGCTCGATGTCCTTCGCCTTGGCCATGCCGGCGATCTTCTTCTTCCGGCCACTGCCGGAGTTCTTGTGTCGTGACCAGACGACTGCGGCGGTGACGGCGAGGGCGATCATCACGGTGACGGGGATGATGCGGGCACCGATGAGCAGGGTCGTTTCTCCGGCGGTGGGCCAGAGCTGGTCGGGGTGCAGGAGGGCGTTGATGGGCTGGTACGGCGCCCAGGGACCGGAGTGGGTGGCCCAGGCGGCGAGGTTGCCGCACAGCCAGGCGAGGTTGGACAGGGGGACGGCGATCGCGAGGGCGCCGAGGAGCACCTTGAAGGCGATGTCGTAGCCGTCGCTGCTGGAGGAGGCGGGGGAGGCGTGGGGCAAGGGCAGGATTCCGGAGTGAGGGGTGTGGCCGGGTCAGCGCGTACGGCGCGGTGGCGGCTGCGGCCGACGCGGCGGCAGCAAGGGCGCGCCACGCCGGCGGCGGGCGCCGAGGTCTTGGACGCGCTGCTCCAGCGGATCCAGCCCGCCCGGCGGGCCCGTCGGAGCGGGGGCCGTCCGCAGGTGGGGACGAGCCTGGAAGGGGAGGGCGAGCGGGTCGCGGCGCAGCGGTGCGGGGTCGGTGAGGGCGCTGGTGAAGGCGGCGACCAGGTGGAGCGGGGTGTCGGCGCCGAGGTGGGCGCGCCAGATCACCGTGTCGGGGTCGCCGGGCAGGGAGGTGGTGACGAACCAGCTGCCTTGCCCCTGGCTGGCGCGCTCGACACGGACGGGGCTGTCGGGGGACGAGGCCGAGACGTCGGAGTGTTCCAGCCAGCCGGCCGCGTACAGGATCTCGAAGGGATCACTCGCCGCCGCCGCTTCGGGGGCGGGCTCGGTGAGGGCGTCGGTGAACGCGGCGAGGATCTCCACCGGGAGGCGCGCCCCGAACCGGGCGTACCAGGCGGGGTGTTCGTCGGTGGGGGCGTGGAGGATCGTCCACCACGGCTCGTCCGGGTCCGGGTACAGGCTCAGCTCGGCCTGCTGGTCGGGCCGGACCAGATGGACGATCGGGGAGAGCGGAGTGTGGTCGTAGCGCCAACCCCCGGCCTGGTGGAGGGCCACGGTAACCCAGCGCGGGTCCCCGCCCCCGGCCAGGCAGGGCGGGGTGACGAGCAGTTCGTCGGCCGCATCGTCAGGCAGGAAACGCATGCGGCTCACCTCCGTGCCACGGGCGCCGCGGCAGCGGAGGCCGTTGGAGCGGGTCGAGGCGCGACGGCCTCCAGACGAGGCGAGGTGCGTTGCGTCGTCGTGTGAATGGCGAGGATCACGGGGGCGTGCAGGGCCAGCTCGTTGAGTGCGTGCCATGCCTCGGCGTTGCGGGCGTCGATGAGGTCGTCGTATGCCTCTGTCCCCGGCCGGGCGGAGGGCGGCAGGTCGTCGAGGCGGGCGCGATAGTCCTCCTCGAAGGCGTCGAGCTGGTCGAGGGCGTCTTCGGCGCCCGCCAGGTGCCACGGCCAGTGGGACTGGACGGCCCGGGCGGGGAGCTGCTGGAGCTGGACTTCGGCGGTGGAGATCAGCTCGCGGGCGAAGGGGCGGATCTGGGCGGCGGCGATCCAGGTGTCGGCGTCGCGGCGGGCGGCGCGCCGCCCGTAGGACTCGTCGTCGTACGGCCAGCTGTCGGGGTCGGTGTGCTGGTCGGAGTAGGCGTCCCACGCGGCCAGGATCTGTTCGCCGGTGTGGAGGAACGCGGCGAGCTGGTCGAGGCGCTGCTGGTGGATGACGCTCGGAGGGGAGGGTGGGGAGGCCACAGGGGGTCTTTCATCAGTCATCGGGTGTGAGCCGCCGAGGAGTTGGAGGCGCCGACGTGAGCCGAGGAGGGGGTGGTGTCCAGCCGCTGACGGCGTCGCGCGGCGCGGACCTGGGCCTGGATGTGCTTGAGGCGCTGCTGGTGAGCGTCGGCGACATCCGTGCCGGTCCGGCTGGTTCGCTCGTGCTGGACGTCGTGGTGCCAGTTGTGCCGGCCCCAGCCGCGCAGCAGCGGTTCGGCGCTGGTCAAGGCGGCGATGAAGCCGGCGATGGCCTGCGCGGGGGCGTGTCCGTCGAGCCAGCCGCTCCAGACCGGGCGACCGTCGAAAGCGGACTCGGCGGCGTCGGCGGGGTACTCCCGGGTGCGGATCCGCCAGGAGAACGAGGAGGAGATCTCGTCGTCGTAGGGGCGGCTGTATTCAACGACCGCCCGCCGGTCGAGCGAGCGGGCCTCGAAGCCGGTTCCGTTCTCGCTCTGGGTGACGCTCCAGCCCGCTGTGCGGAAGTGGTCCCACGGATCGGGCGGGTCCGCAGGGGCAGGGGTGAGGAGCGTGTCGGTGAGTCCGGCCAGGATCTCGGCCGGGACCTGGTGGGTGAACGAGGCATACCAACTACGGGAGTTGGGCGGCTCGACCGTGAGGCGCCACCAGCTGCCGGACGGGTTGAACTGGGGTGCGGCTTGCAGCCGTGCCTGCAGGTCGGGGCTGGTGACCTCAGTCTCGGGGGAAGCCGGGTCGGAGGTGATGGTCCAGCCGGCGGCGAGCAGGGCGTGGGTGACGTGGCGGGCGTCACCGGGGCCCGCGAGGTGCCGGGGACTGGTGGAATGCAGGATCGTCGACTCGTGGTCGCGTCGGAAGCCGGCCAACTGTCGCTCGGTCACCGGCATGTACCGCTCCCCCCGCCATCGCCGTGCACGGTACGGATCGGGGCCTGTTCCAGCAGGCTCAGTGTCTTGCTGAGCGGGTTGCGCAGCTGATCGACGGCCGTGGCGGCGTCGAGATACTCGCGCACCAGGTCGGTCACGGTCGCGTCCCACGGGACGTCGGCGTGCTGGGCCAGGAGCCGGGAGACCTCACGCAGGACCTGGGCGACGGTGTCGATGAGGGCGGGGGCGGCGTGGACGAGCGGGGCGAGCAGAGCGGCGGCTTCGGTGTTCTCCGGGCCGGTGCGCAGATGGGCGGTGAGCCGGGCCAGGCTGTGGACAGCCCTGTGGATATCTTCGGCGGTGAGGGCGTCGTCAAAGGTCAGGTCGGTCATAACTTCCTCGTGCGTGGGGGTGGGAAACGGGCGCCTGGCGAGGGCTGCCCGAGGCGGGTCAGCGGCGTCGGCCACCGGCGGTGGCGTACGGGCCCGCGGTGCGGGACGGCTTGCGGGCGCCGGTGGTGGCGAAGCGGGCCCAGGTAGCGGCGCGGGCGGCGGTGATACGGGCCTGCTGCCAGGCGGAGAGCTGGGAGGGCAGCACCGAGACGGACGTGGTGCGGACCCGGCTCGTGGGCGGGACATGTCCGCGCGGTCGCATCACCGGCTGCGGGTCGGCCAGCGCCGTGGCGAATGCCTCGATGAGATGCAGCGGGGTGGTGGGGGTGAACACCGCGTCCCAGGTCTGCCCGTGTTCCGTGCGGGCCCCGGCCCACCACAGGTCCTGGCCGCGCTCGCCGGGACGGTACTGCAGCCAGGTGTCGCGGCCGGGATGGACGGCGGTGAACGACTGGTCCTCGCCGCGCTCACTGGTCCAGCCCTGTTGCTCCAGCGGAGCCCAGGCGTTGGGCGCGTGTGCGGAGCGGGGGCGGGTGAGGGCGTCGGTGACGCCGGCCACGATCTCCACCGGGGTCTGCCGGCCGAAGGTGGCATGCCACGCCGGCTGAGCACCGGCGGCCTTGCCGGAGATGGTCCAGCCGCCAGGCTGGGTGTGCGGGTCGTAGCCGATACGGATCGTGCGGTCGGGGCTGTCGAAGACGAACGGGCCGCCTTGGCGGGAGGAGTCCTTCCAGCCGGAGGCGCGCAGGAACTCGGTGACGTGGCCGAGGTTGCCGCCGCCGGCGAGATGACGGGGTTCGATGAGGTAGTGCTGCTCGGCCTGTTCGCCTCCGGCGCGTGGTGTGCGCCAGCCGGTCCACTGTTTCCTGCTCACCGGCGTCTCCTCACGACCATGGCGGTCGGCACCGGTTTCGGCGCTGTCGTGGGAGCTGGTGCCACGGCGCTGGCGAGGGCGTCGAGGGCTTCGGTGTGTTCGTCGAGGTCGAGGCCGATGTCGTGGAGTTCGTTGGCGGCGCGGCCGACAGCGAGCCAGACCTCGGGCGGGAGGATGCCTTGCTCGGAGGTGCGTTTGGCGAACTGGGAGCCGGTGGCCATCAGTTGGGTGAAGTGGCCGAGGATGCCGACGTCGCGGTCGAGGACGGTGGCGAGGATGTGGGCGGCCTCGCGCGGTGGGGCGAGCGCGAGCTGACTGGTGAGCTGGCCGAGCTGTTCGGCGATCGCGCGGGCGTGGGGGACGGAGTGGAGGGGCGGGTCGGTCACGGGCCTCCTGGAGGCAGACGGGTGGGGGTCAGGTGTGGTGGCCGAGGCGCCGGGATTCATCCAGCGCGGCCTCGGGCCGCCCTCCGGCAAGCTGATGGGCCTGGGCGGGGGCGCGCACGATGCAGGCGCGCAGGTAGCGGCGGAAGAGGAAGACGGCCAGACGAGGCCGGCGCTTGGCGGTGATCGGCGGTGGCGTGGGGCGAGGGGAGGTGCGGGGTACGGAAATCTCCTGAACGGGGTGGTGCGGTGCACGTCGACGAGAGGGGTGAGGCTCACCGCGTGCGGGTGGCCGGCGTGCGTCCGATGGGGTTCGGCGGCGGTGTGGCGGGGCCTGGTCCGGTGACGCGGCGGCTGCGGACGTCGGCGATCCGGGCCTTGAGCAGCGCCTGCTCGTCTTCATACGTGTGTGGTGTCGGGGTGAGACGGGTGTAGGGCCCGCAGCCGTACAGCGGTGTTCCGATGGCCATCCGCGGCAGCGGATCGTCGCTGGCGAGGCTGCGGGTGAACGCGGTGACGATGCCGGGCGGGGTGCGGGTGCTGAAGGTGGCTGTCCACCACCGGTACCTGTTGACGGTGCAGGCGGCGCGCCAGGGTCTCGGTGCGCTGGGGTGAGCGGGTTCCTCGGTGAAGTGGACCAGGCCGTCCGGTGACACGGCCGAGGCCCCGGGACCGGTGGCCTGCTCGGTCCAGCCCGCTGCACGCAACGGGTCGAGGACCGCCCGGTCGCCGGTGGGCGGCGGCTGGAGCAGGGCGTTGACCATGGCGGTGATGTACTCGACGGGCATGTGCGCGCCGAGGAGCACTGCCCAGTCCTGCCCGTCAGGGGTGGTGGCGTGCAGGGTCCAGGCCCAGTCCGCGCGTCGGTTGAGGATGACGTGGAGGCGTCCGTCGGGGCTGGCCAGGGCGGTGTGCTGGTCGATCGTGGACACGTTGCGCCAGCCGTGGCCGTGCAGCAGCAGTTCGGTCAGGTGTTCCCAGTCGCCGCCGCCGGCGAGGTAGCCGGGCGAGGCCAGCACATACGGGACGGCCTGCGGCGGACGTTGGGGCACCGGGGCGTGGACTCCTGTGGGACGGGCCGAGGGCCGGGGTGATTCAGCCACGCGTACGGCGGGGCCGGGCGGTCGTCGCGGGCGAGGCGGTGGCCGGTGCCGCTCGCTGGGTGCGGAGTTCGTCCGCGGCGCTGAGGTAGGCGGCTTGGTCAAAGAGGTAGTCGGGGATGTGGACGACGTATCCGGCCGCGAGCAGTGGGGGGACGGCGCGGGTGGCCAGTCGCTTCTTCTCGTCCTCGCTGAGGTGGCTCGGGGCCTCGTGCCAGGCGTAGGTCGGGCCCGCAGTGCCTGCGGGCGAGACGGTCTTGCGTTCGAAGCCGAGCCGGTCGAGCAGGGCAAGGAGTTGTTCGGGGGCGCCGGTGGGGGTGTCGGCGTGGACGGTGTCGGTCAGGGGCTTGCGGTAGATCTCGACGTCGGTGCCTTCGTCGTCGGCACGGTTACCCATCGGGTGGATGCTCCTATGGCGGAAGAGGGGCAGTCAGCGGCTCCGGCCGGGCGCCGCGGGGACGGGCTTGGCCGTGGTGCCGGGGGATGGAGCAGATGCCGGGACACGGGCGGCCTGGTTGCGGATGTCTTGGAGCCGCTGGGTGTGGCGGGACAGGCCGTTGACCGTGTCGATCAGCTGCTCAGCGGGGGCCGCTGGCCGTCCGGCGTCGTGGAGGCGGTCGTCCCAACGCGTCCAGAGAGACACCAGGATGTCGCGCAGGCGGGGCAGCACACCGTCGTCGGGAGCGACGATCTCGGTGAGGATGGAGGCCCGTTCGTGGCCGCCGCTGGCGTTGCGGGCGCGTTCGGCGAGGTGGTCCAGGTAGCGGTGGGCGGCCTGCCGGTCCTCGTCCCGCCTGCTCAGGGTGTTGAGGGCGGGGTCGAGGTGGACGCTGTAGCCGGCCTGCAGCAGGGCCAGGGCCGCGGCGGTGGCGCCGGTGCGCTGCTCGTCGACAGCCATGGTGTGGGGCTGGCGGTGGTAGGGGCCGCGAGGGCCCGGGGCGTCGATGAATCCTCCGGCCGTCTGGAGAATGCCGGCCGCGCGTTCGTCGCCGCCGATGGCGACGACGAGCCGCGTGCGCGGATCGCGGGTGATGGTGATGTAGCTGAGGACGAAGAACTCCGGCGCGCCACCAGGGGCCCGGCCTGTCACCGGGTTCGGTGCGGGGCCGGAGTCGGCGGGGCGGGCCGCTGGGCAGGTGTGATGTCCAGCGCGGCCCGGCCTGTCGGGCGGGACAGGAGGACGCCGACACCCAGCTCGGACAGACGGTGGCCGGCTGCGCGGACGGACGCGGCCACCCGGGCTGAGTCGCCGTCGGACAGTACAAACACGTTCCGGCTTGTGTCGAAGGTGAAGCCGTACTCGGTCAGGGCCCGGGCGATGTCGTCGCGATCGGGCTTGGCGACGACGAGGTCCTCGCCGGACCAGGTCATCACGACGCGCTGCTCGTCGGCCAGGGCCGCAGCAAGGCGGGAGGCGTTGTCCCGTACCTGGGCGAGGGCCTGGTCGTAGCGGGGCAGCAGGCGCAGCCGGACGTGCTTGGCGGCGTGGAAGGGGTCCGCGTCGACGGCGATGCCGTCGGGCTCGCGAACGTCGCGGAACGCCTCGATGGGCAGGTCCTTGGGCGCCATGGCGGCGATGAGGAAGCCGTCGTCGTGGCCCTTGCGGTCCATGACGAACAGCCGCGTGCCGTCCACGCGCCGGGTCAGGACCGCGCAGTGGTCGAGGCTGTACTCGGCCATGGCATCGGCGACCTGGTCCATGTCCCAGACATCGACGGCCAGTTCGTCGTGGTCGTTGTCTCCGCGGTCGGGGTGGTACTGGCTGCTCCACTGGCCGGGCAGTTCGCCGGCGAGGACGGCGGCGAAGGAGGCGAGAGAGTCATCGGGGGCGTGCAAAGGTCTCCTCGGGAAGGGACAGGCGGGTCATCTCCGGCGGCTGGTGGGGACCGGCGCGGTGGGGAGGGGACCGGGGCTGGTGGGGATGCGGGGTGGCGGGCAGGCGCAGACGGCGGAGGCTTCCGTCTCGCCCGGGCCGGTCTCGGCCGTGCACGGCCGCCGGCCGGGGTGGAGCGTGTGCCGGCCGACGAGGTCGGTGCGGGTGTGCGCGAGGTCGGACCGGACGATCCGCAACCGTTCCTCGGCGAGGTAGCGCAAACGTCGGGCGGTGTACTGGTCGGAAGGCTGGCCGAGTCCTTCAAAGAAGTCGGCTGCCGCGACGAGTACGTCGCCGAGGGCGGTCAGGATGCCGTCGTGGGTGGCGGTCAACTCGGTGAGGACGTCGGCGGCCTCGTCGGTCGTGGTCGCCTCGCGGAGACGATCGGCGAGGTGTGCGACCTGGGCGCCGAGGGGCCGGTAGTACGGTTCCCGGCGGTCGGTGTCGAACGCCTCGTCGCAGTCGACGTGGTAGCTCACCGCACGCAGCCGGGCCACCGCGCGGGTGGCGATCCGCTGCTCCTCGGCCTCGTCGAGGCCGGTGGGCAGGCGGTGGTAGCGCTCGTGGAGCCGGGCGACGAGGACGAACCCGGTGCGCTCCAGGATGCTGTGGGCTTCGGGATCTCCTCCGCGGGCAAGGACTTCGCCGGAATGAACATCGCGCCGGAAAGTCAACAGACGGTCGGCCAGGGCCAAAGGGGCAGAAACTTTCTAGGGAGTTGAACGAGTACGAGCAGATGCGGTCGGAGGCCGCGGGACAGGCAGCGCGGGTGGCGGAGCTGTCCGGTCAGGCGTGGCAGCCAGGTCTGCGACAACGGCGTCGAGGTCCTGCTGGATGCCGTACAGGCGGCGGGCGATCCATCCCAGCTGGTGTTCCATGGCGGGACCGTAGGCGTGGGGAAGGGCGCCGAGACGGTGCGCCGCGTACTCGACGAGGCCGCGCCCGGTGACCAGCGGCCCGGTGGCCTCATCGGCGAGCTGGTGCAGCAGCTCGGCAAGCTGCCCCGTCGTCTCGGCAGCCGAGTGCACGGCGGCCGGGAGAGCGGAGGCGTGCGGCGAGGACCGGGCAGGCAAGGGCCCAAGGAGGCTGAGGGCCGTCTCCAGGCGCCGGCACTCCGCCGCCAGCCGGAGGAGCAGGCCGGGCTGGGAAGTCCACGTGCCGTCGGGAAGGATGAGGTTGGCGATCAGATCGAGGCGCCGGGGCTGAGCCTGGACTGCGATCCAGCGGCAGCTCCGCGTGTCGCCGGGCGTGGCGATGCCGACGGCGCGAGCGAGCCGGTGCGCGATCTCGGACCACTCCGGGCCGGTGAGCTGGCGGTCGCCGAGGGCGAGACGCACGTCGGCGTGCCAGATGGCGAATCGGTCCTTCCGGGGACTCGTGGCGCGGGGATACTCCCACGACGGCGTGTCCAGGTGGTCCGCCCAATCCTGCGATGTCCAGATCTGCTGCTCGTCGTCAGGGGCGACAGGCTCCAGGCCCGGCCAGTGGGCGACCACCGTGTGCCCGGTCAGTCCCTCCTGTTCGGACACGGGACGTCCGAGGGCCTCGGTCAGCGCTTCCGTGGCGTACGGGCTGCGGGTGTGCACGCGAGGGATCATTCCGGGCCTGCTTCCGCGTGGCGGCCGACGAGGTGCTGGACGTCGCGGGCCGAGGCGATCAGGGAGCGTTCGCGGACGAGGTCGGCGTGGACGGATACGTCGCCAGGCGGCAGCAGGTCCAGTGCGCGGTCGATCGACTCCAGAGCGGCCTGATACTTGCCGAGCCCGCGCAGGGCGCCGGCCTCACGGAACAGGGCGATCGGGTCGGTGCGCGAGGCGAACGGCGGCTGGCCGAGGATCTGCAGCATGCGCTCCTCCCGCCCGGGCAGATCGTGGCCGAGCCACAGTCCGTGCAGCAGCACATGCAACGTCTTGACGTGGTCGCCGGCGTCGTCGAGGACCTGCTGCATGAGGGGGAGGCCCTCGGACCGGGACTGCCCCAGCAGGGCGAAGGCGTACAGTGCGCGGCTGTAGCAGTCCAGGCCCTCTCGTTCCTGAAGCGAGAGCTGCTCGACGAGCAGGGCGAGGGTAGGGCAGCGAAAGTCGTAGCGCAGGGCGCTCAGGTACAGATGCCGATACGCCGTAGTCATGATCGGGTCCGGCCCGGGCGCGAGGGCGTCATCGGGGTGCAGGAGGCCCAGCACGCTGTGGCCGGAGGCCCGTGCGGTCCACGCGGCGTCGGCGCACAGCTGCGCGGATTCCTGCCAGGTCGCGTCGAGTTCGCTCAGATTGGCGGCCAGCTGCGCGGGCCAGTGGGGTGCCGGGATGGCCGAGGCGGCTTCGGCACCGGCATGCAGCAGGGTCAGGGCCCTTCCGGGGCGGCGGGTGGGGAGAGTCACCGGCCACCTCGGGCGTCGGCGAGATGGACGAGCTGGTTGAGGTGGGTGAGGGAGTACCAGCCGCAGTCGAAGGACCCGCTACCGACGGGCACCTTGGGCAGGACGTAGTCCTCCAAGGCGCGCCGGTAGATCAGGCAGTCGGGGCAGTGGCGGGAGAGGTGGATCATGTAGCGGGGGTGGGCGGTGATGAAGGTGCGCTCGCCGCCCCTGGGGTTGCGCAGCCGCCAGCCGTCCTCGTCCGTCGGCAGGTGCCAGGAAGGAGCGACGATCGTCATGACGTCGCCCGACAGCCTGCCGTCGGCGACGCCGGTCGGGATCACAACGGTGTCGCCAGGGGCGAAGTGGGCATGGGTGATGTCCCGTTGGGCGGTCAGCGGCTCCAGGGACGGTCTCCAAGCGGCTGGTATGTGCGAGGGGCCGGGAGCGTCGGGCACAGCAGGGGTCCTTCCACGAGCGGCACGGGGTGGCGGTGGAAGGTCAATGCTCCGGAGGATCCCCGGTTTCGATAACCGGGGATCGTCGGGTATACCGCTGGTCGGCTACCGGTACGGGTTCTCGGTGCCGCGGTCGTTCTCGGTTGCGGCGTCGAGGAGTTCGGGCAGATCGGTGCCCTCGGCATCGCGCTGGTCGATCCACCATCCGGCCCGGGTGACGGTGCGGACCTTCTCCTCCAGGACGGTCCAGTCGGTCTCGTCCCAGGTGCCCTCGGTGACCAGAGCGGCGTATGCGCGGGTGACCAGCTGATGGCGGGAGCGCTCGCCCCAGCCTTGGGCGCGTTCGGTGCCCTCCAGCGGCGGCATCTCGAACTGCTCGGCCCACACGGTAGCGGCCTGCTGTTCTTCGATTCGCTTGGCGGCCAGCCACTCCTCCTTGCCGGCGCTGTCGCCGTCGCGGGCGGCCTTCCAGCATTCGGTGCAGTCGCGTTCGGTGAGCCAGCGGGCGAATCCGGCGCGTCGGTCGGCGGGACGGTCAGACAGGTCATGCGTGATTTCGTGTCCACAGGCGTGGACGACGGTCCAGGTCTTCTGGACCCCCGGGGAATTCCGTTTGACGGGCGTTACGTTCGAGGTCGGGCTGCTGGTCTGGGGCTTCAAATCGAGTGCCTTTCGTTGGCGGTTGGGGTGGTGGCCTGCGTCGTTGCGGAGGGTCATGCATCAGATGCACGATTCATGCGGCGGACGGAGGTAGTCTGGAGTGCTTGGCGGTGGTCTCGGGGACGCTTCCGCCTTCTGCGTCGTCTCAGCGTGTCCTGCGGATGGCGTCTGTGGCCGCCGTGGCGATGGCGACGGGAGCACTGGAGGGCTGGGGCAGGTGCAGCAAGGTGGTCCCCGGCAAGTGGCGGGACTCCGCGGTGAGGGTGAGCTGGAGTACGGCGCAGCCGGCGGTCGTGAGCTGCTTGACGCGGGTGACGGCTTGAGCCGTTTCGTCGCTGCCGTACCGGGCGTCGGTGACGATCACGAGGAGGCGGCCGGCGCCGGGGCGGCTGAGTTCGAGGCCGTGGTCGAGTGCGTCGATGGCGTCGCCGAGGTTGTGGTGGCCGCCGTTGGCATCGAACGTCGTCACGCGCTCTGGTGCTCGGTGGGTGGGTCGGGTCAATGCGGTCAGGTGCCTGTCATAGGCGATGGTGGCGGTAAGGGAGTCGGGGTCGGTCAGGGCTGCTGCGCGTGCCACGATCCAGGCAGCGGACGCGACGGGCGCGCAGGCGGCACGCATGGAGCCGGAGACGTCGACGGCGATACCCACACGCAGCGGTGGGGTGGGGGAGTTCCGGCGGCGGGTGTGGGTGAACGGTTCCGCGGTGGGGACCGACCCGGCCGCGCGCTGAGCATCGCGGGCGAGGGCCGCGCGCATGTTGAGGCGGCCGGGCGGGGTGGGGCTGGTGGTCCGCTCCTCGGTCCGCTCGCGGTAGGCGGCGGCACGCAGGGCGCGGCTCAGGCGCGCGGCGGCACTCTGCTCGGCGGCGGTCGGCCTGCGGGTGCCGGTGACCGGGTTGCCGTAGGGCGCCGGTGTGCCGTCGGGGGTGACGGTGGTGCCACGGGCGTTGAAGACCGACTTGGCGGTGGCGGCGGCTTTGCGTCGCTGGCCGGCCCGCTGGGCGCGGTCCTGAGCCTGCGCCTTGGACTGCGCGGCCATGGCGTTGGTCGCTGCGGCCTGTGCCACGAGGTCGGCGGCGTCGGTGGCTGCCGTGCTGTCCATGACGACCCCCACGGCGCCGGACAGCAGATCGGTGAGGTTCTCCGGCACGGGCAGGGCGGGGGCAGCGGCGTCCAGAGCGTCGCACCACTTTTGAGCGTGCGCGAGCATGGTCGTGGCGTCGTGGTCGGCGCACTGGTGGGCTGCGGTCCAGATGCGGGTGAGTGTGGCCAGCAGGTCTGCGCCCAGCACCTTTTCGCACAGATCGGCGACGGCCCGGGTCTCGCCTGCGTCCAGGATGCCGACGTCACGGCGGCCGAGGACCAGGGCCGCCACGCCGGCGGCATGCTCGATGCCCTGGAGGGTGGGGTGGGCGATGTCGGGCATGACCAGGGTTCGGGCACTGGTGCGCAGGTACGTACGGTCCGTGGGCCGCGTGATCAGGTGTGCGCCTTCGACGCGGCTCTCCTCCAGAAGGAGCGCGGCCTCGACGACACGGGGGTTCGCTCCGGCAGGCTGTGTCCAGACGGAGTGGGCCGCGTGCGCGGCCTCGTGGACGAACACTCCCCAGGCGGCGGGATACCGCTCCTCGTCGCCCACGATCCGCGGATGGATCTCGCGGGGCTGGAGCGGGGCGAACAGGCCGGCGTCGAACTCGACCTCTCCCAGAGTGGGGAA
Source organism: Streptomyces sp. NPDC002324 (assembly GCF_053593335.1). NCBI lineage: Bacteria > Bacillati > Actinomycetota > Actinomycetes > Kitasatosporales > Streptomycetaceae > Streptomyces > Streptomyces sp. NPDC002324. The sequence continues at coordinate 139,595 of NZ_JBSFCF010000005.1, forward strand.
GAACGCGGCCGGTGCGCCGCTGCGCGTGCCGGGGCGGCAGGTGACGAGGAGGTCCTGGCGGCCGGAGAGGGCGACCAGCCGATCGCCGAGTTCGGCTCCCACGCGCAGCCACGCGTCAGGGGAGGAACGGGGTTGCGCGGGCGGGGCGCCGTCGTCGTCCCATCGCGCGAGGTCGGCGTCGTCGTCCGGCGTGGTGGCGGGGGACTGGACGTGGTGGTGGGCGCTCATCGCGAGCGGCCCCGGTGTGCGGAGCCGGTGCTGCCCGGGGGCTGCCGGGCGGCTGAGGCGGGGAGCTGCTTGCCGAGGGTGAGGGGCGCGATCTTCTTGACGCCGGCAGCCTTGATGACGGCGGCGGCGACGGCGTCGCGATCCTCCACAGGAGCGATGCCGACGAGGTTCGCGAGCGCGGCCTTGGTGCCGAGGACGGCCTCGGTCTTCTGGTAGCTGAGCAGCTCTCGCAGTTGGGGGGCCCAGCCCAGCTCGCCGAGTTCGACCTGGTGGGCGAGGTGTCGGGCGACCCGGACAACCCGTGCATCGATCCTCAGCGCCAGGGCGAGGTCATAGTCCGTGCCGATCTGGATCTGCACGCTGAACCGGCTCGCGAGCGCCTCCGTCAAAACCGCCCCGTGGACGCCGGGATTGTGGCCCGCCACCACATAGAAGCCTGGCTCGGCCTTGATGGTCTCGCCCTTGTGGGCCTTGACCTGGATCTGCCTGCGCCCGTCCATCGCGGGATACAGCGCCGCCAGGACCTTCGGTGAGATCAAGGTGGCATCGTCGATCAGCAGGGCGCGGCCCTCGGTCATCGCGGTGACCAGCGGACCGTACTGGAAGACGTAGCCTCCCGCGTCGTCCTGTGTGTACTCGCCGATCAAGTCGCCGACCGTCGTGTCGCCATCACCGGCGACGGTGAGCAGGTCCGGGAACGCCGCCTCCACCAGCGACGTCTTGCCGGTGCCCGGAGGGCCGTAGAGCAGCACCGGCACGTCGGCGTCGCGCAAGCGATTCAGCGCCTCGACGTCGGGCAGATCGGCCAGCTCCCGGGGGTGGTAGACCTGGCCCCCCGCGCGGCGGATCGGGCCGGTCTGCCTGGGCGTGGCTGCTGCGGGAATGGTCGTGCTGGCAGGCTGGGCGCGGGGAGCGTGGGTGCCCGGTGGGCTGATCACAGCGGTCTGCGCGGCTGCGGCGGTCTTCGCGTTCGCGCGGAACTCCGGTTGTCCGGTTCCGCTTTGGTCGGCCTCGCCGCGTCGCACCAGGGTGAGGGCGGCGTTGCGCACGGCGCCGTGGGAGTGGCCCAGCTGCCTGGCCATGTCCCCGATGGTGAGCGTGTCCGCCGGCCGGTCGGCCAGCAGTCGGGCCACCTTGGCCCGTAGTTCGCCGCCCTTGGTGCGCGCTGGACTGGTGGGCGTTCCGGATGTGGTCAAGAACGAGGCCCCTTCAACAGGTGCGGGTGCGGGCGGGGTTGGCGATGCGCTGGAGAGGCCGGCCGCTCTCGGAGCGGATCACGGACTGTGCCGACATCGGCGACCGGGCCAACCGGGGCGTACCGTCGGCGCTCACCGGCCGACCGAGGGCTCGGTCCAGGTGCACGGGATGGCCGGCGACGAGCAGCTCGCTGGCTGCCGAGCAGGCCCGTGCGTCCGCTCCGTACCGGGTTCCGTCACTCGGCAGGCGCAGCCTGGCGTCTCTTCGAAGCCGGCCTGGAGCAGGATCCGCCGGGCGGCGGCGTTGTAGCCGGTGGTGGTGATCTCACCGGTGATGGTGTGCCGGATCGTCATGAACGGCTCTGCTGGTGCTTCGGGCAAGGCGGATCTCCTATCGGTGGTGGCGTGAAAGCGGTGGGGTGTTGGGCGAAGGCGAGGCGGGCCCGGAGGTTCCAGCACATCAACGGTGCGTGGCTGGACCACGAACGATGGGCAATGACTGCCGACATGCTCCAGGGCGGGCCTCACCGCCCCGCAGCTACCTGACTCGTCTTTCCGCACGTTCTGATAGCCGGGTGTACCAACAACGGCCATAAACGAGTCTCCTCAAAAGGGTCGAAAAGTAGGGGAGTTGCGCCCTGATCAGGGCGTCTTGTGCCGACCGCGCTGGCGCTGCTTGGTGGGGCCGAGACGTCGGCGCGCGGTGAGAAGGACGGCGAGAGCACAGGCCGCGCTGGCGCCGGGGAGCCCAGCTCTGGCGAGAGGCTGCTCGGCGCCGGGGCAGCCAGAAGCGGACATATGTCGCCGGTGGCACTATTGAGGGCCACCGAAATTCCGACAATGTGTCTGCTCCAGCCGCCTAGTGTCCTGGCCATGGACTCTGAACGGCTCAAGCTCTCTTCGCGCAAATGGATGATTGCGGCCTTCACCGCGCTCGCCGAAGGCCCGTCGTCTCATGACCTGGCGGTCCACCACGCCGGGATCGCTGCCGAGCATCTCCTCAAGTCATACCTGGCCAGCCTCCACCCGGCTCTCGTAGTGGAAGGCAAGGATTTCAACTCCTTGCTGCACGCGACGGGTCACGGGTCACACGCTTCGGTTCCCGCGGAGCAGGTCAAGACCATCGGCTTGGCCGAAGCCCATGCCCGAGCGCAGAAGATCTTGCGGAAGAAAATGCCGGTCGATCAGCGGGCGCTTGGACCGCTAGCCAATGCTCGTAACGGCGTCGCACACAGTGGCATGTACGACCGGTCAGGGGTCAATGCCGTCTTCACCACATGTCTCCGGCTGATCGACCCCTTGCTCGTCGAACTCAAGATCAACACTTTTTCCTACTGGGGCGGTTACGAGTCCCTGCACGACAGGCTTCTCGAAGAGAACGTGGAAGCTGTCCGTGTCCGGCTGGAGAGCAAACTTGCTCGGGCCAAAGATGTCTTCACGGAACGTTTCGGCCACTTGCCCCAGAAGGAACGCGAGATCGTCCTCGGCGCGATTGCGCGAGTCTCCCCTCCCGGCTACATCGAACACGACGAGCCCGCCACCTGCCCGGCATGCGAATCGCAGGGCTGGCTTAGTGGTGACACGCACGTGGACGAGGATGAGTGGGCGGTCATGTTCACCCCCTTCGTCTTCACCTGCCCGGCCTGCGACCTCCGGGTCGAGCACGAGGAACTTGAAGAGTTGGAGGACCTCGCAGAGGAGGTCAAGCTGGATGAGTCACCAAACGACTTCTACGCGGACTGGGAGCCAGATGAAGTCCTCCACCGGGACCGGTGACCACCGTGGATCTCCACGGGATGGAGGACCATTCCGCAACTTCTGATAGCCGGACTTACCAACAACGGCCATGGGCGGGGATTCTCCTTTGTGTGGGGGCGGCGCGGGCGCCGGCGGGGTCAGGGGGTGCGGGAGGCTGGTGCGTGCTGCTGGGCGAACTGCTCGGCGGCGCGTGCGAGGAGGTCCGCCTGGCGCCGCGGGGTCCTGCGGGCAGCGGTGGCCAGGACGCCGTCGATACGGGCATCGAGGGTGCTGACGGCGTCCAGACCTACGGCCAGGCGCAGTTCGGCGTCAACCCAGGGCCATTGCTCGGCCTTGGGCACCGGGGTGGTCTCGTCGCCGCCCAGGGACGAAGCCAGATCGCGCAGGTAGTGGCTGCCGTCGCTGAGGATCTCGGCCAACGGGATGTCGTCCTCGACCATGAAGACGCCGTGTTGCAAGACCGTGAGGACGGCGCAGCGCAGCAGGGCCGGCTCGTCGCGGTCGGGTGAGGTGCAGACCGCACAGTCCTCGATGTGGTGGTCCCAGACGGACGAAGACGGGTGGGGCAAGGCGGAAGTGCCTTTCAGAGGTGAGGGATGGGAAGCGGGGCGGCGGCGACATCCACGGGGAGGTGGGCGTGTCGGACTCGGACCAGCGGCAGTCGCCCCATTCGGGCCCGCGGGTCGTGCCGCTGTCGCTGGGTGGACAACAGACGGGTGGGACGACGGCGGTGGGTTCAGTGGCCAGCACGGGCGGTGATGCGGTGGCGGGCGGCGGCAAGGACCGTCAGAGCGAGGGCGGCTCCGGCCGCGGGCAGGGCCGCGGCTGTGAGGCGGTGGGTGGCGAGGGCCCCGGCCAGGGCGGTGCCGGCGGCCTGGCCGACGCCGACCGAGGCGATCAGCCATGCGTACGCTTCGGTTCTCCGCTGAGTTGGCACGAGGGCGTCCGCGGTCGTGAAGCCGCAGGCGATCACCACAGTGAGGAACATGCCCGGCACGGTGGCCACGACGGTCGCCATGTGAGGGCCGGGAAGGGCGAGCAGTGGCAGCCACCCGGCGCAGAATCCGGCCGCGGCCGATAGCAGCTGGACGATGGGCGAGCCCGGCCAGGCTCGGCGGGCGTAGAGGAGGCCGCCGAGGAAGCTGCCGGCGGCGAAGGCGGCGGGGATCAGCCCGGACAGCAGATCCATGTCGTGCAGTTCGGCCATGGCCACCGCCCAGACGTTCATGGCGCCGAGGGCGATTCCGAAGCCGGCATGGGCCACGAAGATTAGCGACAGGGGCGTGCCGTGCAGCCCGGCCGCGGCGGAGCCAGCGGTGAGCTGCGGGCGCCAGGTGCGGGACGGGGGCGCGGTGAGCACCACGGTCGTGCCCAGGAGGCCGAGTACGACGGTCGCGAGGATCGCGGCGCGGGGACCGGAGGCGGTGGTGAGCGCGGCGACCAGGAGCGGGCCGGCGATGTAGAGCAGGCCCTGGGAGCCGGTGTCGAGCGCGAGGGCGACCCGGCGCCGATGGGGGTCGGGCAGGACGGTGGGCCACAGGGCCCGCAGTCCTGCCTCCAGGGGAGGGGAGGACAGGCCCGCGAGCACGATCGCGGCTAGCACGAGGATCGGATCGTCTCCGACCAGCAGGAGCAGCAGACAGCCGGAGTTGATGACTGCGCCGGGTGCGGACACCGGCATCTGGCCATGACGGTCCATCAGGCGGCCTTTGACCGGCTGGGAGAGTGCGCCAGCCAGCCCGTACAGGGCGCTCAGCAGTCCGGCGGAGGCAAGGGAGGCACCTTGGAAGGTGATCAGGAGCACGATGGCCACGGGCGCCATGCCGTTGGGCATGCGTCCGATGAGAGTGCCGCCAAGCAGCCGGGCGACATGCCGGCTGCCCAGCACAGCGCGATAGGAAGTCGAGGCGGCGGCCGGGGCCTGGCCCGCCGCATGATCAATCGTGGTCAATTGAGGAGACGTGTTTCCATTCAAGGGATCAGCGGCGAGGGCGCCGGGCGCTACCGGGCGGTGCGGGCTGGGCGGTCATCGCGGCCTTCGTATGGCGGGTCGTCGGCGGCGCGGATCCGTCGGGCAGGCCGGGTCGCAGGTCTGGGTCGAGGTCGACGCGGTAGCGGGCGGCGGTGAGCATGTCGGCCGCCCAGCTGGCGTGTTCGTTCTCCCAGGCGCGGCCGAGGTCGAAGGGCAGCCGGACCCACTGCCCGCGCAGCGTCGGAAAGGTCATGAATCCGGCGCGGGCCAGGATGCGTGCGGCGAACTCGTCGTACGGTCCTTCGACTTCGACCTCGCCGCCTTCGCCGCGGGTGATGCGGATCGGCTCGCTGGTCAGGTTCACCGGCTCCGTCCTTGACCGGCAGCCGGGGCTTTACCGGAGGCGGCAGGCGGCGCCGACGGTGCGGCGTTGGCCAGGGCTGTGATCCGGGAGGGGCGTACGGCGGCGGCCCGTGCGATGCGGGAGCGCCGTTCGGCCAGGTCGTTGCTGGCCGTCGGCCGGGGTGGAGCTGATGCGTGGGCGGGATCGAGTGCGCTGTCGTCCCGCACGCGGTAGCCGAGGTTGCGCAGGTCGTGGACGGCTTGGCGGGTGCGGCGCAGCCCGTCGCGGTTGGGCTCGGTGAGCCGGTACAGGCCCGGCGAGAAGGGGACGGGCTCGAACTGCTCGCGGACGAGCAACCATTCGGCCAGGTGGGGTGTGAAGCTCGGAGCGGCGGTGGCGACGAAGCCGTGTTCGGGATGGTGGCGGAAGCGGAAGTGGTCGGACAGAGAGGGATCCTTTCTGCTGGTCAGCGGCGAGGGGCCGGTGGATGGGAGGGGCGTGGTACGGCGGGCTGGGAGCAGGGAACGGGCCCGCCGACGGGCGGCCGGGCGGGGTCGCTGGGCTCGGCCGAGCGGGCGATGCGCACGAACGCGTCGCGCTGGGCGAGCCAGGTCTCGATGGCCGGCACGGCCTCAAGCCCGAGCCGGGTGCGTACCTCGGCCGGCGGCAGGAGGCGGGCGGAAGGCTGGACGGAGGCGGGGTTCTGGCTGTGCCGCCAGACATCAAGTGCCGCTTGGCTGGAGGCGAGAGCCTCGCTCAGCTGGACCACGATGTCGGCGTCGGCAGAACGGCCGGTGGCCGCGGCACCGCACTGTTGCAGCAGGTCAGGCGCGTGAGTCAGGACGGGACGGAAGGTGCGCCAGGCGCGCTCGGCGAAGACCCTGTTCGCCTCCCTTCGTCCGTGGCCGTCGAGGAGGGTGCCGTCGCTGGAGCGGCCGGATACCCAGATCGCCGTCACGTCCTCGTATTCGGCGCGCAGTTCGTCAAGTGCCGTGATCACGGTGTCCAGACGCCGTGCGTGCAGGGCCCGGTGGTAGGCGGGCAGGAACCCATCCGTGATGGCCTCGGTCGCCAGGTCCGGCTGGGAGGGGAGCACGATGCTGGTCGGTGCGTAGGGGTTGTTGTAGCTGTCGTTGAACTCCTGGAGGGAGGCGAGCGCCCCGACCAGATAGCCGCGCTGGGGATCCTCGCCCCGTTCCGCGAGCAGCAGTTCGACGCCGGTGTCGCTGGTGAGCGTCGCCGCGTATGGCACCCGCTGGTCCTCCACGGTCCGAACGAGTTCACCGCGGTCCCACAGCCAGGGCAGCAGATCGCCCTGCCAGACGGGATGGGCGTAGATCTCGACCTGCGCGGTCCACGTCCCGGGCAGCTGCGCGGCGATTCGGTCGGCGTTGTCGCCGAGGAACGGACGCGGGCTGACGTCCACGGTGGCGTGGTGGCGGTGGGCGAGGGGCAGCAGCTTCGCGGCGGCAGCGCGGACGGCGGGGCCGGGCGTGCTGTAGCTTCCGTCGTCCCGTTTGGTGAATCCGGCCTGTTCCAAGGCGGTGTTGGCCCACCGGTACTGCTCGCCGTGGGCGATGGCGACCAGACCGGCGGCACGGCTGTAGGCAAGCCGGATCTCGGCAGGAGGGTTCGGGGGCATCTCGGGGGTCCTTCGACAGGCTCAGTGGCGGTTCGGCTGCCGTGGCTGCGGGCCAGCAGCAGGCTGGGTCTGTAGCCCGGTCGTTCGAGGCGTGGATGACCCAGCCGGTGTGGATGCCGTGCGCAGGGCAGCGGCGGTGTGGCGCAGGCGGGCGCGGGCCGCGACGTACTTCTCGGCCGTCATGATCCGCAGGACCTCGGGGTCGTTGCGCAGAGGCGAGTGGGCGAGGCCCTCCACGGCCTGGCGCTGGAAGCCGGTCGTGGCATAGGTCAGGGCCTCGGCGAGTGTGTCCAGAGCTCGCGCGATACCGGCGGCGGCCCTGGCGAGCCGGACCAGGGCGACGCGTTCGGGCGGATAGACCGTCTCCGGCGCGGTGAACCGTTCCTGCGCGCGTTCGATGGCGTGCTGCAGGTGGTGGCCCAGCGTGCCGATGTCGTCGGTAAGCGTGACTAGGTCGACAGCGTCCGGGCTGGTGGGGAATTGGGCTGCCAGCTCGTCCAGACGCTGAGCCAGGTAATCGAGCGTGGCCGGGGTGACGGAGGAGGACATCAGACCACCCCGGCTGCATCGCTCGTTTCCCGGCCGGAGAGGGTGGCTCGCAGGCTGCGTCCGTAGTTCCACGCATGCCGCCGAGCCCCCGGCTCCAGGACGTCATAGCCGTCCTGGCGGGTCATCTGACCTGGGTGTTTGCGGTAGCGGTAGACCGGGACGGGCAGCAGGATGCCCGGCGCGAGACAGGTGACGCCGATCGCCGCCATGTAGTCCTCGCCCTGGACGAGTCCGCCCATCGGGGCTGCGCGTACGAGATCGGTACGCGCCAGGATCGTGGTCGGCCCGATCGGGATGGTGTCCTCGGGCCTCGTCCAGTAGGTCCACACGTCTCCGGCCTCGTGCCGGCCGGGCGGTGTCGGGCACCGCCACAGCGAGGCCGAACCGTCCGGGTGCAGGTCCTCGCTGTATCCCGCGCACCAGCCCAGGCCGGTCATCTCCAGGGTGCGCAACCGTACGGCCATGGCATCGTCGGTGAACTCGTCATCGTCGTCCGCCCAGTTGACGAACTCGGTGCGCACGCAGCCCAGGGCGAGGTTACGGGCGCAGGCCGCGCCGACCTGCCGGGGTAGGGAGAGGATGCACACGCGCGAGTCCTCCGCGAGGGGCGTCGGCAGGCGTGTGCGGTCGGCGCCGTCGAGCGCGATCACAGCTTCCCAGGGCACGCTCTGCCGGGTGAGGCTCTCGTACATGGCCGTCAGGTGGTCGAGCCGGTCGGGGCGTAGCTGGGTGGCGATGACGACTGTGATCTTGGCGGTGGGGGAGTGCAGGAGGTTCTCCGCGGCAGAGGGGACGAGAAGGGGTCAGCGGCGGGGCGCGGTACGAGGTGTGGCGGTCGGCGCTGGAGCTGTGGCTGGTGTGCTGGGGCCGGTCGCCCGAGGTGGCAGGGTGGCCGGGATCGGGTGGCCCAGGCGCCAGCGGTAGGTGCCGTTGCTGAACCGGGCCCGGGGGTCGGTGGCCCAGGCCACGAGGGGGCCGCGGTCTTCCGCGTGGAGGGAGATGACCTCGATGCCATGGGGGTGCAGGACGTACCCCCAGTCCAGGCCCCCGTGGGACTTCTCGGTGACGGTCCACGGCTCAGGCTCGGCTGCGCCGACGGTGATGACATGGACGTTGTCGTGCTTCCTGCTGGGGTGTTCGTCGTTGCCGACGAGTTCGGCGCGCAGGGGTTCGGGGGCGCCGTCGAGGAGGTCGGTGCCCAGCTGGGACCAGCCCTCGGGTGCCTCGTCGATCAGGTGCCGGCACAGGGCGTCGAGGTCACCGTCGAAACGGTACTGGTGGGCGCCGAGCAGCAGCGGGACGTGGTGGCTGGGGTAGCCGTCCCAGTGGACGTAGACGCCGGCATATCCGGTGTCGGTGGGGCGGGCGATGAAGGAACGGGTGGCCAGGGAGTTCTCCAAGGACGTGCGGATGGTGGGTGGTTGACGTATGCGCTTCAGGGGCGGCGGCGTGCGGGATGGGTGCCACCGGCGTCGGCGGCCCGGCGGTGCTGCTCGCTGACAGTCGGCATCAGGGAAGACGCCGAACCGGGTTGAGCCTCAGCGAGCGCGTGGGTGACGGCTTCGAGAGCACGCTGGAGGCTGCGCAGCGCGGCGGCATGGCCGAGAGTGATGCCCAGCTGGCTCTCGACCGGGGTGGCGGTGCCGGGGCGAGGAGTGAGCCGGTGGGTGTCGGCGAGCCCGATCACCGTTGTGCTCAGGTGGGTGGCCGCGCGGTTGCTGTGTGCGAGGGCGGTGGCCAGCTGGGTCAGGTACTCACGTCCCGCGTCGGTCTTTGCGAGGGAGCTGTCGGTGGACTGCCGCAGATCGGCGACGAGGCCGGAGGACAGGTTGTACACGGCGACCAGCTGGTCCAGTACGGGTACGAGTGCAGCCTGTGCGCTGCCGGCCTGCGGCGGGAGCAGGCCGGCTGCGGTCTCGTTGATGCGGCGCTGCCAGGTGGTCAGGCGGGCGTGGACGAAGGCGTCGTGGCTCTGGCTCATCGGCGGTTTCCCTTGCGCGGGTTGCCCCGTGGAAGGGGCGGGTGGGAGCGCGGGCCTTCGATGGAGTGCACGGTGATGTGGAAGTCGCGGTGCCGCAGGCGCTGGAGGCTCTTGATCAGCTGACGCCGGGTCTGCTCGGGGGTGAGGGTGTCCGGCAGGTGGCATTCGCCGGTGGCGGGGTCGAGCAGAAAGCCGCCGTGCGCGAGCAGTTCGATGAAGACGGTGATGTAGCCGGTGCGGATCCGTGGACGCCGCTGGGCGTCGAGGGTGACGTGGACCTGGAGGTGGCCGGGGCTGCTGCGCCGGATCGGGGTGGGGGACGCGAAGCGGTAGTCGGCCAGCAGGCGGCGGTGCATCCTGGCTGCGGCCCGCATGGGATCGGAGGGGACGGCGATGCCGCGCGGAGCTTTGAGACCCTGAACGTGCTGGTGGCTGGTGTTGGCGGGCAGCATCGGCAGGACGAGGTACTGGTCCGGCCGGTGGGGGCGGGGCATGACGTACAGCTGCAGGCCCCAGTGGTGCGTCAGGACGCTGCGCTGGACGTCGTCTGTTTGGAACGCGGCGTAGGGCAAGGGGCCGCTGTCCCAGATCCGGTTGCTGGCCGGGTCGTCGGCGATGGGTACCGCGGTGGGGGAGGGCTGCCAGCCGGGCAGGCGGTCGGCGAGCGCGTGGGTGAACTCGGTTATGTGCAAGGGCGGTTCTTCGTGCGGTGAGGTGTCGAGGGGGCCGTGGTCACGAGGAGGTGGTCATGCCGTGGGCATCGGTGCGGCGGCAGGTGTAGCCGATCAGCGTCGACTTGCCCGGCGTGGTGGGGACGGTGGCGACATCGGAGCAGGTGAACGTGTACGTGAAGGACGGGCTGTTGGCCGTGCCGAGCCATGCGCGGTCCTTCTTCTCCGGCACGATCTCGAGCCCGGAGTAGGCGACGGCGTCGCGCTGGGTGTGCGTGTGCGCGAAGACGACGAGGGCGTGGCCGTTGGCGGTCTTGAGGGCGTAGCTGTCGGTGAACTCCGGGGTGGCGGCGGAGAACGCGGTGGTGCCGCGGCTGCCGAACTTGTGGAAGGTCGAGTCGTGGGCCTTGATCTGCCGGGCGGACGCCTTCGAGGAGGTGAACACCTTCTTGCCGGTGGTGTCGCCGCCGCTGGTGAAGTTGTCCGTGACGGCCGCGCGCAGGACGTCGAGCGGGGCGGCGACGTTCTTCGTTGAGGTGGCGTCGAGGGCGGTGGCGTAGCCGTCGGCGTCGAGAGCGATCTTCGGAGCCTGCTTCTTGTCGTCGAGGTCGACGGCCGCGACCATCTCCCACCGCTTCGTCCTGGTCTGCTCGGCCATGATCAGGACGCGGGCGTACTTGTCTTTCTTGCCGTTGTAGGTGACGGCGGCGAACCACTTCTTCTGGCCGGCGGTGAAGCGCGAGATGTAGAGGTTCGTGGAGGCGAGGTTGTACGACCACGGCTTGTACTTCTCGCGGTCGGCCTGGGGCAGGCCCTCGTTCTCCTTGTAGTCCGCGACCGACATCGCGTACAGCGGGCCGTCCTCGATGGTGCCGAGGAGCGCGCGGTTGTTGTCGTCGTTGGCCGCGTTGTTGATCTTGGAGTAGCGGGTGATCTGGGCGAGGGCCTCCTGCTTCGTCAGCGCCGGGGATGCGGTCGGCGTGGGGGAGGCGGCGCGGGTGGCCTTGGCTGCGGCGTCAGGACTGCTGGTGTGGGAGGTGGTGCAGGCGGACGCGGTCAGCGTGACCGCTACGAGCGTGGTGAGCAGGAGGGCGGCGCGGCGGGCGGAGTTGTGCGGGGAAATGATGGTGCTCCGGGGGAGGGGATCAGCGGGAACGGGATGCGGTAGTGGTGGCCGACGGCGCGGAGGGCACGGTGGTCGCGGCCGGTGCCGTGCGAGTGTCGGCTGCGGCACGCAGGTGCTTCGCGGCGCGGGCGAGGTGGATGCGACTGTCGCCGAGGCGGTCCACGAGCCCTTGGTGCGCGGCGGTGACCGCCTGATCGCGGGCGGGGCCGGGGGCCTGGCGGGTGAGGTCGGCGAGATGGCCGAGGTGGTGGACGGCGGCGCCGAGGGCGGCGAGCGCGAGCCCGGTGGGTTCGGCGGCGCTCGCGATCGCGAGTGTCGTGCGGCGCACCGTGGCCGTGGTCCGGGCCGGGTAGCGGGCGGCGGCCCGGTGACGGAAGGCGCTCTCCCCGGCCAGGAATTCCAGCAGGCGGGCCAGATGGCGGACTTCATCGTCCAGGATCTCGCTCAGCGCGGGATCCGGGCGGATCTGGTCGGGGAGCGGAAGCTGATCGGCCACGGTGTTGAGCCGGTCGGCCACGTCGTGCAGCAGCATCCGCTGGTCGGGATCGGACAGCGGCAACTCCTTGATGCAGGAACCGGGTTCTACCGCCGGGTGGCGGACGTCGGGGCTGCGGACACCGTCGTCAGTGCCTTTCTCGCGGCAGCTGCCGGAGGGGAAGAGAGGGGAGCGGCGCGGCGGAAGTTGACCCCGATGCCCTGGAGCGTGAGCCGCAGAGCGACGAGCTGGACCAGCAAGGCGCGCTCTTTGGAACTGTAGGAGGCTGGCAGTACGAAGGCGGACTCGTGCGGGCTGTACTGGAAGCGACAGCCGAACAGCGTCATGCGTGCCTCCTCGGGCACCGAGTCGTACGGGGCGCCCACCACGCCGTCCGGGTACCAGACCAGCGTGAGGGTCTGGGCGACCTCGGGGGCGGGCTGGCGGTGTGGCGGCTCGGGCTGGACGAGGGCGTTGTGACGGACAGCGTCCAGGGCCACCTGGTAGCGGGGCAGCAAGCGTCGGATGACTGCGGCGGCGGCTCGGACCGGATCGTTGGGGACAGCGATGCCGTCCGGCTCACGCACCGGGGAGATCTGGTGGGTTTTGAAGCCCTCGGGCTCCAGCGGGGCCACCACGAACTGGTGGCGGTACAGGGGCCGGTCGGTGACGTAGAGCTGCTGTCCGTGGGGGCCGTGGAGGACGGCGTCATGGCCGAGGACGTACTGGTTGACGATGTAGTCGACGTGGCCGGCGTCCCAGAGCCCTTCGACGGTGGGGAACTGGTTCTCGTAAGCGGGGTGGCGGTGATACTCGCTCGTCCAGGCGCCAGGCAGGCGTTCGGCGAGGGCGGCGGCGAAGGCGGACAGATCGGTGCGAGACGGGGGCATGGATTCCTGAGGTGCTGCGGCGGGTGGTTGATCCGTCGGCGCTCAGCGCCGCGGGCCTCCGGAGCCGGGCTGCGGTCCGGGCGGGGCTGGGGGCGTGCCGGGAGCGGTGCGGGTCTGCTTCATGAGCGCGTCGAGGTCCGGCGGCGGGTCGTAGTGCGCGCGGAGGGTCTTCAGTTCCGCTTCGGTTGCCATGGCCAGCGCTGAAGCGATGCTGCTGGCGGCGCCGCGCAGCAGCCAGGGCGGTGACTCGGGTTCGGCTCCGCGATTTCGGCCCTTCCACTGGGCAGTGGCGGCCAGGTGCTCGATGACCTCGTTGAGGAACGGCGCGACTGCGTCCAGCAGGGCGTTGAGGACGGTGCTGAACTCGGCCGGAGTCTCGGCCGCGTCCAGAGCCTCGCGGTAGGGACTCAGGTCCGGGGCGGGGAAGGGCTCGGGCGGCAGAGTGTGCTGAGCGCGGAAGGCTTCGGCATCGCGCTCCGCCCAGCGGTACAGGTCGTCCCTTGTGGCGGAGCGAGTGTGGTAGGCGCTGATCTGGTCGGCGGTGCGGCCGACGTTGTCGTACAGCTCGAAGTCGGGGTGCTGCAGGGGTACTCCAGGTCAGGTGGGTCAGAGTCGTTTCTGTCGCGCAGTGGGAGGGAACTCGCGGGAGTTCTAGTGCATGCGTGCGTCGGTGTCGAACAGGGCCAGCTCGTGAGGGTGGAGTTGATGTTGAACGATGAAAGATCGTCCGGCGACGCGCCACAGCCCGCGTCCGCGGTTGAGGTGGGCAATGGCGCCGGTCTCGACCGAGGTGAGCCCCAGCAGGGCTGCGGCGGCGTGGAGTTGGTCGGTTTCCTGGCGGTAGATGATGCGGGTGGAGCAGTCAGCCAGGAGGCCCTCGGCGAGGGCGCGGCCTTGTGATCCGGCGTCGCCGGCGGTGAGCAGGTCGGACAGCCGGTGGATGACCATGAGGTTGGCGATGCCCAGGCCGCGGGAGAGTTTCCACTGGGACTGCATGCGCTGGAGGAGTCCGGGGTGCCGCATCAGGCGCCAGGCTTCGTCGTAGACGATCCAGCGCCGACCTCCGTGCGGGTCGGTGAGGGCGGATTCCATCCAGGCGGATGCGCAGGTCATGGCGAGGACGAGGGCGGTGTCGTCGCCGGAGCCGCCGAGCCGGGACAGGTCGATGGTCAGCATCGGCGAGGTGGGATCGAATCGCACGGTGGAGGGGGCGTCGAACATGCCGGCCAGGTCGCCGTGGACCAATCTCCGCATAGCGTGGGCGAGGTCACGAGCGGCCTCGCCGAGCCGTCCGGACATGAGCCCAGCGGCGGCATCGAGCTGGTCGGGATGGTTGAGGGTGGCCGCGATGTCGCCCAACAGCGGAGTGCGGTGGACGGTGGCGGCCTGGGCGACGACCGCGTCGAGGGCGACATCGAGCGCGGTGTGCTCCATCGGCAGCAGGTCGCGGCCGAGAACGGTGCGCGCGAGGGAGCCGAGCAGGAGCAGACGGCGCTTGCGGATCTCCCCCGCCCAGTCGGCCTCCGGCACGTTGTCCGGCCGTGGGGCGGCGTCTAGCGGGTTGAGTTTGCCGGGCAGGCCGGGGCCGAGGGCGATGGAGGTGCCGCCGAGTGCGGAGGCGACGGGGGTCCATTCGCCCTTGGGGTCGCAGGGCACGTAGACGCGGTAGCCGTGGGCGATGGAGCGCAGGGCGAAGGACTTGGCCAGCGCGCTCTTGCCCTGGCCGATTACACCGGCGAGCAGGATGTTGGGGTTGGTGAACCCTTCGAGGCGCCCGTACAGGGAGAAGGGGTCGAAGGTGAAGGACGCTTCGGCGTGGACGTCGCGGCCGATGTAGATGCCCTCGGCGCCGAGACCGCCTTCGGCGAGGAAGGGGTACGCCCCGCTGGCGGTGGCGGTGGTCATGCGGTGCTGCGGCAGCTTCAGCCGGCTGCCGCGGGCGGAGCCGGGGCCGGGACGGCCACGGGCCGGGTACAGCGGAGGAGGCATCTCGGGCTCGACCGGCTCGCTGCCGTCCGGGAGGGTGGTGGCTTCGGCGCGGGCCTTGGCGGCGGCTTCGGCGAGCTGACGGCGAGCGGTCTTGCGGCTGGCCCGGTCGGTGCCGTGGGGGGTGAACAGGGGGGATGCCGAGGCGCGGCGGGCGCGTCGGGCGGGCCGGTGGGTCATGGCGGGACGGGCTCGATTCGGCGCGGGTTCTAGATGGTGCAGCTGGTGGTGTGGCCGTGCAATGGCGTGGCCAGGTCGGCGGGGGTGGTCTTGCGGCGGATCGCGTGGGAGGCGGCCAGGTGCCGCTGGCAGATCGTGAGCACCAGCGGGCCGTCGGGGAGCCGCTCGGGTCGGCACTCCTCGGTTGCTGAGCCTTCGGTGCCGGTGGGCACAGTGTGGAAGGCGTCGTGGACGGCAGCGGTGGCCTGCCACAACCGCAGGTGCGCGGCGGCCAGATGACGCCCGGCGGCCGGATGCGGGGGCCGGGTGGTGTCGGTGAGCTGGTCGAGCAGCTGGTGGGCTGCGGTGAGGTGGGCGTGCAACGTGTCCAGGTGGAGGCGGTCGGCCGGCGCGCAGGAGGTGGCGTGGCTACGGGTGTGGTGGCGCAGGCCGGCGGTGGCTGCGCGGAGGTAGGGATGCGCGTCGGTGGTGGGGAGTGCGTTCAAGGGAGTCCTTGGTGCCGCAGAACGGCGAGGTCGGCGAGGGCGGGAACGGGTCCGGAGAGCGAAGTGGTGGTCGGCAGCGGCATATACCGGTGAGCGCGGATCGGCTGGTGGAGGCCCGGGCGGAGAGGGTCTGGGCGGGGCGAAAATCGACGTACTCACCGGAAGCGCTCAGTCCGGGGCGGCTCTGCCGGGGCAGGAAGACGATGTCCGGGCCATGCCGTCTGGCGCAGCGGGAGCGTCATCCCGGCACCACTGTCACAGCGCCGTGCGGGCGAGCGGCAGGGCGGCGAGGGCGAACGCGTCGGGCTGCTGGAAGAAGAGCCTTCGCAGGTCGACCTGGGCGGTGACCGCGGCGGTCTCGATCTGCGCGCACGCGGCGTCGAGAGCGGCGTCCGTTGCGGCGCTGACGGTGAGCAGCCCGGTCAGGGCGACGTCGGCATGGCCGGCGATCAGCTGCCGCTCACGGACCTTGACGTCCGCGTACTCGACCGAGTCGGCCTCGGAATCCACCTGTCCGCGGCGGGCACGCTCGTTGGCGTCGGCGATGATCGCCGCCTTCTTACGCTGGACGTCGCGCAGCGCGGACTCAAGCCCCTGCGGCACGTAAATAAGGGACAGGCTGCGGCGGACCCCGGCGGTGAACATCAGCCCGTGCAGGAAGCCGGGAGTGGTCTCGGTGCGGGGCCAGTTCTCGATCCAGTACGTGGCGTGGCGGGCGGTGTCGGTGCCGAGGCGGTCGTACTCCTCGACCTGGACAACCGGCCCGGCAGCAGCAGGGTCGGCCTCGGCCCGCCCATTCGGCGACCACTGCTGCAGGGCGGACAGGGCGTGAGGGTCGTAGGCGGTGCGGATGACCGCGGCGATCTCCCGCGCAGTCAGCCAGCCCGTCACCATCAGCCCCGCGCTGCGCGCCGCGAGCGCGATGGCCGAAGTTGTCTGCTCCAGCACTGTGAAGGCGCCGGGGAGCCCGCCGCCGGCCTGGCTTATGAGGCGCTTGGCGGCCTTGAGGTCCAGGCTGATGGCCAGGTACGCCTCGTGCGGGGCGGCGGCTGGGCCGGCGGAGGCGACCAGTTCGGAGTACACCTGCCCGGCGACGGGGGTGTCGGGGCGGCCGTGCTGGGCCCAGTGACGGGCGAGGGTGTCGCCGGAGTCGGGGACGGTACGTTCCAGCACCTGCACGGTGGCGACGTGGCCGGTGCGGGCGATGCCAGCCAGCGCCCGGCCCCAGCCCGCCACGTTCGAGTTCTGCGTGGCCGGATCGAGCAGGGCGTACGCGCGGCTGCTGACCCGGGCAATCGCGGTGAGCCGTTGGTGGTGCGGGTCGTGGACGGCGGCAGCCTGGTTGGCGGAGTCGCCGGGGGTGACGACCTTCAGCGAGGCGGCGGTGCCGGGCAGGTGCAGCACGCCGTCCTGGCGGGGCCGGGAGATGGGCCGGGCCAGCCACAGCGTCTGGCCGGTGCGGCGGCGGTGGGCGTAGCGGGAGACGATCGGAGCCCAGTCGATCAGGGACCTGCCGTCGCGGCGGACGGCGACCAGGGCAGCGACGACTGCCCATAGGGGGGTCAGAGCGATGGCGCCGAGCAGCCCCGTGGTCACCACCGTGATCAGCAGCAGCGCCAACGCAGTGGAGACGAGGGTGAGTTGAGGGAGGGAGAGACCGAGGAGGATCCCGCGCCGTGAGCGGTGCGGGAATTTGACCGTGATCGGGGAGACGGATAGTTCAGACAAGGAGCCGGTTCCGGGGAGCGCGGGGCGGGGCCGGGCCGACACACCTGAAGGGGAGTGCGGGTGTGCCGTCCCGGCGCGGGGGCAGGGTCAGAGGCCGGTGGGTGGAGGCGGTGGAGTGCCGGTTCCGGCCGAAGGCGTGGAATGCGAAGCCGGCGGGGCGCCCTGCGGCGGCGGGGTGGAAGCGTCGGCCGGAGACGCGGACGCGGACATGAAACCGCTGCCGGTGGGAGATCCTCCGCCGGAGGCCGGTCCAGGGCTGCCGCCGAGGTGGCCGCTGGTGTCGTCGCGCGGATTGGTCGGCGGTGGCTGCACGGCCTTCTCCAGACCGCTCTTGATCCCCTCGCCCCCGGATGACGGAGCGTCCGAACCGCCGCCTTCCTTGCCGGTGTCCGGCGTGGCGTTGGTGGCGATGTCGCCGGGGAAACCGCCCGGCACGGCGTCCGGGCCCTGGGGAGCGGCACCCGCTCCGGCCGCGGCACCGCCAGTTCCTGCGGTGGCGACCGCGGCGGCGGCTTTGCGGCCGGCGCGTTCGGCGTGCTGGCGGGCCATCTGCGCGCCGGCTCCGCCGGAGCGGTGCAGCGTCTCGGCGTCGGAGCCTTCGGAGGCGGCCCAGTGGACGAACTTGAACGTGGCGTAGGGGCAGAGCAGGACGAGCGCCATGATGACGATGCCGGCCATGACGTCGGCGAGGGCGGCGACGCCGTCCTTGGCCTCCGTTTTGCCCATCGCCGCGATACCGAGCACGAAGATCACGGTCATCAGGAGCTTGGAGACGACGAGGGTGGCGGTGGCCTCGATCCAGCCCTTGCGCCAGCGCCGGGCGACCTCCCAGCCGCCGCCCGCTCCCGCGAAGACGGCGAGGGTGACCATGACGAGGATGCCGACCTTGCGGACCATCATCACGCACCAGTAGAGGAACGCGCCCAGGGCGGCGCCGACGCCGGCGAAGACGGCGACCAGCCAGCCCATCGCCGACAGGCCAGGGATCGCGGCGACCTTGACGATGCGGCGTACGGCGGAATCGATGGACAGGTCCGCCGCTTTGAGTAGGCCGTCAGAGAGGGCGTCGACCACTTCGATGGCGACAGTGGTGAAGGCGATCGCGGTGAAGGCGAACAGGACGCCGGCGGCGGTGCCGGTGAATGCCTGCGTGAGGGCTTGGCCGTCGCGGCGGATCGCGGCGCGGACAAGCTGGGCGCAGAATGTGGCGACAAGGACGATCAGGCCGATCGGCAGGATCATCTCGTAGTTGTCGCGGAACCATCCGGCGTTCAGGTCGACCTTGGTGGTGGTGTTGACCGCCTCGGCGGCCAAGTCGGCTCCGGCGGCGGCGAGTTCGCCCGCTGATTTGGCCATCCAGTTGCCGATGGCCGCGCCCGGGTCGGAGGCGAAGGAGACCGCGTCGCCGACCGCGCACAGTTTGTCCGCGAGGGGGAGGTCGCAGAAGCCCAAGGGGAGTCACCCTCCTTTCTTTAGTGGGCTCGGGGCGCGTGTCAGGGCACGACGCGGGGGGAGATGGAGACCAGGGAGCAGTCGGCGTTGGGACGGCACTGCACGGCGAGGGTGATCGAGCGGTCCTCGGCGCCGGCGCCGCCCTTCTTCCAGGCGATCTGCTGCTTGCCGGTGACGGTGACGGCGTAGATGTACGCCTCGGTAATCGCCGACGGGTCGTCCGCCAGTGCCTGCTTGAACGCCGACGGGTAGTGGGCCTCGTCCACGGCGGCAGTGGCGTACTGGTCCTGGTCGGCCATCCGCGACCACAGCACCGGATCCGGTACCTGGGCAGTGAGGGAGGACCAGTCGGCGTACTTCGTCTCCGCCGTCAGCCACGCCTTCATCCCGGCGAGCTGCTGATCACGGCTGGTGGTCCGGGTGTCGTACGACCACAGCATCGCTGCGGCGGCCTGGGCGAAGTTGACCGGGTCGGCCACCGGCGGCGGCTTCGCCACCGAACCGGCCCCGGCTGACGCCGTCGGGTCGGCGGACGCGGAGGCGGTGCTGCTCGGGCTGGGCGGAGTGGCGGTCTGGCTGTCGTTGGTTCCGGTGCGGCCGGTGAACACAGCGACGGTGGCGGCGAGGGCGAGGAGGATGGCGAGGCCGATCGCGCTGACCGTGATGCGCTGCCGGGTCGACCAGCCGATGCCGTAGCCGGACAGGGAGGGGAGTCGTTTCGGCATCAGTGGACTTGCGACCCGAGGGCGGAGAAGAACGCGACCACGCCGTTCGCGGCGCCGAGGCCGAGGGCGGCGCCGGCCGAAACGACCGCGCCTTTCTTGCCGTTGGCCTCGGCCTGGTGTCCGCCGGTGTGGTGGCCCCAGGCCCACACGCCGAGGGAGACGGCGAGCGCGCCGACCACGGCGACGATCGCGAACAGGTTGATGGAGTTGACGACGTTCTTCAGCACGGCGAGGCCGGGCAGGCCACCGCCGGAGGGTGTGATGCCGGGGTCGTAGGCCAGGTACTGCACGGTGTCGAGCAGGTGCAAAGGGAGGCTCCTTGCGCGCGCCGAAGCCGACGCGCGGGAATCAATGAAGAGAAGGGGAGGAGGTGGGAGGCGGCGGCCTCGGGGAGGCGGACGGCAGCCGTACGGGATCTGGCCGAGCCCGTCGACACATGCGAAGCGTCGTCGCGCGCGAGGGCACAGCAGCGCTCGTGCCGAGGCTGGGGAGAGGCCACAACGCGGGCCGGTGCCGCTTCGACGGCGCTACGGCTCAGCCTCTGATCCGGCTGCCTGGCGTACTACTTCGGGATCGGCGGTGTGGGCGCGCCGTTGCTGCCGTACGGGTTCGCGCACTGGTAGATCAGGTAGCCGCGGATCTTCTTGCCGTCGGACTTCCGGGTCACCGTGCCCCGGGTGTACCAGGTCTTCTCGGAGCGCTTGTACGCGAACTGGTTGTAGGCGATCTTGTCGTGCCGGTAGGCGACGCCCAGCGCAGTGGCGTTCTTCGCCGGGGACTTGCGTACCTTGACCGCGCTGCACGAGATCGTCGTATGGCCGGTGTCAGACGCCTGCGCCATGGAGGCGGTGGCCAGGCCGCCGACTGCGACGGCCAGGCCCGTCGAGGCGGCCGCAAGAGCGCGCCGGACGCGGTGGTGAGGTATCACTCAGATGCTCCGTGATGTCGAGAGAGGGGGGAGGGAGAGAAACGGGCAGGTCGTCCTGCCGATGGGCCGCATGCAGGCGGGCAAGGAAGCGGCCCAGGGGGATTGGGAGCCGCGATCCGGCTCACGTGCCGTGCGTGGCCGTTCCCGCGCTGAACTGGTGATGCAGGCCAGGTGGCATGTGGGGTCTGCGCCCCGACCGAGGGTCAG
Source organism: Streptomyces sp. NPDC002324 (assembly GCF_053593335.1). Lineage (NCBI taxonomy): Bacteria > Bacillati > Actinomycetota > Actinomycetes > Kitasatosporales > Streptomycetaceae > Streptomyces > Streptomyces sp. NPDC002324. The sequence goes on from NZ_JBSFCF010000005.1 coordinate 160,117, forward strand.
ATGACACGGCGGGCGGCGAGGATGTCCCAGTCCGCAAGGGGCGTGATTCGAACTGGCTTTCCAGTCCGGGGTGCCTCGATCGCGAGGCCCGAGCCGATGTACATGCCGACGTGTTCGGGGCGGGCGGCGCTGCCGCGGGAGAAGATCAGGTCACCGGGCTTGAGCGACTTGGGGGAGACGGCGTTGCCCTCGTTGATCTGGGTGTACGTGGTGCGGGTGAGCTGGATGCCGGCATGGGCGTACGCCTGCTGGGTCAGCGAGCTGCAGTCGCAGCGGCCCATCGGGTCCGGGCCGTGCGGCGCGGTGCAGGTGCCGCCCCACTGGTACATCGTGCCGAGCTGCGCCATCGCCCAGGCGATCGCCTTGCGGGCCTTCGGGTCGGCGTCCTTGGGGATCGAGTAGCCCTTCGGTACGGACCCTTCGGGGATGGTGCCGTATCCGGAGCCGTCCTCGGCCGCCGTGCAGGACGCGGTGCTGGAGGTGGTGTCCGTCTCCGTGGCGTCCTGGTCGGCGTCGGGGAAGGTGGCGGCGATCGCCTTCTGCAGGGCGGTGGCCAGCTCCTCCCACTTCGCGTAGGCGTCGGGGTAGGCGGAGCGCTGGACCTTCTGCGCGGCCTGGGCGACGGTCAGTTGCTGCCATCCGTCCACCGCGAGCAGGTGCTCGTAGAACTGGGTGGAGGCGTAGACAGGATCGTGGGCCTCCTCGGCGGTACCCCAGCCCTGGCTCGGGCGCTGCTGGAACAGCCCGAGCGAGTCGCGGTCGCCGGAGCTGAGGTTGCGCAGCCGTGATTCCTGCATCGCGGTGGCGAGCGCGATGATCTGGCCCTTCTTCGGCACGTGGAGGCTGATCCCGGTGGCCACGATGGTCTGAGCACTGGGGATCTGTTCCTCGGGCAGGCTCAGGCCCTCGACGTGGACGTCCTTGGCGGATGCGCCGTTGAGGATCTTGGTGACCTGCTCGACGACGGCGTCGGTGTCGACGTCGCCCACGCAGGTGAGGGACGAGTAGGTGCTCTGGGCGGCCTCGCTGGAGGAGGCCATCAGCATGGCCGTGCCGGCGAGGAGGAGAGGGGAGAGGGCGACGACGCCGATGCCGGCGGCTACGCCCTTCAACCGGGGACGCCTCCCGAGCGGCAGTCACGGTCCGGGGGCCGGTGTTCGGGCAGGGGAGGGTAGGGAGCTGTCACAAGGGGGTCCTTCGAAGGCACGGTCCCGGCCGCGCGGCAGTAGAGGCGGAAAGGGCGCTGCGGCACGGGAGTTGGGTGAGTCGGGGATGTACCTCGTGAGCGCTGGTTTCAGCTCACGAGGCGCGTGGGTGTCAGGTCACGTGTGCCGGGGCACGGGGAAATCTCCATGAAGGCAGGGGCAGGGATTGCGCCATCGGCGGTGTTCGCCGGGCAGTTGCAAAACAGTAAGGGCGGATCCCCGGTTGCCGAAATCGCAGGCGATCAAGCCCTGATTTCCTGGGCTGGAAGGCGGCGATGCGTCTCAACCGGGGATCGTGCCTTACAGTTTTGGCTCCTCCCCTCGCCACCCCACTTTCGTAGGTCAGCGGCGCCGTCATGCCCGCATTCGGCCTGCCCGGGGTTACATGCGTGAGCCGGAGGTCTTCCCCCCTCATCTCACCCGACCCGAAATTGGGGTATCTCTTTGCCTTTTTCCCTGCACCAGGGCGACGCGCTCAGCGTCCTCGCCGAACTGCCGGAAGGCTGTGTCGACTCCGTCATCACCGACCCGCCGTACAACTCTGGTGGCCGGACGGCGAAGGAGCGCACCTCCCGCAGCGCGAAGCAGAAGTACACCTCCGCCGACGCCGGCCATAACCTGCCGGACTTCACCGGCGAGAACATGGATCAGCGCTCGTACGGATTCTGGCTGACGCAGATCATGACCGAAGCACACCGGCTCGCCAAGACGGGTGGCACGGCGCTGCTGTTCACCGACTGGCGTCAGCTCCCCACCACGACGGACGCGATCCAGGCGGCCGGGTGGCTGTGGCGTGGTGTGCTGGCCTGGCACAAGCCGCAGGCCAGGCCCCAGAAGGGCCGCTTCACGCAGAACTGCGAGTTCATTGTCTGGGCCTCCAAGGGTGCCATCGACGCCTCCCGCAACCCGGTCTACCTGCCCGGCCTCTACAGCGCGTCGCAGCCGTCGGGCAAGAACCGGCAGCACATCACGCAGAAGCCGGTCGAGGTGATGCGCGAGCTCGTGAAGATCTGCCCTGAGCAGGGCACGGTGCTCGACTTCTGCGCCGGCTCCGGCTCGACCGGCGTCGCCGCCCTTCTGGAAGGCCGTGACTTCATCGGCGTCGAGAAGACCGAGCACTACGCGACGATCGCCGCCGACCGGCTGACCGAGACCCTGCAACAGACCCTGAATCAGGACGACTTCGTCCTGTCCTCCTGACCCGCAGGGGCTGTCCGACCTGGGCGGAATCTGAATTACCGGATTCCTTCCCGGTCATGAGTGCAAGCGTTATAGCACCGGATCCCCGGTTAGCGAAACCGGGGATCGTCCGGATGGTTGGAGCCGCCATCCCAGCCCATGGGAAGCGGCTTCAAGGAGGACTCTTTCGTGCCTGAATCCATAAACCCCAACGACGACGGGGAAATGGAACCGGTCCGGTTGCCGGACACGGATCTGGAAAGTATCGAGGCCAGCGTGCGCAAGCTGCTCAAGCAGTCGGCCCAGCAGGCCCAGCAGCTCGACAGCCTGTCCACGGAGACCGGACCACGCGCGTTCGACAGCTTCGGCCTCCCGGGATTCGCCGGCCTGCCGGTACCGCCCGCCCCACCGGAGCCGCGCCCGATCCTGGAACTGGACGGCGAGGAGTACGAGGACGAACTCGACAGCCTCAGCGACTGGGTGGACGACTTCCTCATGCCCATCTACGGCGCGGAGGTCACCACAGCCACGCCCTGGTGCCAGCAGTGGCAGGAACACGACTGTGTCGTCGCCTGGCTGCATGCCCTGTGGCTGGCCTACCAGCAGCACAAGGACCCCGAAGCCGGACCCAGCGGCTTGTTCGTGTGGCACCGTGACTTTCTCACCCATGCCATGACCACCGTTCGCGCCCCCGGCGGGCCGCTGTCCGCGTGCATGACCGACCCGGACCGGCCCGCCCACCGCCTGCTGCCCGGGCCCAAACCCTCCACCCGGGCGGCGAGTTCCCCCGCCGACGAGCCACCCACGGTCGGCGAGCCGGGCCAGGCCGCCGCATGAGCGATCCCGAACCCCGGCCGGCCTTCGGCCTGTCCTTCGACCCGAGGGCTCTGACCGACCTACTCCAGGCCCCGGGCGACATACGCGACTTGGCCCTCGACCAGCTCCAGAAGGTCGTCAACGCCCAGTTGTTCGGCGGCAAGCTGACCGAGGAGCTGACCGGGTGCCGCAAGCTCTACGTCGATCACCGCAACGCCTGGCGCATCGTCTACGCCCAGCGCCCGGCCCCGCCCGGCGCGACGCACCGCACCGAGATCCACGTCGTCGCCGTACGCCCGCGCGCCCGGCACGACGTGTACGAAACGGCGAGGGCCCGCCTCGGTATCGCCCGGCGCCCGACCGGGGCGCGCACCCACGCCGCCCGCGCCCGCTCCCCGCAGATGGACACGCAACGGCCGCCGGTTCCCAAGCCCGGCCCGCCGCCCTACGCGGTGCCGGGCCTTCCCTCAGCCGCACCCACGCACACTCCCCTGAAAGGCCCTGTCCGTTGACCCGCCTGTCCTTCATCCTCGACCGTGTCGCCGAGGCGCTGGCTGTCGAGCCCCCGTCCGCCAATCAGCATCACCTGGCCATCTTGGAGATCGCCCGGGACTGCTACGACCTCGACGAGGCACTCGACGCCCTCGTCGGCGACCACGCAGATGGTGTCCTCGCCATCGAACGACCCGACACCTTCGCCCACCGGCTCGCCGAACGCCTGCGGCTCGAAGTGGAGTTGACCCGGCTGGTGTCCCAGCTCTGCTGCTGCGCGCCGGTCTCCGAGGCCACCGAAGCCCAGGAGGACTTCGCGCTGCACTGCGGGAGCGAGCCCGAAACGATCCTGCATGCCTGCCGTGACGCCTTCGCCGCCGCCGGCGATCCGCCCGCCCTGACGGCAGCGGACCTCATCGGCTTGCTCAGCGACCTCGCCGGAGGCTCCGACGGGCGCGGCCCGTACGCCGGACTGACCGAGGCCCGCCTGGCCAAGCTCCTGGCCCTGAACAACGTGTACGCCTGCGCCATGGACGAAGACAGGGAAGTCAAGGGGTACCGGCGCGGTGCCGTGCTGATCGCCCTGCAGGGCTTCGCCCCCTGATCCACCAGCCGTCCCTCGCCACGATCCACCCAGCGACCGAGGCGGACCGGCCGCTGGCCGATTCCCTCCACCAGGACTGCTCCGAGTCGAACCTGCTCCTGCGCTGGGGGCGGACCCGAATCACCCATCGCGACTTCACCCGGCTGCTGGACCACTGCGATGTCTGGATCGGCCTCGACGCCGAGGGCCGTCCGCTCGCGATGGTCTCGGCCGGGCTCGTCAGCCACGAAGCTGGCGTCGTCGATCTCGGACTGCAGGTCGCCGACGCCCACCAGCGCCGCGGCATCGGCACCCTGCTGGCCCGGCACGCCGCCGACCACGCCCGCCGCAGTGGCGCCCACACCCTGACTGCGTACCTCCACGCCGCTAACACGCCGATGCTGCGCCTCCTCGCCCGGCTCGGCCCCGCCGTACACACCCGCGACGGCTCTCACCTCGATGTCCGCATTCCCTTCGGCGACATCCCCGCCGGCCATGCGCCGTCGTGATCGCCCCCACCGAGAAACCAGTCCTATTTCATGCCTGCCACTCCTGCCCCCGCGCCGGCGAAGAAGGCGCTCACGGCGCTCGATCACCGCATCGAGCTGGCCGTCGGCCACAGCATCGACCAGCTGTGGCAGCACCGCGACCGCGACCTCCTCGACGAGCCACGCAGCCGCCTGGTCGACGCCCACCGCACTCTGGTCCAGGCCGAACACGGCGTGACCTTCTACCGGGTCCAGCTCCAGCGGCTGGCCTCCGGGGAGTTCGCGGTCGACCAGGCCCTGTTCTCGCGCATCAACCGCACCGTCGCCACGCTGGAAGAGGCCGCCGCCACCCGCGACGAGCGCGAGCAACAGGTCGTGGCGGCGCTCGAACCCATCGAGGCTGCCGTTCGTTCGAGTGGAACAGGTCCGGCGGCGGAGCTGCCAGCGTCGGATCAGGCGGCCCTGCTGGCCATCGCCCAGGGCGCCAAGCTGCGCGAACACCTGCTCACCCAGCGCCTGTCGGTCGTGACCGCATCCGGTACCCGCCTCGCCTACAGCCAGTTTCAGCGACTTGAGGCGGCCGGTCTCGTCGTGCGCGACGACGCTCATCCGCTGCACGCCGGGCAGCCCGTCACCCTCACCGACACCGGCCGTGCGCTCCTCGCCGCACCGCACCGGCCGGCCACGCGGACTGCACCGCCCGCGCAGCGTCCCGGAACCTGGCCAGCCTCTTCCGCCCCCCGCCGCTGACCCGGGCGCCAGGACCGCCACTTTCAACCGCTGATCGATCCGAATGTATCTATGGCCCAAGACACCCCGGCCTTCCGTCTCGATGGCTACAGGGCTGTCAACGACTCCGTCGACGAACAGTTCTGGCAGCACATCGGCATCGACGAGGACCAGCTCACGGTCCTGGCCAAGCACCACACCAGCGACGGCCGGCACAGCTACTTCGTGCTCCACAACGGGGCCGTCACCTGGGGCATCCCAGGTGACGCCCAACTCGTCGCCCTCCACCTCCAGCGCGACACCGCCACAAGGACCTTCCGCTTCGACCACGCCACGCTGCCCTTGCCGGCGATGGCCCAGTCCTGGCTGATAGCCCGCGGCTGCTCCGAGGACAAGATCCTGCTGCCCGAGGGACTGGGCGGCACACCCGCCGACGACGCCACTCGTGTGCTGGAGGAGCGGTTGCGTGGCGACGGCGATCACTTCGCCCTCCTGACCAGCTACACCAAGGACGACGCGCCCCTGCAGACCACGGTGCTGCTGCGGGCGCTGGACGAACGAGTCCCCCTGCCCTTCCGGGTGCTGCTGGAAGAAGTCGACACCGACACCTGGACACGAACCCTGCGCGAAGGCGGCTTCGCCACCTTCGAAGCCGCCACGACGTGGTGGGAAGCGCACTGGAGCGGCCAAGACCTCCCGCTGCCCACGACCGCGCCTCCCGCCCGCCAGAGCCCCCGGCCTGTGGCTGCGGCACGCGTCGTGTCATCTGAACCACCGCGCCGGCCCGGCCGGTGAGGGCTGCGGCAACGCCCGTTGATTCCCGGGCGATTCACGCCGCTCCCGTCCGGCGGCGGCGAAACATAGCACTTCATCCCCGGTTAGCGAAACCGGGGATTCTCCGGACTCTTGAATCCGGCCCGCACAGGCAACTGTCCGGCCTGCATTCTCTGTTCCTTCTTCCTGACATGGAGCTCAATTTCCCATGCGCTCAACCCGAATTGCGATATCCGCCGCACTGCTCGGCGCGCTCGCCCTGCCCCTCGCGTCGGCTTCTGCGGCCACCGCAGCGCCGACGTCCGTCGCCACTGCGGTGCCCGCGTCATCCTGCACCAGCAAGCCGTACCTCCCGTGGGCGGTCCACGGCACCAATGCCGTGACCATCCGCAAGAAGGCGACGACCAAGTCCACCGCTGTCGGCATCCTCTACAAGTCGCACAAGTTCACGGTGCACAAGACCACCAAGGGTGCGAAGTGGGTGTACATCACCGACAAGACCACCGGCGTCAAGGGCTGGGTTTCCGGGACCTACGTCTATCGAGACGTCCGCATGTGCCTGGACTAACCAGTCTGCCCTTCTCTCCCGAACGGCCCTGAATCGCACTCGTCTGTAAGGCGGTTGGGCCGTGGAAATGCCTCGCCCTGTCACCTCGAATCCAACGGAAAGGAATTGCGCTGTGCCTGACGCCAACGACGTGCTGGGCGTCCTGACCGAGCAGATCCAGTCCCGCTTCCAGATGCCGATTGCCGAGCTGCGGCGCGCGGTAGTCGCCGCCCCGCAGGCCCACCCGGAAGCCACCACGATCGTGCGCTGGCACGGGCTGCTTACCGAGGCCCAGCAGGTGTTGAACAGGGCCGAAGACGCCCTTGCCCAAGCCCTCGCCCACCACGTCGACACGGTGCCCGACGGCGAATTCGTCGAGCTGCCCGAACACGTCATGCGGCTCGCGGACTCGGTGAACAGCGCGCACACCGTGCGGGAGGGACGCGCCATGACGGTGCGCCACCTCCTCGACCCTCAGGCGATCGGGAACCGCAGCCCGGGGGCGTGGCGCGGGACGGCGCCCGCCGCCCGCCGGGGCCCGGCCCTGCCCGCCACCGCACCGTCTGGGCCGGACACCGCGCAGGCACCCGTACGCGGGGCGGCGCGGTGAGCGTGGCCGACAAGACCTCCAGCCAGGACCGCCTGCTGGAGCAGACGTTCGGCGCCCCCGTGCGTGAGCTGTACACGCAGGCGTCCGGCCGCGATGCGTCCGCGGCGCTGCGGCGGGCGCTGGAGCTGCGCTCCTTCCTCGTGGTGGCCGAGGAGCAGGTGGCCTGGGTACGGGACCGCGTCCACGAGGCCACCGCCGCCGATCGCGACATGAGCGAACTGTCCGCCGACGACCTGCGCTTCGACGCCCAGTGGATGGAAGCGGCCCTGGCCGGGCGCAACGGCTACGTCGCCGCCCTCGGCCAGCTGCTGCGCACCATGCCTCCACCCGGGCCGGTGCCACGCCGACCCGTACGGCTCACGCAGCCGACGACCACCACCGCCCTTCCGCCTGCCCCGGCCGACATCCGAGCCGGGGCAGTGCGAGGGCCCCGACCGTGAAAGCCCCGATTGCCCGCACCTGTCGCCACGGCCCAGACGATCGCCGAGCGCATCGAGGACCTGTACGCCCAGCCGCTGGCCGACCTTGAAACCTTGGCTGGCCTCAACCCCGACGGCAGCATGCTCGCCGCCCTGATCGCCGGCCTCACAGACCTGCAGTTCGCCGAGCGCAACATCGACTTCCAACGCCAGCGGCTGCTTCAACTAGCCGATCCGGAACGAGAGATCGGCACCTTCGAGGCAGGTCACATCCTCGACTGCGCGCGCCGGATCTCCGACGCCGTCGCCACCCGCGACGCCCACGCCAAGACCCTGAGCGGCGTCCTGGCCAGCCTGCACCGCGTCCCTGCCCCGGACGCGAAGCCCGAGCCCGCGCCGGCCGCCCCCACTGCCGCACCGGTTCCCGCTCCCGCGCGTGCCGTCGCCCGTACCCGCTGACCCATCGCCCCGCCTGAGGAGAATCCCCCTTGGCCGCCACCGGTCTGTCCCGCACCACCCTGAACGACCTGTCCCGCGTCACCGAGAGCCTTCAGATGCTCGCCCCCAACTGGAGCGTGTGGGTGCTGATGACCCTCGCCGCCCAGCCGCTGCGCTACAGCGAGGTCAAGGCAAAGCTCGCCCTGCTCGCGGACGGCCAGCTCCACCCGAAGCTGGGCAAGCTCGTCGACGCCGGTCTCGTCGAACGCACCGAGCACACCCCCCGGCACGTCACCTACGGACTGACCCGTCGCGGCGCCGACCTGATGCCCGTTCTGCCCGTGCTCGCCGCCTGGGGGGACACGCATCTGGAGAAGCCTCTCGTACGGAATAAGGCCACCGGCGAGCTTCAGTCGCAGCCGGTCGCGGTGGCACAGAACATCGAGGACACGATCGCCCTGATCAGCCCGCGGCATTCCACGCCGCTGGTGTGGGCGCTGAAAGCCCGCGGACCGGCGAGCGCCAAGGCACTGGCCGCCGAGGTCATGCCCCACTACAGCCTCAGCCGCGTCTACCCGCCGCTGCGCCGGGTGATCGACGACGGGCTGGCCGAGACCACACCGGCCGGCGACTACCAGCTCTCCGCCAGCGGGAAGGCCCTCGCCCCCGTCTACCAGGCCCTCTCCGCGTGGGCGGCCGGATACCCCCTCGCCGAAGCTACCCACTCCCTGTGGGGCCAAGCCCTGACACCGTCTTCCTCAGCCCGCTCGGGACCATGGCTGACCACCCAGTCCCGACTGCCCGCGCCACCGGCCGCGCCCGCCCAGGGCCAGATGGCCAAGGCCCCGGCCACACCGTGGCAGCCCGGCGACCTCTTCTCCCACCCGATACCCGCCCGCCCCCTGGCGATCTCTCCGGCAGGAGGCCCGCGCCGATGACCAGCACCGCGATCCTCAACCAGCCGCACGCCGGCCAGGTCATCAACACCCTGTCCCTGCCATCCCTGATCCGGCTGGTCAGCGAGATCGACGACAACGGCCCCATCAGCCACCGACGCGGCAGCCTCCAGGGCGCCTTCGGCGACCTCACCCGCCACCAGCTGCGCTACGCCATCGACGTCGCCCGCGCACTGGGCCTGGTGCACTTCACCGACCACGCACCGGCCCGCTACCGGCTCACCGAAGCAGGCGAGGACCTCGCCTCGGTGTACGACACCGTCGCCCGCTGGTCCCGCACTCACCAATACCCCAAAACGGCCAGGGACTTCGTCACCCGCGTCCAGCACACCCTGAAACTGCTCGGGGACAACGGCGCCGTCCTCCCCACCGAGGCGGCCTTCGCGCTTGGTCAGCTGCGGAACACTCTGGCCGACTGGCTCCAGACGCATCCGCAGGTCCTTAACCCCGTGGCATCCCGCTCCTCCCACGCGGCGGATGAGACGGAGCACGCTGCGTGAGAGCCCGTACCGGAAACCGGCCCTCCCACCGACCGGTTTCCCCCCTGCTGGTCCTCGCCACCACCGGATCCGCGGCCCTCACGGGCCTGGCCTTCGCCCTGGAATGGGCGCCGCGGCTGATGGCCTTCGCCGTGGCTGGTGCCCTGGTCGACCGCCACGGCACCACCCGCGTCTTCCGCCTCGCGGCCACCGCCCGGGCCACCCTCGTCCTGGCCGCCGCGCTGCTCCTTGGGGCCCAGACGGGCGGGCTGGGGAAGACCATCACGGTGATGGCGCTCGCCGCCGGCACCGGTGTGCTCACCGAGTTCAGCTACGTCGCGGCCGAAACCGCGGGCGGGCTGGCAAGCCGTACCGCCGGTGCGCGTGCTCACCGTGTGCAGTCGGTGCTCCTCGGCATCGATCAGACGGCGACCCTGGCCGGACCCGCGCTCGCCGGACTGCTCCTCGCCCACACCGGCGCCACCGGCATGCTCGCCGCGACCGCCGCCTTCTCCCTGCTCGCCGCCGCCCTCGCCCCCAAGCAGCACACCGACCAGCACGCCACTACCCCGGCGGCCGTACGGCAGGGATGGAAGACGGGCTGGCAGACCCTACGCGCGCTGCCGGCACTCGGCTGGCTCGTCGCGGGGCTGACGCTGTCCAACCTCGCCGTCGGCCTCCTGCAGGCCGCCGCCCCGGTGATCGTCATCCAGCAGTTCGGCCACTCCAGCGCCGATGTCGGCCTGCTCTGGTCGGCCGCCGCCGCAGCCTCCCTGATCGCGATCTCCCTGTGCCGCCACGCCATCGACCGCTGCGGTCTGTGGCCCGCCGGGGCCGTCTGCGCGACGATCACGGCCTCGGCCTGCCTCACCCTCGCCCTCACGCACACCTACCCCGCCTATCTGGCGCTGATCGCGCTCTTCATGGCCGGCGAAAGCGGCATGACCGTCGTGCTGCGCACCCTGCGCTCCCACCTGATCCCCGCCGACGTCTTCGGCAACACCCTCGCGGTGACGATCCTGCTGCTCCTTACGCCCTTCCCGGTCGCCGGCCTGCTCGTTGCCGCCATTCCGCCCAGCCAGCTCGGCCATGCGATCACCGCCTGCGCCGTCCTGCAGGCAATCGGCCTTGCCACCGCCTTCACCCGGCTGCGCACCCTCCCGGACCTGCGCCCGTCAGCCGCCTGACCTCCACCTCGCACCCGCCTCGCCCACCCGTCCGCCTTCCTGGAGGGCTGCCCGATTCCCATGCCCGACGCCGTCAAGCAGGACATCCTGCCGCTTCCCGAACCTGTTGGTCGTCCCATCGACAGGCGAACGATCACGGAGCAGTTCCTCGACCTCGACACTGAACATCCATACGTCTACCGCGCGTTGGAGCGGCTCACCACAGACCGGATAGCGGCGGGAGCTACCCGCATCGGACTGAAGGCCCTCTTCGAAGCGCTGCGTTGGCGACTCCCGCAGGGTTTGCGCGGGCTGAACAACAACTTCACGGCCTTGTACGCACGCAAGCTGATCGCTGATCACCCCGACTGGGCTGGCGCGTTCGAACTCCGCCGCCGACGTACCCCCTGACTCGACGGCGAACCAGACCAGACCAACTCCCCTCACCGCAACGCCAATTTGGAGCACTCTGTTGCCGTTTCGTACTGGTAATCACCGCGATCAGAACTTGCTGAATCCTTCGCTGCAGTACGAGGCGTACGGCTGCGGGTACGGCGGATCCGGCGAGGGCTCAGTGCTCTTCCGCGCTCGGCGCGGTGGTCTTCAGGGGCGGGTCTGGGTGACGCGCCACAGGCGGCGAGGCAGCTCGCCTTCCTCGAAGGCGTGGACTTCGTTGAGGGTCCAGCCGTCGGCGAGGGAGTCGACGAGGTGACGGGGGAAGAAGTGCACGGCGAAGCCGCCGTGCTCGTAGATGTCGTCGCCGTGCTGAGTTCCGGTGCCGTAGTGGGCGTCGCCGGTGTGGCGGACGGTGTAGATGAACATGCCGCCCGGACGGAGGACGCGGCGGACGTCGCGGACCAGGGCCTGGATCTCCTGGGTGGACAGGGCCATGCACAGCAGCATGTGGGCGAAGACGGCGTCCACGGAGGCGTCGGGCAGCGGCAGCGGCTCGCGCACGTCGTGAACAGCCGTGGTCACGCGCTCGGCCAGGCCCTGGCTACGAGCGGTGTCTTTCAGCTGTTCGAGGCCGGTGGCGCTGAAGTCGGTCGCCTGGACGGAGAAGCCCTCATGGGCGAAGTACAGGGCGTCGCGACCGTGTCCCGCGCCGAGTTCCAGCACATCCTTGGCACCGTTGGCGCGGAAGACCTCGGCGGCGTGGACGGCGGGAGCGGAGGGCTCCTGGCCGTACATGCCGGGGTGAGCGGCGTAGGTGCGCTGCCAGTGTTCCTGCTGGGTGTCGGCGAGGTCGCCGTCGTGGTGCTGCATGGCGTCTCCCGCGAGGACTGTTGGTCGCTGTTCGTAGGGTGTTACGGCCGATCTTTCCACGGGGGGCGGGCCGGTTCAGCAGCAGGAGCAGCCGGGCTGGCATCCGCACGTGTCGGCCTGTGGGCCAGCGGGGGTGAGCTGGGCGGAGGGGGCGCAGCAGCCTTCGCCTCGCCAGGCGTCGCGTCCTTCCTTGACCGCGATGGCGGCGATCACGAGGGCGGCGATGGGGTCGGCCCAGGACCAGCCGAGCAGCAGGTTCGCCAGCAGGCCGACGAGAAGGACGGCCGAGAGGTACGTACACAGGAGAGTCTGTTTCGAGTCGGCGACGGCGCTGGCGGAGCCGAGCTCCCGGCCGGCCTTGCGCTGGGCGGCGGACAGGAACGGCATGACGGCCAGGGAGAGTGCGGCGAGGACGATGCCGGGGACCGAGTGGCCGGCTTCGCCGGTGCCGGTGAGCGCGCGGATGGACTCGACGGTGACGTAGAGCGCGAGCGCGAAGAAGGAGACGGCGATGATCCGCAGTGTCGTCTTCTCCCGGGCCTCCCGGGCGGCATGGTCGCGGGCGGAGAACTGCCAGGCGACAGCGGCGGCGGAGGAGACCTCGATGACGGAGTCGAGGCCGAATCCGATCAGGGCGGTGGAGGAGGCGAGGGTGCCCGCGGTGATCGCCACGATCGCCTCGACGACGTTGTAGGTGATGGTCGCGGCGACCAGAAGGCGTATGCGCCGGGTCAGTGCGTCGCGGCGGGCGGGGCTGGGGCCGAGGGATATCGCGGTCATTCAGCAGCAGCCCTTCTCGTCGGCGTCCGGGCAGGTGCGGTCGGCCTCGACGGCGACGACCGCGTTGCGCAGGTCGTCCAGGGCGTGACCGAGGCGCTCGTCGGCGAGTTCGTAGCGGGTGCGGCGGCCGTCCGGGACGGTGACGACGAGGCCGCAGTCGCGCAGGCACGCCAGGTGGTTGGAGAGCCGGGTGCGGGAGATCTCCAGCGCGTCGGCGAGGTCGGCAGGGTAGGCCGGGGCATCGCGCAGAGCGAGCAGGATACGACAGCGGATCGGGTCGGCCAGGGCCCGTCCGAACCGGGCGAGCACTTCGATGTCGGCAGCGAGAGTCAGCACTCCACGACAGTACAGCTAATCCTGAATTCACGAAACTGTGGACTAATTGGGGGTGGTTCGGCGTCGGGAGACTACGGCGGCGTATTCAGGGCCGAAGCCTGCGCGTTCGCGTTGCCAGGTGTCGGCGGTGTGCTGGTGGAAGCCGAGCAGGCGGCTGACGACGACGGACGGCACCTCGGAGACGATGTCCATCAGGGCTGTGTTGCGGCCGAGCCGTGGGCGGATGCCGATGACTTTGAGCCGGTGGTTGAGGTGGGAGGCGGCGAGCGGACGGCCGGCCTGGCCGCCGGGGAACAGCCACTTCCCCTCGCCTGCCGGGCTGGCGTGGCCCTTGCGGCGTCGTACGAGCTGGCGGACGAGATCGTCCAGAGGGGCGGGCAGCTCCACCGGGACGCGCCCGAGCTGCAGGGTGACCTTGTCGCCGTGGTCGGCGACCTGGTCTGTGGTGAGCAGGGTGATGCGGCTGGTCGGCTGGGCGAACAGCAGGAGCAGCAGTCCGGCGGCACGGTCGACGGCATGCAGGTCCTCGTCGCCGACGAGGCGGCGGACCATGGCCCAGCGCTGATCCGGGACGAGGAGGTTCACGCTGAGGTCGGTGGGCGGCATGGGAGTTTGAAGCGGGCGGGTGTAGCCGCGGCGGCTGGTCCAGTTGAGGAACACGCGCACCAGGCACCGGGCGGCGGGTCCGTCGGCGAGCCAGGCGTCGAGGTGGTCCTGGGTGCACTCGCTGAGGCGGACGCCCTGCTGGTGCAGCCATTCCAGCAGCCGCACGATGTTCCTGACCTCATGCCGGACGGCGATGATCTGGCCGTAGGTGGCCGGTCTGCGCTCGGACAGGCGACGCAGCCGTCGCAGCTGTGTCCAGGTGATGAAGCTGCGCAGCCGGCGCCGGTCGTCGGCGTGCGGGATGCGTGCGTACGTCCTGCTCAGCCATTGCTCCAGGGTGGCGAGGTGTTCGTCGCGCTCGGGCAGGGCGCCTCCGGCGACGAGCGTGGCGCGCAGGGCCTGGACGGCTTTGGTCGGCGTCATCCGGTCCAGTGTGGTGTGGGTGACCGGTCCGTGGCCGGCCGCCAGGGCCGTGAGCAGCCCGTGGGTGGGCCGGTCCGCCAGCAGCGATCGCAACAGCGTGCTCGGCGACGTCCGCAGCAGAGCGTGGAAGACCGGCTCCAGCTCCGGGCGCATCGCCTCGCGGGTGCCGGACAGCACGGCGGCCAGGCGACGGCGGGCGGCGCACGGCGGGCACAGCCCGAAGTGGAAGAGCCTCACGACCGATTCACAGTCTGTGCAGGCACGTTGCGAGACGGGATGGGCTCGCCAGCAGCTCTTGCAGAGCCTGTCGCCCTCCAGGGTCCGGCCGTGACAGCGGCGGGCGTGACCGCACTGGGAGCAGGTCGGTTTGGGCGCCCCGCACGGCTTGCACAGCGGATCGCCCTCGGGGCTGCGGTACATCATGCGCCGCACGGTGTTGCAGCGGCTGCACGGCCGATGTTCGCGGGCGTTCGAGACGCAGGTGCTGCAGGTGGGGTGATCGGTGCCGGAGTAGAGACATGGGAGGGTGCGGGCACAGGTGACGCACGTGGCCGTGGGCAGCTGGTAGCAGCCCCTGCAGACCGCTCCCGCCTCGGTCCGAGTGATGACTTCACCGGGCGTGCCGCACTGGCTGCACAGGTCGAGGTTGAGCGGGTCGGCCCGGTTGCAGTTCTGGCACAGCGGCCTGCCGTCGAGAGTGCGTCCGGCGACGTACCGGGACTTGCCGCACTGTGCGCACGGCTGGGGCCGGGCATCGCGCCAGCAGATCCGGCAGCAGCGGAGGCTGTCGAGAACCATGTCCAGTTCGGTGGCGCGCAGGCAGAAGGGGCAGGCCGGGACGATCAGGCCGGTGGCACCGTGGTCGAGCAGGGCCCGGACGAGCGGGATGGTTTTGGCCGGTCCGGCGGCACCGCCGCCGGTGAGCAGGTCGGGATGGTCCTCCCACGCCCACAGCAGCCTCAACTGCCCTGCGCGGCTGCGTTCCACGGACCGGATCACCGCGGCAACGGCCGAGTGCGACAGCCCGATGGAGAGGGCGGCGATGTTGCGGGACAGCTCGTCCAGGGGATCGCGTCCTTCGTCCGGAGGGTGGCGCCGGCAGCGAGGCCGCCCGTCGCGGTCGCGGCCCTGGTAGTTCCGGCTCCCGCAGATCACGCAGGGGTTGGCCCGCTGGATCTGCCGGCCCTTGCAGTACGAGCAGATCCGCAGCCCGTCCATCAACGCCCTCAGCGGCTTCTGCGCCCCGCACCGCGCACACTCCGGCGGCCTCAGGCGCAGCGCGCCGTGCTGGAGCAGTGCGGTGATCAGACGCTCGATCGACCGTGGACCTTCGGGGCGGCCGGAGGTCAGCAAGTCCGGTGCGGCATAAAGGACTTCAGCAAGCCGTCGCCGTTCCGGGCGGCGCTTGACGGTGGCCACCAGGACGGCCTCGATCTCCTCGGCCGTCAGCTGGGGTTCGACCATGCGCACCGTCTCGGCGATGAGCTGCTCGGGCTCGGCGGCGAACCGCGGCAGCACCGCCTGGGCAGCCACTCACCGGTCCTTGTCGGTCACGATCCGGGCCCGGCGGGGCCTGAAGTCCCCCACGCCCGCCGAGCCGGGCTCGGCCGGGTCAGCCTCTGCCGCCGCGGCACTCTTGCGGCGCCGGGCGCCTGCGGCCGGAACCGGCTCGATCAGCTCTTCCATCGAGCAGCCGAGGATGTCCAGCAGGGCCATCAGGGTCTTCAGGCTCAGCCGCTCGGGACGCTCGACCACCAGCCGGTAGGTCTGGCTGGGGGAGAGGTCGATCCCTCGCTCGGCCAGCTTGGGCCGAAGATCCGTGGTGGAGAACATGCCGCGGGTGGCCATCACCTCCCGCAGATGCCAGCGGTAGTCCAGCTTCGCCGTCACGTCCACTCCCTACTGTCCGCTGTGCAGTGCCCGGTCCAGGACCCTACGCATCATGCTGTTCATGAAGTCGCCGCTCACCCCGGTGTACAGGGCGGTGGTCGAGGCGAAGCGATGCCCGACCTGGTTCTGCACGAACACCGGGTCGGCGCCGTCCTCGATCTGGTGGGTGACGTGGCTGTGCCGCAGGCAGTGCGGCACGAGTTCCTTGTCCAGACCCAGCGCGTCGCGGTAAGCGGCGAACCGGTCCTCGATGTCCCTCGGCTGCAGCCGGCCGCCCCGCTCCGTCAGCCACAGCGCCTGCTTCTTCGCCGAACCGGCGTAGCGGGAGCGGACGTTCACCACATAGTACTCGACCGCTTCCACAGCCCAGGGCATCACACTCAGCACCATCCGGCGCCGCGGAGGCGAACCTTTCGACCGCTTGCCGTAGCGCACGTGCAGGGAGCCGAACCGGCCCAACTCCGGTGCCTTCGGGTTGCGGTAGAAGTCCGTGACGTCCAGCTTCGAGGTCTCCGTGCACCGCAGCCCCCAGCCGTAGATCGCCTTGAACACGGTGGCGTCCCGGTAGGCGGCCAACGCCCCCTTGCGGCCCAGCCGGACCGCCCGCTCGACCTGGTCGTCCGCGTAGTCGAGGAAGAGCTGGATCTCCTCGCGCGTCATCGGCCGGCGCTCCGGATCACCCTCGTAGTCGACCAGGTGCGCGACGGTGTTCCACTCGTGGCAGATCTGGACGGGGTGCGTACCGAACCGGGTCTCGCACTCGCCGGGCCACTGGTAGTGCGGCGAGGTGACGTAGTCGCAGAACAGCCGCATCGTGGTCTGGTAGCTGCGGATCGTCGACTCCTTCCGCCTCAACTCGGCGATCAGGTACGTCATCCACTCGTCGAGGTCCGCCGCGGACCACTGCCACGGATAGCCGTTGGTGAACGCGCCGAAGCGACGCACCAGGTTCTGCCTGCGCATGACGGTCTTCGGCTGAAGGCGGCGGCCTCCGCGCTGCTGGCGGCCCCAGCCCTCCAACATCGCCTCGAACACGGCGTCTTCGGGGTGCAGCAGCGAGACGCCGTCCAACAACACCAGTCGCGCCGAGCCCTCACTCAAGCCTGACTTCGACACGCGCCCTCCCGACCGCCAGGTGCGCGAATCATGCATCAGATGCATGCCTGCCCGCAAAGGTGCAGGTCATGGCTCCCCATTCAAGAGAAAGGAAGGTGGCACAATGTCGCAGGCCACCAGCTCAGACGACTCCCGATCGTGCATCAAACGCAATTCCCCGGGGTCCCCCGTCGTCCTGATCGTCGCCGCCGCTGACATGGAGGCCGAGGCATACCGCGCGTACTGCCTTGAGAACGTCGCCGCCCACTACGACGTCGTCCTGATCACCGATGCCGAACCGACGTGGGAACGCCCCTACCTTCTGGACTGGGAGGTCGCCGACCCGACGGACCAGGCGGCCCTGAGCGCCGCCGCCCTGGCCCTGGCCGAGCGGCATCCGGTGGCAGGGGTGATGACGTGGACCGAGTGGTACCTCGTGCCCGTGGCCCGCCTCGCCCGCCGCCTCGGCCTGCCCACCCCCGGCCCGGAGGTGATGCAGGGCTGCCGCAACAAGGCCACCTCCCGTGCCCTGTTCGCCCGGCACGCGGTGCCCTCGGCAACCTCGAACGGCGTCCGCACCGTTGCGGAGGCGGCCCGCGCCGCACAGCACATCGGCTACCCAATCGTCCTCAAGCCCGCTGCGCGTGCCGCGAGCGCCGGCGTGATCCGCGTCGACACCCCCGAAGAACTGCCGGACGCCTACGCCTTCGCCGCCCAGGCCGCCCGCCTCGGGGCCGAGGACACCGAGGTGCTGGTCGAGGAATACCTCGACGGTCCGGAGGTGAGCGTCGAATGCGTCACCTACCAAGGCACCACCACCGTGGTCGCCGTCACCCGCAAGACGGTAGGACTCCCGCCGTACTTCGAGGAGATCGCGCACGCCGTCGACGCCGCCGACCCGCTGCTGGCCACTGTTGCCCCCACTGCCCAGGCCGCCGTGCAGGCCCTCGGCGTCACCGACGGCGTCAGCCACGTCGAACTCCGCCTCGTCGACGGCCGCCCCCGGTTGATCGAGGTCAACGCCCGCCTCGGCGGGGACATGATCGGCCACCTCGTGCACCTCGCCACCGGCGTCGACCTCGCCCGGGTGGCGGCGGACATCGCCTGCGGACGTGCCCCGGACCTCACCCGGACGCACAGCCGGGCAGCGGCGATCCGCATGATCTACCCCGCCCACCCGGGCACCCTCACCACCCGCCACCTCACCGACGGCTTCGCCGAGCAGGCGCCGTGGCTGGAGCGGGCCCACTTCCACCGCGACGTCGGCGACCAGCTGATGCTACCGCCGGACGGCGACCTGTTCACCGCCCGCATCGGGTTCCTGATCACCACCGGCCCCACCGCCGACGTGGCCCAGGAGCGTTCCCAGGAGGCATACCGCCACCTCACTGTCCAGGTCTCCCCGCACCCGACCGCCGTCCCCACACAGGACTCGGCCACGTGAGCACGACGACTGCTCACGCCCCTCTCCATGGCCGCCGTCTGCTGACGGGGTACTTCGCCGCCCTCGGGGTCGTGATGGCTGTCTGGGGCGCGCGGATGCCGGCCGTCCAGCAGGCGGCCGACCTGAGCACCGCAGGTCTCGCCCTGGTCCTGCTCGCCGCAGCCGTCGGCATGGTCATCGGCCTTCACGTCGGCGGGCGTCTTGCCGCTCCTGCCCGGGAGCCACTGCTGCTGACCAGCGGCGCTGTCGGCCTCGCCGCCGCCCTGGCGGTGATCGGCGCCTGTCGCACGCCGCTCACCCTCGCTCTGGGGGCGTTCGTGTTCGGTATCGCGCACGGTGTGCTGGACGTGGCTCTGAACGCCGCGGCGGTCCGCTGCCAGGACCGTCTCGGACGTTTCATCATGTCGTCCTTGCATGCCGCCTACAGCCTGGGCGCGCTCGGTGGGGCCGGGCTCGCCGCTCTCAGCGCCCGCACCTCCCACACCTGGCTGTTCGCCGTCACCGGAGTCGCCGTCGCCTCGGCTGCTGTGGCCATGGCTCCAGTGGCCCGCACCCTCGGCATGCTTGAGCCCACTACCCCCGCCACATCCCGGCGTTCGCCGGACCCGAAGGACTCGCCGGGCCTGCCCCGGCCGCGCTTGTGGCTGCTGGGGGCGCTGGCCGCAGCGTGTCTGCTGGGGGAGGGAGCCGCAGCCGACTGGGCGGCCGTGCACCTGCACAGCCTGGATGCCTCGACGGTGGTCAGCGCCTCCGCGTTCGCCCTCTACAGCGCGGCCATGGTCGCCGGAAGGCTCGCCGGGGACCGCCTCATCGCCCACTTCGGCGCCCCGGTGGTCGTACGCATCGGGGCCGTCCTTGCCGCGGCCGGGCTCACAGCTGGCCTGGCCCTGGCCACCGTCCCGGCAGCCCTGGCCGGCTGGGCGGCACTGGGCCTGGGCCTGTCCGTCACCATCCCCAGCCTGATCACCGCCGCCGGACGCGGCGGCCCCCGCGCCGTCGCCACCGTCTCGGTCACCGGCTACGCCGGACTGCTCGCCGGCCCCGCCCTCATCGGCGCCCTCGCCACCCTCACCGCCCTGCCCCACGCGCTGCTGCTGCCCGCCCTCCTCGCAGCCGCGGTCGCCGCCCTGTCCCGCAAAGCCCTGGAGAACCCCACCCCTTGACCAGCACTTCCCTCACTCCGACCGGCGTGGACGCCGTGATCGCCGACTACAACGGTGTCGCCGGTCTGCAGCCCACCAACGCCATGTGGACCCGCCTCGCCGACATCGCCGAGTGGCCCAGCGGGCAACTCGACTCCTTCCAGGACGCCTTCTGGGCTCCCCGAAATGAGTACGACGCCGGAGAACTGAGTGATCTCGCCTACTGGGCCAAGGTCCTCGGCCACCACCCCAGCCCGCGGTGGCTGCGCACCCTACGCGCCGCAGACACGGCCATGTGGATCCGTACCGACAACCGCGTCCTCGACATCCTGCACCGCGCCCGCCAGCCGGGACTGCCCATGGTGCTCCTCTCCAATGCCCCGCACTTCCTGAGTGACGTCCTTGACGCCACCGACTGGCGGCGCGAACTGATGACCGACGCCCTGTACTCGGCCCGCCTGGGCCTGTGCAAGCCCGACCCGGCCGCCTACCAACACGCGCTCGTGGCCACCGGCATTGCCGACCCCGGACGCGTCCTGTTCATCGACGACCGCGAAGACAACTGCCAGGCCGCCGCCGAGTTGGGCCTGCGCACCCTGCACTACACCGGCCAACCCGCTGATCTGGAGGAGCAGTTGCTCCCTTCCGGCCCGGTCGCCGTGCGCTCGCCAGCAGCCCCTCGCGGCGCCAGCCACTGATCTCGCCTGCCCTCGCTCGACACCACCCCGACGCTCAGGACTTTCGTGCCCGACACCGAAGAGATCGACGGCGACGTCTACGTATCCCCGCGCTACCTCGCCGGCAGCACTGCCATCGGAGACCCCGCGCTGGAGCCTCTCCTCTCGCTCGGCTTCGACTTGCGTCACGACGACCTCGGCAACGCTTACATCACGGCGCCCGACCACCGCATCCGCCTCGGGTTCCTGCCTGAGGGAGACGACGACGGACTGTGGCGGATCAACGCCTACCGCGACCGCTTCGGCCCGCCTGCGTGGGGCGTCAGCTTCAACGACATGGCGCCCACAGAGTTTGTCACCGCTTTCACCACCGCTCTGGCCCAGGCATACACCGCCGGCCCCGACACTTACCTCGCCCCGCCCGACCTCAAGGATCCCGAACTGGGCGCCTTCGACGCCGTGGTCCCGCTGATCAAGGGCGGCTGGCAGTTCCAGCACCCGCGCTGGGGCGTGATGGAACTCCAGCCCCCCGACGGGATGGCCACCCTGGAATACACCACCGGCCGCCTCGACCCGGAGAAGGAACTCACCACCCTTCAGGCCCGCTGGCATCTGTGGGGCGGCCCGAAGAGCGGTCACGCCCGCTGGTATGCCACCGCCTCCACCCACACCCCGACTGCCCTGGTCAAGGCCATCACCCAGAGTGTGGCCGACCCGGCGCCCCTGCCGCGCTGGAAGGGCTCGCTGCTTCCCTGGCTGCGCGAATCCGCACAGCTCACCCCCGTCACACCACCCGCACCCCCGGTACCCACTCCGCTCGACGTCCAGCGCGCCGCCGCCCGCCGCCCATCGGCCCTCGGCACCCGCAGCGTCCCTCGCTGGAGCACCACCACCGTTGCCGCGGCTCCCGCCGCAGCCGGTACCGGCCCACGCCGCTGAACGATCTCTCCCCCAACGCACGCCAGGAGCCATTCCGTAAGTGTCCCTGCACGCCCAGCAGTTCTTCACCGAGCACCTCGCGCTCCCGTTCGCCGGTAGCTCGGTCGTCGGCAGCACGTACTACGCCACTCCGGTGCCCAGCAGCCCACTCCGGCTGCGCATCGACTTCTCACGGACGATCGTCGCCGACGAATACGGGGGCCTGCGCCTAGCCGTCATCCACCCGGACAACGGTGAACTCGATGCCGTCGCCTTGTCGTTCACCGAACACGGCACCTTCGCCCACCGTGACGCAGCCCGCAACACGCAACCGGGGCAGATGGGCTACGGCATCATCCGGGTCTTCAAAGACCGGCCGGACTGGGTGCCGTGGCAGGGCGCGCACGTCGCCAATCTGCGAGCGGCGATTGAGCAGTACACGGCGGTCTGGTTTCCCGGTGCTTGGAAGACCACTCCGCCCGTACGCAGCCGGAGCCGTACGGCGCGCAACGTCCCCACCGCCCCGGCCAGCGCCTCAGCATCACGAACACGCTGACCCGCTTCCCGAACACGGAGATACATGACCCCGCCCCCTGGCCGGCCCTCCGGCGCCGACCGCAGCCCGAGGCCACTCGCACCACCGAGCCCAAGGCCCACTCCCTGCCAGGACCGCAGGGCCCCTGGCTCACGGACCCGGACTTCCAAGCCCGGCTGCGTTCCGCCACGCTGACCATGCTCGACCTGGTCGAGAACGTCATGGAAGACGACTTCACCCTGACCGAGGCCATCGACGGCTTCCGCTACCACGCCGCCGAGTTGCTCAACATTCCCGCCGAGTACGGCATCCTCGTCGAAGCCGAGGCCGCCGCCCAGATCGTCGAAGCCGCTGGCCTGCCCGCATCCAGACGCTGTCCATCGAGGACCAGCAGAACCTCGTACGGGCCGCCGCCCGCCGCTACGCGATCAACGCTCCCACACACCGTCCAGCACGAGCTTGTCCGGCACCGCCCTCCCCGACGGGCCAGCCGTCCCGCAGTACCCGTTGACCGGCCTCACCCCGCTCGCTACCGACGGGCAGCCCTGCCCGCGTCCCACCCAGGAGAGTTCCTACTTGCGCACCCGCTCTGCCCGCAGCCTTCCCGCCGCGACCATCACCGTCGCAGCCGTGACTGGCACGATGGCCTTGGCCCCCGCTGCCTCGGCGCAGACTCCCGAGCCGACACCGAGCACCAGCATCACCCCGCTGAACGTGGCGGCGACCGGCGGCGTCACCATCCTGAAGAAGGATCCCGGAGGGGATGTTCTCCCCGGCGCCACGTTCACCCTGCTCGATTCCACAGGCCAGCAGGCCGCCAGCGGCAAGACCGATGCCGACGGCCAGCTGGCCTTCAAGGACCTGGCCCCGGGTGTCTACCGGCTTAAGGAGGTCTCCAGCGGCAGCCCGCTGCATGACGTGGTCGACGACCAGGACGTCATCGTCACTCCGGGCGCCGAGGCACCGCTGACGATCATCGACCCCTTCAAGCCCGCCTCCCTCCTGCTGAAGGCCAGGGACGAGAAGAGTGGCAAGCCGCTGGCCGGATCCACCGTCAACATCGGAACCGGCGACAAGACCCTCCTCACGCTCACCACGGGCCCCAACGGCACGGCCACTGCACAGCTGCCCGTCAACAGCCGCACCGGCACCAGCTTCTGGGGCAAGCAGATCAAGGCACCCGCCGGGTACGACCTCTACAAGCCCTCGCGCACCTTCACCGCGAAGCCCGGCGACTCGGTCACCGTGACCATCACCAACGCCAAGACCGCCAGCACGACGCCGAGGCCCAATCCCTCGGAGAAGCCGTCCGACAAGCCGAACCAGGACGAGCCGACGTCGGACAATCCGACTCAGGACAAGCCTGGTAAGGACGGCAGCGCCTCCTCCCCGTCCGCCTCGGCGTCCGATGTCCCGGTCGCGCGCCAGGCCGCATCGAGTACCTCGGTGCCAGCTCCCGAGGGCACGCTCGCCCACACCGGCGCCGACGCCACCCCATGGCTGCTCGGCAGTACCGGCCTCCTGATCGCCGCCGGTGGCGGCGCGGTCCTGGCAGCACGCCGACGTCGTCCCGACGGCGACGTGTCCGAGGACTGACCGAACCTGACCCACGACGTGAGGCCCCAGGGATCCAATCCGCGGCGGATTCCTGGGGCCTCACGCATGCCCGCACCGGTGCCTATGCCGGACGGCCGAGGCGGGTGCAGTGACGCGGATTCCGATGGGAGTGGGCCCCTCTCCCCCGAGCGACTGCCGGACTTGCCCTGCTGGTCTGCTACAGGTCACGGCCTGCGCGCCACGCGGACCGGCGGGCGCGATCCTTGTCGCGCAGGCATGTCGCCAGACCAACGAACTCGTTCCTGGCCTCCTGTGGGTCGCGGCCCTCGAGCAGGAGCTCGGTCAGGGATGCCACCGGCCAGACGACCAGTACGCCGTGTCGCGCGAAGTACACGGCGAGGGTGCGGATGCGGAAGGTGTCGGCAGTGTCGAGCCACGCGCCGGCGAGCAGTTTCCAAATGCGGCGGCGCGCCCGCCTGGTGGCGGCGTCGGCGGTGACCACGCTCGCGATCTCCAACAGGGTCGCGCCATCCGGGCCGTCGAGGACGAAGGTGTGGTCGTCCCAGTGGTCGAAGATCACCGGGCAGGTGATCCCCCAAGGCGTGCCGATGGGCGGATCGCCGGCCAGGCGGCGCATCTGCTCCAGGGCACCCGAGGTGATCAGCCGCCGCGTGAGGGCCAGGGGATCGGCATCGCCTCGTCGTGCGCGCTACGGTGCAGTTCCTCGACGCTCGGAACGTCCTCTCGGAACACTCGGAACAGCGGGTGTTCGATGCTTTTGTTGCGATAGGCGTACTGGAACGCGGCGAGGATCCAGCACAGCCGGGCCAGGCCCCGTTCCGGCCCTGGCCCGCCGAGCCGGCCGAGCGGTGCGTGCGCGGCGAAGTAGTCGCGCATCCGGTTGAACAGCTCGCCGAGTCAGGCCGGGACGCGAGGAACCGCGGTGTCCCCGCTCTGCGGAGGTGAACACCATGCCGACTGTCGCCCCCGCGTCGCGTGCCGTCTTGAGGTCGAACCAGCCGCCCGGCGTCGGACGCATGTCCAGTGCCCGCTCGCGGCGCTCCTCCGCTAGACCAGCGTGGGTGGGATAGCGCGCCGCCTGGGCGTCTGCCCAGGAGCGCGAGACAAGCCCGGCGCCAGCCAGTCCCAACAGTGCCGCATAGGGTGGGGCGGGCTGGATCAGTGCGGCCAGGCGCAGCGTGAAGGCCCGGCCGGCCTGGCTCCAGTGATGTCTGTCGACCGTTCCCTCCGGGCGCGTGACGAAGCGGTCACGGACCTGAGCCGCCATGTGCCGGGCCGCCTCGGACGATTCGGACAGCCGCGCCTCGCACCAGTCACTCAACTCACCGTGGTACAGGTGCGAGACGACCGACATGCGGTGATTCTACGATCATTGGCCAGCGCGACGGGAGATCGCCGGTTGCCCGAACTACCTTGCGGTATGCGTTGATTCGCGATCGTTTGGTGATGTAAGCGATAGCCGCTGCTGTGCGGGCAAGTCCGCGGCCCCAGTGATATCTGGGGCGTGCGTTCAAGGGGTCTCTTCCAGTAGCCGGACAAGTGCCTGCAGTTGAGGGCTGCGTTCGTCCTCGTCCAGCCCGTCTGGCATAGGTGGCCACTCCGGTGCCTCGGTGTACGCGCGGGTCACATTGGAGGCGCGCCAGGCGATGGCTGGCGCGCGGACGTCGCCTCCGACCAAGTCGTCGCGCAGGGGCAGCAGTTCCTCCAGCCACGGACGCGGGTCGTGGTACAGGTAGGAGAGCTCGCCGTCTTCTTCGAGGCGGTGGAGTTTCAGCAAGAGATCGTCACCGACGATCGTGGTCGTAACAGCAAGTCTGTCTTCGTAGGGGGCTATCTGGTGGGCGAGAGTGGCCGGGAGCCGCAGCCACAGAGTGCGTGATCCTTCCTGGCTGAAGCGGAGACCGGCGTCGAAGTACTGGGGAATGAGCTCGTCCTCAGTCCCGAAGATTGGGTGTTCGTTCCAGTCGGTCCACTGGTCGAGCACGAGGGAGTCGGAGCTGACGTCCGCCCCAGGCAGCTTCGCACGGAGTTTGAGCATCTGATGCTCGGTGAGGTGGCGGCCGAGGGCTCGGAACTCGTAGTACCAGTGCTTGTTTCCTCGCCGACGGCGGTGTCTTTCGCTCGGGACCGATTCCAGGCTGGGCTGGGGAGCCTTATAGCGGACTTTGTACCGGTACCGCCTCCAGTCCCGGATTGCTTTGGCTTCAAAGCGAGGGCCAATGTAGCCGCAGGCTGGGCCTTCTTCGCCGTCGTATCCCAGATCCCGTTCTGCCTGATTGTAGGCGTCCACGTCATCGGGGTAGACATTTTCCAGGTACCAGCCAAGAAACGCCGTGAGTAGAGTGGCCCGCTGCTCGTCGCCTGCTCGCTCGATCTGGGCGTGGACCGCCTCCCACAGCTTGTTGGGATGGGAATAGTCGGTCCGCATCCGTGCAAGCTGTACGCGGAACAGCTGTACGAGCGCGCCGATGTCTCGATCGACGTCGGGTCGGGCCTCCGGGCGGCCCTGGTAGCTGTCAGCAGGGCTGGCCAGCCGCGCCAGCACCGCAGCCGTCAGGCGGGTCAGCACCCGGGTGCAGGATGTTGAGTGCAGTGGGATTTGATGCAACTTCAGCCCGCCAGTCGCGCCGTTGCCGGAAGCCGCACGTTCCAGAAACAACAGCACCCCCGCCTGCTCATTCAGCCAGAGTCGATGCCAGACTCCGCTAGGTGATGCATGCGCCGCAGCGATCTTGTCCAGTTCTCGCGCGCTGGGATTCTCGCCTCGTACACGCCGCACAAGGTCGTCAGCGTCGCCGGTCATGCCGGTGGCGATGAGCTGGTACTGCTGCTGGCTCATGGATAGCGTCTCCGGTCTGGCTTGTGTCCACTCCGGCTTGTGAGATCACTGTCGTGATCGCGCCAACTCATCCGGAGTCCTGCAGTGCATGAGCAACTCTCCGAGCGACCGGACGGTCCTGCTTGATGACTGGTCGCCGCGAACCAGTACCAGCCCCGCGAAATGACGCTCCTAGCGCGTTCGCCCTAGGTTCGCTGGCAAGGAAGCCCGAGCAACTAGGTTCCTTGTCAAACGCCTCGATTGGGTGAACTGTAGGGTCTCGCGACTCGTGTCCCGCAGCGACATTGTGACCTAGTGGCTTCGTCCGAGTCTCCCGCCGTGACCGGCCAACCAGTCTCACGAACGGCTCCGAATCCGCGGACCGGCGCCCGGCCCGAGCGTTGACATTCCCCGCGCCGGGGCAGGCTCAAGGGCTGCCATCGAGATGAGAGCGAGCCGCTTGAACGAAGCCTGTGCGCACTTCGTGGAAATGGAGCCACCGCCCGTGCGGGAAGCGCTCCAGGGCCTCGCTCAGCGACAGCTGTTGACTGTAGGTGAACAGGAGGGCCCCGGTATCAGAGGCGGATAGCAGGCCCAAGGTGATGATCTGGAGGCCGAGCTGCTGCCCGTACTCCGTGCGGCCTGGATCGCGGGAGTCCATTGCCCGCAGCTCGCGTAGGGAACTGAGAATCGCCGCGATCGGCCGATCCTGATCAGAGGGAACCTCACGCTCCTCACGCCCCCCGGCTTCTTCGAGTACGCCCATTGAGCGCGCAGCAGTGAGTGCCTGTTCCAACTCGAAGATCGTGTTGACTATGGCGCTCTGTAGGGCATAGCCCTTAGAGACGATCTGCTCGGGCCCTTCAAGCTCGATCTTGCGATATGCGTCTGCAGCGCTCGCGGAGCGAGGATAAGTCGCTTCGAGCGCCAGCTCGGCCTCCGGCAGATTCTCATCGGCGAGATGCTCTGCCACGACTCCGGCAGAAAGCCTGAACTCATCCACAGCGCCGAGATATTCGACCCACACGTCGCGCCTTACGGTTCGTCGCCACTGTGCGTTCTGGTCTCGGCCTTGTGCCCTGACCGCCTCGATGGCTGCGTTCGCCTGCTCTTGCATACTGCGTGCTTGCCAGCGGGCGCCGAACAGACCAAGCGCCACACCTGCCACCGCGATCAGCGCCGCGAGTACGGCAGCTACCCCCTGATCCATTCCGACATCGTTTCATGCCGAGGATCACGCCGAAGGGTGGGCCGGTCGGGCTCAGATCTGTGGCCCACCGGCCACCGAGTGGCCATGAGTTAGGAGATTTGGCCACGCAGTCGGAGATCCCACAGTGACAGCGGTCAACAGTTCGCCTGTGGCAGACAGGAAAGGATCCCGAAAAGACTGGCCAACGCTTCTAGGGCATGTCAACGTAGACGCCTTCCCGGAAAACCCCAGGTCAGAGAGGTGATGCCTGTGGCCTTGGACGTGGCCCAGCCCGGATTCGCCACCACTGTCGAGGCGCTGCGGCTGCACTCATGGAAACTCGGTCCCGGCCGACCGATGCTGGTGATCGACCAGTTCACGGACGCCGACTTCAAGCTGGTCGTGGACGACCGCGCCGATGTCCATGTGAACAGCAAGGACGGGCGGTTCTATCTCGGGTGGTTCCCGATGGGTCGTCCCGGCACCGACGGTGAGGGCTGGGTGATCGCGGTCACCGGCACCGCGAAGGTCCGCGGGTACCGGATGTCGTTCGACACCGAGACTCCGGCCGCCATCGTCGCCGCTGCCGTGGCCCAGGTCCTCGCCACCTCCCAGCCGCTCTGAAGAGCGGGGCCGGCGCCACACCACGGGGCGCCCTGCGCGCCGCATACCCTGCCCAGCTTCGGGACACCCTTGTCCGCTACCGCGAGGAGAACGCTGTGGACGAACCGCATCTGCACGAGATGACCGTCGGCGAACTCGTCGACCTTCTGGCCGCCTGCGACCGTGAAGCGACGGCCCGGCTCGCCATCAACCCGCTCTTTCCCATGGCCCACCGTATCGGCGGGGTGATCGCTGCCCAGGATGAGAACGGCGACCCGCTGGTCTTCATCACCGAGGCCAAGGACGCCGAGCAGGTCGGCCACCTCCCACCGGACGTCGCCGTCGAACTCACCTGGCACGAGCCGACCGAGGCTCCCGCACGCCGCCGTCGCAGGGCGACCGGGCCACGCGACGACGGCAGCTGAACCACCAACGACCCTACGGAGGCGCCCCTGCACCCGCACGACCCCCACGACCCTGCCCACCCCGACTCGCAGGAGGCGGTGTACTGGGTCACCCCGCGCCACCTGGCCGGCGACGACGGCGCGCTCGGCGAGTGGATCGGCGACCTGCTGACCGGCCTGGGCTGGCGGCTGTGGCCGACCTCCCGCCACACCCTGCTGTACGTGAGCCCGGACGAGCTGCGCGGCGCCGAGTGGATCCTCGCCAGCTACCCCTTTGAACTCGGCGGACTGCCCGTGGCGTGGCAGTTGTCCGCCCGTCCGCATGCCACGAGCGCCCTGACGGAGTGGAACGCCTACTTCACCACGGGCGTCCCCCATGAGGCGCTTGCCGACCTCCTCGTCGCGCTCGATGCCCGCGAGGCGCCCGACACCGGGTTCGACGGGCCTCAGGCGGTCATGGCCGCGCTTGTCTCCCAGGGCTGGATCCGGGACGTGGACCGCCCCGCGACCGCGGCCACGGACCCCGGCTTCGCTTCCAGCGTGTCGCTGGAGGAACTGCCCAAGCTCATTCAGGACGCCGACCCGCGCCCCGATCTGATGGGCTGGCAGGCGTGGGCGGAACCTGTTTTGGGCGCCCCCTATCTGTGGTGCGCCAGCTTCAGCGCCAGCGTCCCGCACGACCTGGTCGCGGCCTTCGCCGCCTCGCTCGCCTCCCCAGTCCCCGTGCCTCGGCGCACCCTGCCCGAGGGCGCGCAAGAGCGGCTAACCGTCGTGCGCCGTGACTGACGACGACGCCTCCTCATGCCGGCCGCCCCTCGCCCCGGGCGGTCGCTTCCGCTGCGAAAGGACACCGATCTGTCGGTTTCATACCTGTCCCCTGGACGACTCGCGGTCGCCAATGCCATTGCGGCGGCCGGGCCGGGACGTCACTACCTGCACGTCATCCGGCCGCTGGTTGCCCAGGAAGTGCTCGCCGAACTCCTCTACCTGGGCGGCAACACCCTTGTGCTCGGGCCGGTGAGCATGGAGCGCTTTGACCGCCTGACGCGCCTGGTAGACCGGGCCCTGGAGGATGCGGGTAATCGGTGCGGGTCGTCGGTGCTGTCGCTGGTGTCCGATGCCCCCACCGACTCGGGCCAGGCCCGGACGGTGACCCGGTACATCATCGAAGACGGGCAGTGCACCGAGGCCGGAGAGCTGAACGCGCGAGTACGGCGAATGCGCGGTCACGTTCGCCCGCGTCGAGGCTGACAGAGCGGCCGAGGACGCGCGCACGCTCGCCACCCTGCCCGGGCGTTTCGCCTTTCTCTGACGAGCCTTTCGTCTCCCACCCGCCCCACACTGACCCTTGGAGGTCTGCTTGCCCCTGCCCATGATCCGGCTGTCCATCTCTCCCACGAACGGGACCGCTCACCACGGCGTCCTGATCGGCACCGAACCGTTGACGGTGTGCGCTACGCACTCGACCGATCTCGCACCGATCGCGGAGAACACCACGCACTCTTTGTGCCAGAGCTGTACACGCGCCTGGCTGATCCTGACCACGCAGCCGCACTCCGGCGGCGAACGGGATCTCCGGCCCGCCGCCGGCACCGGCAAGGGCGCCACCGCCCACCTGCCGATCCCCGGCCATCTGCTGGGCTACTGCGGCAAGTCCCTTGGCCTTCGCTCGACTTCGGCCCGCCGGGTGTGCGCCAACTGCTCGGCGCTCGCGGCGGCCCTGGAGCGCTTCCACCGGCTCGCGGGCGAGGTGAGCGTGTCCTTCGACGGATCCTGCCCGCGCGACGAGGACCTGCTGTGGGCACCCAAAGGCCACGCCAATCTCGTCACGGGACACCGCCGCCGCGCCGCGGCCGGCACCGGCCTGTGCGACACGCCGCTGGCCGGACCGAACCCCGAGGCCACCAACGAATGCGCCCCCTGCCGCCGAGCATGGAGGACCGAGCGCGACCGGCGGACCGCCGCGCTTCCCCACATGAGTGCACGCGCCCGCTGGTGGGGCCAACGCCGTGAACTGGACACCTTCCAGGGCCGTGCCGATGGCCTCAACTCCGGCGACGCCTATACGCTCTCCGGCTGCCCGGACCAGCACCACGTCCTGACTGTGACCCACCCCGGCCGGGGTCGGCGACTTGCCGTCCTGGTCTATGTCCCTGCCGCCGACGAGATCGTGGAACTGGGCCTTCACCCCGATCGCCTGCTTGCCATCGAACGGCCGCACGCGCCGGAGGCGGGCATGCCCACGCTGCCATGACCCCCTGTGGCGGTACGCACCAGCCTGCTCTGGACGCGCCGTGCCTGGCCGCCGCGTCACCCAAGGGCCCGGTTTCCTCACCTTCGTAAGGTGAGGAAACCGGGCCCGTTTTCGTTGCGTCAGGCTGTGCCGTTCCGTCTCGGTGCTCACAGGAACTCGGAGGATGTGGGTGGCGTGGGGTCGTTCCTACGGGGTGGCAGACGCAGTGCGAGCTGTTCGACGTAGTGCCGGACATGGGGCGGCATCGGCTCGGGCAGAGCGTCCAGCGGGAACAGACGAAGGGCCTGCCCTTCGCCGAGGACCAGCTCGCTCTCGGTGCCGTCCCAGACTGCGGCGAACACGTGGGGTGGCGTCTTGCCCTCCTCGTAGGCGGTGACAGCCACTTCCTCGATCACCGACGGTACGATGCCAGTCTCTTCCAGCAACTCGCGCAGGACCGTCTCGAGCGGCGTCTCGTCCGCCTCACGTCCGCCGCCGGGAAGCGACCAGCGCCCCGGCCAGCCGATGCCCGTCTTGTCGTCCCGCAACTGCAGCACGACCTCACGGCGCGGTGTAGTGACGAACGCGAAACACCCGCGGGTCTTCGTGGGACGGTCCACCACGCCGGTGACCTCTCTTCGTACGACAGCGTCCGGATGGCCCACGGCCGAAGCCGGAGCCAGAGCATGGCCCTCGCCGTGTGCAGGGCCATGCAGCACGGTAATGCTGGATGACGAACGCCCTTCTCCACTGCCTGGCAGCGGGGAGAACGGGGCGCGACGGAGCGTCGAGTGTCAGCGGACCTGCGCCGCCTGGACGGCGTCGGAGAGATGGGCGTCGACGAGAGCGGGCGCCCCGGACAGGACCACCAGAATCGTGCCGGTGCGGATCGCCGTCTGCTTGACGACGCTGCGCTGCCCGCCGACCGCGTAGGTGAGCAGCTGGCTCCACTGCTCGTCACCCAGGTCCGGGGCGGCGGTCTGCTTCGTACCCATGTCGATGACGATGCTGCCCGACACGAGCTGGTACGTGGGGCAGGCGGTCATCGCGTCGAAGATCTCCCCGATGCCCTGCGAAAGCTTCGTCGCGGTGTCGCTGTACAGCTCCTCGGACACCTCGGAGTCGCTGCCGCCGGAGTAGGTGAAGGACGCCTTCGCCTGGCGGGGGAAGGACAGGCCGGTGCCAGTGGCCGCGCTGCTGCCGAGCTTGGCCAGTGCCGGGCAGCCGATCACGGTGACATCGCCGTGCGTGGCCGGGCGCTGCGGCTTGCGGCTGTAGCCCTCGCCGAGGTCGCTCTCGTCAAGGAGCCGCTTGCTCAGTGCGGCCGAGGACAGCGGCGCCGACGCTGCGGTATTCGAGCCCACCTTGCGCGGCGCGGCGGTTGTGGGGGAGGCCGGCTCGGCGGAGGTGGTGCTGCCCGTCGAGCAGCCGGTCAGAACCAGAGCGGCGAGAGCGCTGAGGCTGAGGACGGTCGTGGTGGGAAGGCGCATGCGAAACCCCTAAGTGGCCTGCGAAGCGGACAGGTTGACTGCGCCGGCCCTCCGGGCGCCGGCAGAGAGAAGGGGAGTTGGGGTTTCAGGGGTTTCGCCGGCTTCAGTGGCCGAGGTGGCGCAGGCCCTCGTCGAGGGTGGGATGGAAGTGATCGACCGGGCCGGAGTTGCGGTTGAACCACACCGGGTCGAGGCGGGGCTCCGGCGTTGTGTGGCCGGCCCGGCAGCGCAGGTGGATCGTGTCGTCGCACATGCTGAAGATGATCCAGTCCCGGTATGCGCCGCACTCGGGGCACGAACGGACCTCGCCGTCGATGACGAGTGGCTGCTGCCAGCGCATCATCAGGCCCTCGACCTCCTGACGCGAGGGGACCCGCAGATCCGGCGGCAGGAAGTCGGGCACTACCGCCTCCGCGGCGGGGTCCGAAGCCTGATCAGCAGGGGGTGCCGGAGGCTGGAAGCCGGGATGCGACTGCATGGTGTGCAGCAGGGCGTGGCCGGCACGCTGGGCTTCACGGAATTCACGGTGGGCACGAGCACGTCCGAACATCCGCTCTCCTTCTCTTCGTCTGACAGGCCACAAGGAGGGTGCCTCATGCACCTGACCTGCTTCAACTCTCAAACTCCGTAATCAGCGGGCCTTGCCCGGACCCTCGCCGCGGCCCGCTGCGGGCTTTGTCGCACGCCCCGGCGTACCGGCCGAGGTAGGGATGGAGTCGATGGGCATCGTGGTCGCGTCGGCGGGCAGATCGGCCATGCGGCGCAGCCGCCACACCAGCACGTCGCTGATGGAGTCGGCGGTGCCCAACTCTCGCCGCGCGGCGGCCTCGGCCAGCAGCACCGCCGGATCGTGGCCGGCGCTCTCGGCGTCGGCGAGGGTGGCCGCGAGGGCGTACCAGCCCGGCTCAGCCAGGATCTGCTCGGCCAACTGCGGCACCGCCGCTCGTAGGCAGGCAGCCTGCTTGTGCCGCAGTGGCTGCGACAGATGCCGTCCCCGCTGGTACAGCACCCCCAATGGGATGCCGGCGGCGGCCTGGTAGGCGGCGCGCAGGTGCTCGGCGGCCTGGCGGGCGGCGGCGGCCTGCTGGGCGTGGTTCTTCTTCGCATGCCAGTGGGCTGTGGCCGTGACGAGGAAGAACGCCATGTCGATCAGCATCGCCGTGGTGGCTCCGTCCTCTCCGCGGCCGAGTGCGGGTCCGCTGTAGACGAGGTCGCGGGCGGCTACGCGCAGGGCGCGGTCGTGCCCGCGTTCAGCTCGTACGTGAGAGCGGGTGGCCCGTTCGAACGCGAAGGCCGCATCGCGCAGTTGGGTACGGGTGCGGGCGGCTGAGGTCTGAGCGAGTGCGTCCAGGATTTCCCCGGCCGCCGCGATCTGCGCGGCCCCCGCCGCGTCCTGGCCGCCGTCGATGACCAGCACCGCCTGCCATACGGCCGTGGCCGCCCGGCGCCTGGCCGTGGCCGGGCCGCTCGGCTCCAGGGGGGTGGCCTGGTCCGAGGACGTGTCGGCGCTCGGTGAGGGGGTGCCGTTGGAGAAGCGTCTACGGATACGGGGCAGGGACAGGTCGGGGGAGAGGGTGGAACCGGCGTAGAACACGGGCTCCTGGTCTTCGTTGCGGTCGTCGGGGAGCGCGACCTTGTAGCCGAGGAGGTCGCCGGAGGGCGCGACGCGTTTGTGAATCAGTACGCCGGCGTCGGCCAGGCGGTCGAAGAACTCCTCCTCACTCGTGGCGCCAGCAACTGCCTGCCGTACGGTCTCGCGCAGTTCCTCGCGGGCGGGGCGCTCGCGGCCCTCGCGTTCGGCCTTGTGGCGCTCGGCGCTGGTGGGACGTTTGGCGGCGGTGCCGTCACCGGTGTTGAGCTGCTTGAGCCCGTACTCGGCTTCGATCAGCCTGGCCTCGGCCTGGGACCGGGCGGCGTCATTGTTCAGCCGTGGCCGGCGGCGGTCCTCGCGGACGAGCGTGGCGATGATGTGGATGTGGTCGTCGGCGTGCCGTACGGCAGCCCAGCGGCATGCCGCGTCGTCGCCGTCGGGGGCGATGCCGGTGGCCGCGACCATGCGCCGGGCGATGTCGCCCCACTGCTCGTCGCTGAGGATGGGGTCCTCGGGGGCCGCCCGGACGGACAGGTGCCATACGTGCTTCTTGGGCCGACGGCCTTTGGCGAGGGCCTCGACGGGCATGTCCAGCAGCTGCTGGAGGTCGGCGTATGTGGCGTTCGGGTCGCGGCCGGGGTCGGGGGCGAGGCTGTCCCAGGCGGCAACCAGGTGGGGGTCGATGTGCTC
This sequence comes from Streptomyces sp. NPDC002324, assembly GCF_053593335.1. Lineage (NCBI taxonomy): Bacteria > Bacillati > Actinomycetota > Actinomycetes > Kitasatosporales > Streptomycetaceae > Streptomyces > Streptomyces sp. NPDC002324. Next base: position 194,706 of record NZ_JBSFCF010000005.1, read on the forward strand.
CTCGTGGGTGCCGGGCCCGTAGAGGTAGTAGAGCAGGCCGATGGTGCGCTGCCCGCGATCGTGGACTCGGGGAATCATGCCGCGGTGGTCTCGGTCTCCAGGTAGTGCCGGGTGAAGGCGTCCACGCGGCGGGCCGCGCGGGTCACGGCGTCGAGGACCGCCACCGTGTTCGGGGCGTCCGCACCCGAGTTCAGGGCCTTGGCCACCTGATTGACGTTGTTGCCGATGTGTCCGAGGTGTCGGCGCAGGGCGAACAGCTCGTTCAGCACTTCACGTTCGGTGGCGATCTCGGCGGCGGTGCGGTCGAGATCGCGGGCGGCTTTGAGAGCGGCGTGGGCAAGGAAACTGGCGACGCTCATACGGCACGCGGACGCTGCACGTGCGAGCAGCTGGTACTCGTCGTCGTTCATGCGGCAACTGGGCTGGCGCACGCGCTTGTGCTCGTCACGCAGGCGCTCGCGCTGCTGCACGTGCGGCTTCGACGGTGCGGTGTGGGCGCACTGCTCGGTGTGGCAGGTATGCGTGTGCTCTTCCCCCGGACGCGAGCCGCCCTCGGTCGCGTCCTGCTCGTTCGGCGCCCCCTGGCGCCGGACTTCTCCCGCCACTTCAGGGGCGGGGGAGGCAAGAGCATTGCTCCCGACGGGAGCAATGCTCTTGCGATAACTTGCTCGCTCAGCAAGCGAGTTGGGGACCGGCTCATCCGGTGTGGGAGTGGGGCTCGTAGTCGAGTTCGTCATCGGGTGCGGTTCCTGGTGGCGCGGAGTCGGTGCTGGATTTCGGCGGCGAGGTCCACCATGGCGGCCGGTCCGTCGAGGACTCGGACGCGCGTTTCGGGTGTGTCCTGGACGAGCCACTGGCCGTTCGGTGCCAGCACTGCCGCGTGCAGGAGCTGGTGGTGGATCAGGACGTCCGCCCAGGCGGCGGCCTCGGCGGCGGTGGGGGTGTACGTCCGTGGGCGTGGGCGTCGGATGGCGTTTTCCTTCCGGAGGGGGCGGTGGCCCCGCACGAAGCCGGGCCACCGCAGCGATTGAGTGCAGTGGAGTCGCCTGACCTGCGTCTAGCAGGTGTCAGCCGCACTCGGGGCAGCGGGCGAAGTGCCGGCTCATCGCCCTGGCCATATTGCCTTTGAGCGTGATCGCCTGCTTCGCGCTGGTCTTGGCCGATGGGGCGCCGGCTTTACGCTCCGCATAGGCGGTCAGGAAGCGGATGTCCTTCTCGAAGTCGGACTTGATGTGCGACATGCGCGGGCACGTCCTCACCGTGCACTCCTCTTCTTCGTGGTGGACGTGGCCGTTTCGTGGCGCAGACGCTCCAGGACCGGCGTAAGGCGGTCATTGCGGATGCCGATGTCGTGGGCGCGCATGATCTCCCTGAGCTGGCTGCGCGTGACCTCGGCGTTCCCGTCCCGTTCCAGCAGCTTGGGCACGTGGGGACGGAGCTGGGTGACGAGCTGGTCCACACTCACCTTCCCCTGCCTGCGGGACGGCTTGCCTTGACCACCTCGGGACCGGTTCCGGGACGCCTTCGGCCTCCTGCGCGCGGGGACCGAGTGGGGACGGTCCCCGCCCGACTCGGTCCCCGTTCCGGTGTCGGGGTCACCGTGGTCCCCCTCGTTGGGGACCGGTTGGGGACGGTCCCCGTTGGATTCGGTCCCCGTGTCGGAGTCGCGGGCATCGTGGTCCCCATTGGGGACCGGCGTCGGGGACGGAAGATCTGGGCTTTGAGCTGCGGTTTTGTCCCCGTGTTCCGGGCTCGCGTCTGTGCGGTCCCGTGTGGTGTCGGTCCCGGAGAGCGCGTTGTCCCGGTCCCCAGTCGGCGTGCGGTCCCCGGTTTCGGGGGCCGCGGGGGGACGGTCCCCGCTTTCGGCGGGTGCCGTCTCGGGGACCGGATCTGCATGGTCTTCTTCGGGACCGTCCCCGATCGGTGTGGTGTTCGCATTGGGGACCGTGAGCAGGCGGATCGGCCGGTCCCCGGATGCCGTCCCGTCGGCGAGGGACGGGCGGACGGGATGGTGGGCCGTGGGGTCCGTGTCCTGTGACGGGTGAGTCCAGGGCGAGGGCAGGTCGACCGTCGCGAGCGCGGTGGCATGGCGGCGGGCGGCGAGCTGGTCCAGGAGAGCGCGCCTCTGCTGGAGGTCGGTGCCGACGTCGGCCTTGGCGAGGGCCTTGGACAGCCGCCGGGTGATCAGCTGTCCCCGCCAGCTCTGGCGGCTCTTGGCGGAACGTTCCGCCAGGCGGGCGGCCAGGGCGACTGCCTTGGCGGTGGCGCGGTCGCGGGTGATCTGGGCGGCGTCCCGGTCGCGTTCGGCGATGCCGAGGCGGGAGAGCAGACGCTCGCGTGCTTCCCGTCCGAGGGTGGCCAGGATGCCGTGCGAGGCGGCGCCGGGTTTGCGTAGGCGCAGCTCGATACCCATGGCCTGGTGCCACAGCATCGCCGCCATGATGGGGCCGACGAAGGCCCTCACGGTCCCGCCTACAGGGCCGGACTCGGCGTAGGCGGGGATCACCTGCACGCCGGTGATCATCCAGACCAGGACTCCGGGCAGGCCCGGTGCACCCTGGGAGGTGAGGTTCTGGCGGGCCATCAGCGCGGTGGCGAACAGCGCGAGTTCGGCGGCGCCGAACATGGCGGCACGCTCGGTGGTGCCGGCCATGTCGAGGTAGTCGGCGGCGAACCGCCAGCTGGTGTCGGCGCTGTAGGCGGTGCAGCCGATCGCGGCGAGCGCTGCGACCCATACCGCCAGCGCAGACGACCGTTCCGTTCTGGCGCGGTCGCGGCGGCGCAGGGTAAGCCACCCGCCCACGAGTACGGCGAGGACCGGCAGCGCAACGGCGGCGGTGATCACGGGCGACAGCCCGAAGCGGACGGCAGCCAGGGGGATGGCGGTGGGGTGGGTCATGCTGCCCTTCCGAGCGCGGTGATCAGAGCGTGGGTGTGCACCTGCCGGGGCACGGGCGAGGAGGTGACCTCGTCCTCCTCGTCGTCGGGCGTGGGCTCGGCCTCGTCGTACAGGCCCCAGTAGCGGTCGCGGTCGGCGACGGCATGGGCCGCTCGACGCATCAGGTCCCGGGCCCAGTCGAGTTCGAGCTGGAGGGTGTAGGCGAGGCGCTCGGGGGACCATCCGCGGGCGTAGGCGTGGCGGACGACGGCCTCACGTTCGGCGTCGCTGAGGTGCACGTCGCGGCCCTGGAAGGCCGCCTTGACCCGCGCGTAGTCGAGGCGCTTGCTGACCCGGGCGTGCCAGGGGCGGCGCTCGATCTCGGTCAGCCCGCCCCACATCCCGTGCCGGATGTCGTTGTCCAGGGCGTAGTTGAAGCAGTCCTTCTTGACCGGGCACCGGCCGCAAATGGACTTGGCCTCCGAGGCGGCCTCGTGGTCCCGTGGGGCGTGGAAAAACAGCTCGTCGGCGTCCTCGGCCGGCATGCCGTAGCACAAGCCCCGGGCGTTCCAGCTGTGGTCGGCGATCCCGCGCAATGTCGGGCGCGCGGTGTCGTTCGTGGTGATGGTGCGCAAGTCAGTCTCCGGGTACGCCTCAGCGGTCGCGCGGCACCAGCGTGGGTGGGCGCTGTGATGAGGCGGGGCAGGGGCGCGGCGGTGCCGCACCGGAGGTGAAGTCGGTTGCGAGAGCGGCCGGTTCAGCGGCGCTGGAAGCGCCGGTCCGGGCCGCTGAAGTGGACCGGTGTGCACATGCCGGACAGGCGGGACAGGACGCGGTCGCCGATCACGTCGCGCAGGACCGGCTGCTGCGGGGGCACGCCCCGGTCGCGGACCGGCGGCAGGTTCGTGGTGAAGATCGTCGGCAGGCGGTTCTGGCAGCGCCAGTTCACCAGCCGGAAGGTGATCTCCTCCGTCCACTGCGAGCCCTTCGCGGCGCCGAGGTCGTCGAGCAGCAGCAGCGGCACCCGCACGATCCGGCGCAGCATGTGCTCCGGGTCCACCCCGGACTGCGGGCGCATGTCGGCGTACAGGTCGGCGGCAGTCGTCGCCTGCCAGGACACGCCGCACCCGGCGGCGGTCAGGGCCCGGATCGCGCCGTACGCCTGATGCGTCTTGCCCGCCCCGGTACTGCCCCACAGCAGCAGCGACGGGCCGTGCGCGATCCGCCGGCGTCCGGCCGCGCCGAAGTGCGGGTTGAGCCCGCCGGCGTTCGGCTCGACCGCGGCCTCGGTGATGGAACGGACCCAGGCGGCGACGTCGGGGTGCTCGACCACGGCGTCGCGGTAGTCGACCGGGATACGCGCCTGCGCGGCCTCCAGCGCCGGGATCGGCTCCGGGGTGTCCGGCAGCGGCGCAGTCGGGTCGATGCCGCGTTCGGTCAGCCTGGCCTCCAACCGGGCGCGCAGCCGCTCGCCGATGGCGGGCTGAGGGTCGGCGAGGTGTGCGCGGGTCACAGGTGGCCTCCGAACGTCGTCGGCTCGGTCGGGTTGAGGTAGGGCGTGTATCCGGAGGTGCTGACCCAGGGCCCCGCGCCGGAGGCGGATGACGCCGCCGAGGTGGCCTGCGGGGCTGCGTTGACGACCTCGTTCACCAGGCTCGGCAGCACGCTCGGGTGCAGGCCCTTGGCCCGCAGCCGCTCCAGGGCCGTGCGGATGTCCTGCGGGTCGAAGCGCTCGTCCAGCAGAACCCGGATCTTGCGCCCCAGCAGCCCGAGGACGTCCTCCGGCGGTCGGCGCTGGCAGTCCCGGACGTACTCGGCGACCAGCTCCTTCGCGGAGACCGATCTGGAGACGGCGTCGGGTGCGGGCGCCTCGCGCCCCCTAGGTACAGATCCAGGATCCAAGATCCTAGATCCAGAGCGGGAGTCCTCCGGGAGTCTTCCCGTAGTCCTCCGGGAGTCCTCCGGGACCGCCGTCTGACCTGCACTTTTCCCCGGCGGTGCCGCAGCGGATGCAGCTGGGCCGGTCTGCGGCACGGACAACGTCTCTCCGGGGCCCGTGGTGGTCTCTGCGGGCTGAGTGGCGTCCGCGACCGGGCGGTGCACCCCTCCCTGCGGGCTCCCGGAGTGCTCCGGGAGGGTTCCGTGAGACGTCACGGACGGTGCCGTGCGCGTGGTGGGGCAGGCGCCGGTCTGGCACTTTCCGCACGGCTGGTGGCCCTGGTGGCGGGTGCAGCGCGGCACCCGGGATGCCGTGGCCTTGTTGATCTTCTGGTGCTGCTCCCATGTCACGACGTGCAGCCAGGTACGTCCGTCGCATCCGGAGTAGCGGCATATCAACCCGGCGGTGGCCAGCTCCTCCAGGTCCTGGGCGACGTGGGCGGCGGTGTGCTCCGGGCGTAGTGCCCACAGCCGACCGGCGATGATCGCCGGATGGTCGCGGTGACGGCCGGAGTCGTCAGCCTGCGTCAGTAGCCCGATGAAGGTGAGCATGGCGGTCACCGAGCACTCCGCCAGCGACTCCGACTCGAACATCTCCGGCTTGACGGTGCGGATACGTGCCATCAGGCATCACCGCCACTCCGCCGCACTGACGGGGTGGCACGGGCACAGGCTGCCGCGCAGGCCGGGGTCTTCGGCCTTTCACGCAGGGCAGTCGGCATGCGAAACTCTCCCTTGAAGCAGATCCGTTCCGGTGCTGGTGGAAAGGGACCAGAGCGGATTCGTTGGGTGATCTCCGCGCCCTTCCCGGGGCGCGGGTGTCCTGGCCGTTTGGCGTCTGAGAGTTCCCGCTCTCAGACGCCGTCGGCGTTTATGGGGCCGTGCCCCGTTGCGGTGGGCGGTGCGCGCCTCACGCGTCTCCTTCCGTGCCGGTCGCCGGGCGGATGCCCGGCGGGGGACCAGCAACATACGTGTGGCCTGCGAAGACATCCAGACTTAGCTCTTGCCTTCTCGACAACTCGTCGGGCGGCGCCCAGGGCGGGTCGAGGAGGCGGAGCGAGGCGAAGGAGAAGCGATCCCCGGAGTCAGGCGTCGCACGCACCGAGCGGACTGGCCGCTGGGCTTAAGGGGTGCTGCGGCATGGCGCGGACTTCCTGACGGGGAGGGGAGAAACGGGGTATCCACTGCGGAGCCGGGGGGACTGCTGGGACTGCTGACCCCCAGGCACGCGGTGGAACACGCCGCGCCGCCGCGAAGAGGGGACCTCTCACACGAGGTGCGGGACCTCACCGCAGCCCAGAGGCGCTGGTGGGGAGGCCGAATCCAGAGGGCGAGCGGTATGCGAAGGCGCTCTGTTTTCGCTACGCTGAAGCTATTCCCACCAGAAGTAAAAGTCAACAAGATGCATTCACTTCAACTTGGAGAAAAAGCGAGGTCTGATGCCTGCCCGTCACTTCGACCGAGACCGTGCTCGCGCGGTACGGCGAGCTGCCGACATCTTCCAGAGTGAGGTGGCGGCAGAGCTGGGCGTGTCCGACTCTGCGGTGGCGAACTGGGAGGCCGGCCACTCCTCGCCCGATCCGGAGAAGCTGCCCGCATACGCGGCGGCGCTCAGAGGTGATCTGAACGATCTGTTCCCGCGCACCGGCCTGCCTGATCTGGCCGATCTGCGCTGCGATGCTGGCATCTATCAGTACGAGACGGCCGCGGTGATCGGAACCAAGAGCGCCGGACCGGTCGCGGGAGCCGAGCGCGGTGACCGCCGACTCAAGGACAAGTACGTCGCGGCCCTGGCAGCGAGATACGGCGTCAGTGAAGCCGAGCTGCGCCGGGCCGAGGACCGCTCCATGGCCGCCGCAGAGGCGAGGAAGAACGGCACGGCGGGGGAGTCCGAACTCCAGGAAGCCGCCGCTGCGGAGTTCAGCGGGCCGCCGGGATCCCTCGCCGAGAAGATCACTCTGATCTTGCAGCGCTCCTACCCCGGTCCGCAGGGCCCCCCCTCGGACGCCGAGATGGCGGCCGAGGTGAATGCCCATGCCGGGGCGGAGATCATCACCGGGGAAGGCTTCGCCGATCTTCGGGCCGGCGTCACGGACACGGCGCCGCCCGTGGTCCTGGATGCGCTGGCCGCCGTTGTCGGTGTGTCCCGGATGTACTTCGAGCCGGACGAGGCCGTGGCCGCCCAGGTCTATGAGGGTCTCCAGCTGCTGGCCGCCGCGAAGAAGGGCGCCGTGGGCCGGGTGCGAGCTCGCGGCCTGGGTTCGCAGGGTCTGTCGCCCAAGGCGTTGGCGCTGGTCAACGAGCTGGTGGCGGAGATGACGGAGAAGGAAGCGGACACCAAGTAGTAGTCCGGCCCGCAGCTTCTGGGCTGCGGGCCGGCGGCGTGGCTACTGCTGCTTCTCTGCCGGCGAGCTCGCCTCGTGCACCCGTCCTGCCGCGATCACGGCACGGATCTGCTGGAGGGCGCCGAGGTCGTCCAGCGGATCTCCGCCGATGACCAGCAGGTCCGCGCGGAGCCCGGGCGCGATCCGGCCCGTCTGCCCGCCCAGCCCCAGGGCTCCGGCCGCGTCCGCAGTGGCCATGTCGAGGATCCGGCTGTTGGGCAGGCCCAGGTGCTCGTAGAACGCGAGCGCCGGCACGAGCCCGTCGAACCCGGCCCGCTGAACGCCGGCGTCGGTCCCGGCGATGAGCTTGGCGCCGGCTTCGGCCATCTCGCGGACCAGGGCGAACATGGCTGCTGCCCGCTCTTCCCCGAAGAAGCGGGGCAGCATCTGCCAGTGCGGGCTGACGGCAGGGCAGACCGCGATGCCCTGGTCGATGATCTTCTTCAGGACGTCCTGACGGAGGTCGAAGCCGTCGCTCGTCATCCAGGTGCAGTGCTCGATCGTGTCCACGCCGGCGTCCACGGCCGCTGAGATGCCGTCCGCTCCGTGCGCGTGCGCGGCCACTGGCACTCCGGCCTGGTGTGCCTCGTCCACCAGGGCCTGGAGTTCCTCTGCGGAGAACTGGCTCTGCCAGCTCTTCGGCCCGTCCTTGGTCAGGCCGCCGCCGGTCACCATCGCCTTGATCACGCCGGCACCCCCAGCGAGGTTGCGCCGCACGAGATCACGGACCTCGGCCACGCCGGATACCTCACCGCCCAGGAAGTGGCAGTGGCCTCCGGGCGGGGTAGCCGGTGTGCCCGCGGACACGATGCGCGGGCCGGGAGTGCTGCCCCGGCTGATCTCTGTGTCGAGGCGGAGGGCAAGGCCGTTGCGGTCGCCCAGGTCGCGGACCGTCGTCACACCGCTGGACAGGAGCTGCTCCGCGCGCTGGCGCATGTCCTGCAGCAGTCTCTCGTCGCTGGACTCGTGGAGAGTGGCCACAGGGTCGCCGCCGTCGAACGCGAGATGCACGTGGGCGTCGATCAGCCCGGGCACCACCGTCTCGTCGGGAAACGCCAGGAGGATCCCGTCTGCCCCGGCGCGGTCAGCGAGCTGCGTGCGCGGCCCGACTTCGGTGATCGAGTCGCCCTCGACGAGGACGGCGCCGTCCTCCAGATATGTCCCGGACCCGGTCAGGACCCGGCCAGCGGTGATCAGCATCTCGTCTCGTCTCCCTCGTTCTTCCACCGTCACGCGGTCAGCCGGAGCGCTTCCGACACCGCGATCAGCTGACGGACATCAGCGTTCCGGTCGTCTTCCTGCGGCACTGCCAGGGCGACCGCCTGCCCCGGTGCTGGGACGCCGTTCTTGATCATGGTTGCGGCGGACCGCAGGCGCCGGGCCAGCTGAGTCGGCTCAAGGTCCAGCAGGCCGGTGCCGTCCTCACCACGCACCAGGTAGGGGCTGATGTCGACCAGTCCGTCCCGGCATTCCACTATCCGCCGGTGGTAGCGGCGGTGCACGCCACGCGCCCGCCACCGGTCCCAGAATCTGCGGGAGGCGGGGCGCAGCTCGTTCTCGGGGTAGACCTCGATCAGCAGCTGCCACAGCGGGGTCAGCCGACGGTGATCCCGCCGCCGTCGCAGCCACAGGCGCGTCGCCGTGATCCTGGCGCGGATCCCCGAATAGGTGATGCCCGCGACGAAGAGCAGACTCGACACCACCAGCCCGACCGCCACGCTCGCCGTGAGCTGGTGCGGCACGGACCCCCCGCTCCACCGGACGGCGACGAAGACCGCGCGGACAGCGCAGGCCACCGCCATCGCCCCGAGGCCGATCGCGGTCATCCACAGTCCCGTCGCGTGAGGGCGACGGGACATGCGGGCGTAGCGGGCGGACCACTGTCCGGCAGCACCGAGCGCGTACATCAGGTACAGGCCGGCGCCGGTGTAGAAGAAGGCGACCTGGGGGATCGTCATGTCCGCCGTGCTGAACGAGCCGGCGAGCGCCTCGTGCGGCACGTTCACGGCCGCCAGGATGATCGCCGCCGTGACTGCGGCCACGACGACGGCTTCCCACCGGGCGCGACGCCGCGCTGCTTGCCCGTCGGCCGAGTACAGGTAGAAGCACATCAGGAAGTAGACCGTCAGCAACAGTAGGACGTTCTGGACCAGCTTCGCCGTGCCGTGCCCGGCCACGGTGTCGATGCCGGTGGTGCCCCCCGGCATGGCCACCGGATACGACAGGCCCGCGCTCAGGAGGGAGAGGGCGACCGACCGGGTGGGTGCGTCGTGCGGGGCCCGCGACCACAGGTAGAGCCGCCAAATGACGGCAGCCGCGATGATCAGCAGGAGCATCTCGGTCACGTCCTACAACCATCCTCGCCGGTCGCCCAGGGCGGACTGCACTCGACGTACTTCCGGGTCGTCGGACAGCGGCGGGAGTTCGTCGAGCACCGAGGACCACTCCAGGATGATCGTGGCCGCGAGCTCGACCGAGCACTCCTCCTCTTCCTCGTACGAGCAGCGGCGGGCGACCCGCCGGATCAGCTTGGGATCGAGTACGGGGAGGAGGGTCGCCCAGCCCTCGACGAAGTCGTCCGGGGATTCCTCCGGCGACTCCTCGGCCTGATCCTCTTCCCACTCGGCGACGAGGATATGGAGGATCTCGTGGAGGATGATCTGCCGCTGGTGGAGCCGGGTCGTCTCCTGCTGGTAGAGGATCACGTCCATCTGCGGCATATCAATCCACAGCCCCGAGGGTCCCGGCTTCTCCAGCGGGAAGGGGCGCAAGACGATCGGGCGTCCGCGCCTCTCACTGAGCGCCCGGACCAGCTCCTCCACGTCCAGGGGCGGGTGAATGCCGAGGTTGCGCAGCTCTTGCCGCAGCCGGCGGTGGAGGTCGCGCTCCACGGTCCGCCTCTCAGTCGTACGCCACCGCCCCAACCGCCGGCGGATCGCCTGCTCTCGCGCAGGCACCGGAGATTCCGGAGCGTCGCGACCACTTTCTCCCGGAGACATTGAGCAATCCCTTCGTACCGGCCGATCGGGGCTCTTACTCGGAGCCGGGCGCCAGCCACCACGGGTCAACGATGTTCGGGTCCCCGGACGGCACTCATGAAGGTGATCACGGACGCCGAGACCAGCACCGACCGAAGGGCACACGCCGACCCCAGCGATTGAGCCGCGAGGACACGCTCGATCCCCTCCGGACATACACGGTCGCTAGCGCGAACGAGCATTCGGCCCGGTCGAAGCCCTTCGGTGAGGCTCACGGGAACAGTCTCGGACTTTACGTGAGGCCCGCATGAGATCAAGGCCGGAAAACGACATCTCGAAGATCAATGAAAGGTGGTGATCAGTACCAATAAAACCTTACAAATCATCCATTCCCGAGTTTTGATCATGGCCCTGAACTGCTGATTCGCTTGTGGTCATTTTGGTCGCTCGTGCATGACGGGCTCACACTTCTGTTACCGGTTTGAGATATTCCGCAACGGTGTAATGCGGGCATGTCGTAGTAAATGCCGCATAATGTCGGCGCTCTGGGTGTGAGGGCTTGTGTGGAAGCGGTCACTTCTGTGTCAATCCGCGAGGTGCTCCGCGTTACGATCCCGGGCATGCCTAGTGACAAATTCAGCCAGACATCTGAACACTCTGAGTTCTGGAATGAATACCATCTGTGCACGCTGACCACTCTGCGGCCCGACGGAAGTCCGCATGTGGTGCCCGTCGGAGTCACCGTTGATGCCGACGCCGGAGTCGCCCGGGTTATCACACGCAAATCAAGCAAGAAGGTCGCCAATATTCAGGCGTTCCGTGCCAGCGAAGCCCGCGTGGCCGTTTGCCAGGTCGACGGAGGACGCTGGGCCACCCTGGAAGGCACGGCCGAGGTGCTCACAGACGCGGCAGCGGTCGACGATGCCGTGGCGCGCTACGCCGACCGGTACGGACGGACTCCGGCCCCGGACCCCGAGCGCGTGGTCATCGAGATCAGGATCGAACGGGCCATGGGACTGGCCGCACTTCCCCGCCCTGCGTCGACTGAACGTGCCGTGTGATCTGGTCTCCCGCCCTGTCGCCGTACAGGCGGCGGCACGCGGCGTAGGCCGATCCCCACACAGCCCTCGGTGTCGACGGGCTCTTGAGGCTGGCGTTGGCGCGGCGTCCCAGGTGACGTGACGCTCAGTTGTTGGTGATGGCAGCGTCGCGGAGCCTCTCGAAGAGCCTCGGGATCTCGTCCTCCGCGGCCTTCGTCGACATCGCTAGATAGTCGATCACGGACAGGCTTAGTTCCCTGACCGCAGGGCCTTCGGCTGACTTGGCCCATCGCCGGTAGGCATCGATAAGCACTGCTGTGACTGCGGTGGTGGGATCGCTGCCCACCTTGGCGTCGGCTGCTGCCTTGTATTCGTCGTCGAGGTCTGGGGCAATGCCGAGGCGGAACAGCATGGATATTTGTCCGAAGCGGTCGGCGAGGTCGATGACCACGTCGAGGATGTCTCGCTCGGAGTCTTCACGGTGTGACAACGCGTTGACCGCGTCGGTTCGCCATCCCAGACAGCCTGAAGGTAGGCGACGGCAGTCAGGATCTCGTCCTGCGTCATGTCGGCCGCCGTCATGATGCTGCGGGTCCTTCATCGTGGACCGCCGCCCCGGCCCGTCGGGTGTACGCGTCGATGTGATCCGCGGTGAGGCAGTCGGCGATCCCGGCCAAGGCGATGGTCAGTACTCCGCGGGCTGCCCGCCTGCCTGTGTAGCCGCCAGATGGCCCGCAGATTCGGTGATCGAGGCCGCTCTCGTCAGTGCCATAGGCCGATACTTCGCGCCCATCTGCCCCTCATCCCCTCCGTACAGGGCGACGGCCCTAGGGCCGTGGACGTGTGCCTCAAAGTTGATGGCCGCTACGGCCCGCACCGCGATGTCACGGTGCGGGCGTTGCGTCGGCTGCGGGGGCGGCTCATGATTCTGGTGCCTCACCGTTCCTGGCGTCGAATCGTTCAGAACAGGGCTGGCTGGTTCAGTGGCACGTTCTCTTCGGAGCCAGCCGGGGCAGGTACACGACCGGTGCGCTCGTTCTGCAGATCCCACAGTTCGCGGAACAAGCCGTCCTCCTGGGCCAACAGTTCCTCGGGGGTGCCGTGCTGGATGACGCGGCCTTTGTCCAAAACGACGATGCGGTCGGCGATGGTCACGTTGGTGAGCCTGTGCGTGACCAGGACGACAGCGCGGTCGGCGGCAAGCCGACGCAGCCCGGTGAAGATGCGGTGCTCGGCCCTTGGGTCAAGGGCCGCGGTCGGTTCGTCCAAGACGAGCAGTCCGGCCGGCCGATGGAATGCGCGGGCGAGCGCGATCCTCTGCCACTGTCCGCCGGACAGTTCCTGCCCACCCCACCATTCCTTAGCCAGCAGGGTGTTCAGCCCGCTGCGCAACCCGTTGATGACTTCGTCGGCGCCTGCGGCATGCGCCGCGGCGAGCACTGCGGCGTCCCCTTCCTCGGTGGCCTGGCCGAGGGTGATGTTCTCCCTCGCCGACAGAGGCCAGCTCGCGTAGGACTGCGGTACGACGGCGACACGCTCCCAGGTGGCGTGCGCGTCCAGGTCCCTGGTGTCGATTCCGTCCCAGGAGACGGCTCCTTGATCGGGCAGGTACAGAGCCGACAGGATCTTGCTTAGGGTGGTCTTGCCGGAGCCGTTCTCGCCCACCAGCGCGACGACTTCGCCGCGCCGGACCTCCAAGGAGACGTCGTCGAGGGCAGGACGGTCGGCGCTCGGGTACTGGAAGGTGATGTTCTCGGCGCGTACGACGGTGGGGGCGCCTGGCGCCTGAGAGCCGCGGTCGATGCGATGCCCGCCGGCTTCGTCGATGAAGTCCGCCCAGTCGTCCAAGTACATTCCCGTACGGAAGAGTTGGGCCCCGTAGCCGACGACCCCGTCCAGTCCCGCGCTGACGCGGCCCAATGCGAGGAACGCGGTGCCGACGGCGGCGACTGAGATCTGCCCGGCGAACACCAGCAGCGCCAGGGCCACCCACACCACCGCGTGGGCGAGACCTCCCGCTGCCCCGCCCACCAGGGAGATCCTGGCCGAGCGCCAAGTGGCCTGGTCGGTGGTCCTGTCGATCCGCGCTCCGGCCGTGCGGTACTTGTCGAGCAGGAACGGCGCCATGGTGCCGGAACGGACCTGGTCGGCGGTCTGCTTGTCGACCATGTACCAGCGCAGCATGCCCAGCAGCCGCCGGTCCTTCGTCGTGGCGAGCGAGGCGATGTAGCTGATGCGCGCCGCACGCACGCTGGCCACACCCTTCGGCAAGGCCGCCAGGAGGAGGAGCGGCAGAAGGATCGGGTGCACGGCGGTCAGGACAAACGCTGAGGCGATCAGCGACGCCGAGGCAGCGAGGATGTACTGCGCTTGGGTGAGGAGGTCCCTGGAGACTTCCACTCCCCGGTCGGCCGCGTCCCAGCGGTCGTTGTATCCGGGGTTGTCGTACGCGGCGAGTTCCGCCTTGGTCGCCGCGTCGAGGAGCTCGAGTTCGGCCTCCCGGGCGATACGCGGGGCCAGCCGTGCCGACAGCGCGGTGGAGGCGATACCCAGCAGGGCGCGCAGACCGATGGCCCCCGACAGGACGACAAGGGAAGGTACGGCGGAGCGGAGCTGGTCGCCGCTGATGTGCTGGGAGGCGATCAGCGGCTTGATCACCCCGGTGGTGGCCATCAGCCCGAACGCTTCAAGTACTCCCGAAAGGAGCTGCACGCCGAGCAGGGCGATGACTGCGGCGCGGTCGACCTGCCAGCCCAGTGCGAGGGACCGGCGGATCAGTTGGGGCAGACGCCGGGCCATCGCACGGGTCGTGATCGCGTTGGCGGCCTCGATACGGCGGTCGCCGGGGATGACGAACTTCAGTTCCTCATCCGAGACCTCCGCCTCGCCGGTCGGTGCGGTTGTAGCGGTGGGCTTCGGGATGGTTGTCATCGACTCCAGCCCTCCGCCGACACGCGGTGCCCGGCCAGGGAGGTCGTACGGAATTCCAGCGGATCATGCTGTTCGCGGATGAGTGCAAGGTGCAGACCGGTCGCGGTTTGATACGCCAAGACGTCCCCCTGTATGCCGTGTGTGGTTGAGGCTGTCGCTCGTCAGCCGTTTCGTTCAGCGCAGTCGGAAGGTGCTGGATAGTCAGGACGTGTCTCCGTTCGCCTCAAGGCCAGTGAGCTCGTCTTCGATGCCCTCAAGGTCACTGAGCAGGCGGCGGATGGTGATCTGACGCTCGCGCCAGTGCCGCTTCAGATCCGCCTCCGCTTCCCCCGGCAGGTCGTACTCGGCGGTCGTGGCGCCGTAGAAGCTGAACAGCATGTACAGCAGCGCGATCCGGGCGCATGCCCACACCTCCCGCATCGGGAGGCTGGGGTGCTCCGAGCGGTAGGCCCTAGCCATCGCCAGTGCGCAAGCTGCCCAATCAGTGCTGGTGGCGACGGTGCGCGGGTCGAACGCCGCCCGCCCCAACTCCCAGGCCGGCATAGCGCTGGCGCAGCGGAAGTCGATGACGCCGGTGACAGCGTCGGCGAGGGTGATCAGGTTGGTGCGGCTGAGATCCGCATGCAGTGCCTGTTCCGCCAGCGTCTCGGGCAGATGTTCCCGCAACAGGTGGACGTGGGCCCGCAGGTCCCCACGCCGCTGGTCGAGGTCAACGCGTAGTTGGTCGAGACGGTCGTGGCCTTGGCGCGTGGCTCTGGCCATCACGGCGTCGCATTTCGCCACAGCGTCCTCGACGGGCTCGGTCCGCCAGCGGGTCTGCTGCACGCGCTTCGGCAGCGGGTACGCGGCGAGCGCACGGTGCATGCGTCCCATGACGACGCCGATGTGCTCGGCGAGGGGGACCGTCATCGCGGAGGGGTTCACCCGTCCGGGAGCCTCGTCGACCACGGCCCATGCGCTGCCTCCCGCGATGGTGACCAGGTTGTCGTTGGCGTCGGGCCACACCCGCGGAACGGGGAGCTTCGCGGCCCGGCAGTATTCCGACATGTCCCACGCGTTGCGCGCCTCGTCCAGGTCGGCCATCGAGGGGTACTGCTTGACGTACAGCCTCACCCCGTCGTCCGTCAGGACTCGCCGGTTGATGGTGTCCGTGCCCATGTGCACCGGTTCAACGATGTCGGCGACCAGCCCGTACCGGTCTTCCAGCACGTCAGCGGTCAACGTCTCGCCCCAGCCTGCTTCGTCCACAAAGATCACCGGCCTTCGCGTGCAGAGGCACAGTGGGCGGTGAGGACGGTGAAGGCGTTGAAGGCGTTGAAGGCATCGCGACGATCGCCGAACAGGTGCGGAGCCGCGGACGTTCGAGCGAAGACGTTCACGTACGCCACCCGCCCCACACCCTCTTGCGGGTCTCCAGGCGCAGGTTCTCCAGCATGATGTGCGCCTCGTCGACCAGGCCGCCGTCGCGGTGCTTGATCCCCCAGTTCAGCGAGTCCAGAGCATCCAGTGCCCCGTACGCCCGGCATGCGACGAGTTCCTCCGTGGTGAGGGGCCGGCCGTATCCGTGGTGGAAGGCGGCGTTGAGGTCGGGGCGGTGGCTCAGAATCCGGTAGCGCAGCCGGCTCAGGTCCCTGCAGGCGGCGGGCCGAAGCTCGGCCCTTTCGAAGTCGATGACCCGTAGCCGCTGCTCGGTCTCGTCCCACATCCAGTTCTTGGGCATGTAGTCGCCGTGCTGGGATACCTGGGGCAGGCTCGGAGGCACTTCCTCGGCGAGCGTGCGCACGATCGCGAGGTCGTACTCCGGCACGTACGCCGCCGTACGGTCCAGCAGTTGGGCGACCGCCTCGTCCCACGCCTCCTCCGTCGCTGCCGGCGTCGGCTCGTCGGCTGCCGCGGTGTGGAACCGGGCGAGCAGTTCGCCCGCCTGCTCGTAGGCCGCCCGTTCCTGCTCGGCCGGCAGGCGTAGCGTGTCGAGACCGCCTCCGGGCACGGCGGTGATCAGGACGGTGCGCGTCTGCGTGTCCGCGGCGACCAACTCGGGTGCCCGGCCGACGCCCATGGCCACGGTCCACTTCTGGTACGCGGTCACCTCGCGGTGGTGGAGCTTCGCGCCCGCGTGGAGCTTCCCGAACCACCTCTCGCCGTCAGGCCCGTTGACCTCCCAGACGGAAGGCCGGATGTCGCCGGGCCTGGGGTGCTCGGCGACCACCGTGTACGTGTCGGTCACCGACTCCACCAGGTGGTGGAGTGCGCTGGGCATGTCGGTCACGGTGCGCCCTTCCGCTCGCCGAGCCCTCCGACCACGCCACGATGGGTGACGGGTCGGATGCACTCAGTGTCCTGTTGTGGGTGGGTAGCTTGCCAGTGGGCACTGACATTGCGGCCTGAGCTGGTCATCTGGGGGGTGGGAACGCGGAGGACGGTCCCGGAGGCCATCTCGGTCAGGGACTCGTCGAGCACCTCACAGCTCCAGCCGAGCGTCACGAGGTGCGGGTCGTTCTCGGCCTTGACGCGCTCCCGCAGGGCCCTGACCCGCGCCAGCGCGCTGTCACGGCTGATGCGGGCCCGGTCCGCGAACTCCTGTGACGTCGCACCGGTCGCGACCATCCGCCAGGTCTCGATCTCCGTTTCCGAGAAGGCCTCCGGGGAGGTGGCCGTCTCGGGACGCTGGAGTTGCCCGGTGACGAAGCAGGCGTGGACGACGGCGGCCCGGCCTCTCACGCCGAGCTTCTGTCCGCAGTGCTTCAACTGCACGTTGATCGTGCCGACGGTGATGGACAGCTCGGAGGCGATCGCGTGGGTGCTCTCGCCCTCCGCGACCTTCTGGGCGATCCGAAGCTGTGCGGGCGTCAGCGGAAGCGTCGCGGGCGGGCGGGTCGGGCGGGCACTCACGGTTGTGCGTCCTTTCGGTGAGGCGGGCTTGTCAGGCGCGAGCCAGCCAGCGCTGCCGCTCGGTGTCGGTGACGAGGCACTCGTCGTGGGCGAGTTCCAGGCGGGCGAGATGGGCATAGTGCTCGACCACCCCGGCGCCGAAGGCTTCCTGCGCGAAGACGCTGTTCTGGAAGGCGGTCAGAGCCGGTCCGAGAGCGGGTGGCACGGGGATTCCGCCTGCGCGGTAGGCGTTGCCGGTCGCTTCGGGACCAAGGGTGAGCTTCCGCTCGAGACCGTGGTCGATGGCCGCCAGTACCGCCGACAGCGCCAGGTACGGGTTGGCGTCCGCGCCCGGCACACGGATCTCCAGGTGCAGCCCTTCACCGCGGCCGACGACGCGGACCGCGCAGGTGCGGTTGTCGCGGCCCCAGGTGAACGTGGTGGGCGCGAACGAGCCGGTCGTGAACCGCTTGTAGGAGTTGACGTTGGGTGCGTAGAACGGGCCCAACTCGGGCAGGCCGGCGAGCAGACCCGCGATGGCGTGCTCACCGATCTGGGACAGTCCGTACTCGCTGCCGGGCCCGTTGAGTTGGCTGATGGCCTTCGACCACAGCGAGACGTGCAGGTGCAGGCCGTTGGCTCGGTCGGTTTCCGGGGCCGCCATGAACGTGGGTGCCAGACCGGCGCGCAGACCCAGGGTGCGCACAGCGTGCTTGAAGAGCGGGTGCCGATCGCAGGCGGTGAGCGCGCCACCGTACGGGAAGGTCACCTCGACCTGGCCAGGACCGGCCTCGGTCTTGATCGCTTCCACGGGCATCCCAGCGCCGGCGAGCGCCCGCTGAAGACGACGCAGGAACCGGTCGGATACGGGGTCGTGATCGAGGGCGTAGTCCAGGTTCCCCGTCGTCAACGGCCGCAGGCCCTGATAGTTGGCCTGTTCCGCGTCCTCGTACGTGCCCCTGTAGAGGACGAACTCGGTCTCGATCCCCGCCTTGGGGTGCAGACCGTGCCGCGACAGCCGGGTCAGCTGCTGGTGGAGGATCTGGCGGGGTGCGATGTCGATCGGCGTTCCGTCGTGGTGGACGGCATCGCCGAGTACGACAACGGTGCGTGGCAGCCACGGCACGATGCTCAGGGTCGACAGGTCCGGTTGCACGGAAAGGTCCTGGTAGCCGGTCTCCCACGAGGTCAGGGCAAAGCCGTCCGCCGGGCTCATGTCGATGTCGGTGGCCAGGACGTAGGCGCACACCTCGGCGCCGTGATGCGCGACGCGCTTGAGGAAGTGGTCCGCGTCGTAACGCTTCCCCTTCAGCCTCCCCTGCAGATCGGGGACGGCGAGCAGCACTGTGTCGATGGCACCCGCCTTGACGAGGTTCCGCAGGTCGGACAGGGAGAAGGCCTTCTCGGAGCGCCCGCCGTGCTCGGGGACGGACGCGGCAGCCAGGCGTGCCACGGTGCCGTTGCCGCTCATGGTTCTCGTCATCAGACGACCTCGCTTTCGTACGTGGCCGCCGAGCGGTCGAAGTTCTGGGCCGGCACTTCGTACGAGCTGCCCTGCTTCCGCCACCACGCCCATGCCAGTGCGAGGACGACGAGCAGAGCGATCGGCGCGTAGTTGAAGGTCTCCACGGACACCAGGCCGCCGCCGGCGGGGCGCGTCTGCGGCAGACAGAACAGCACCGTCACGAACACCACCCAGACAACCGCGATCGCGCCGACGGCCACACCCCAGCTGCCGAGGTTCCAGGGGCCGGGCCGGAAGCGATCCCGGTTCTTGATACGCAGGTAGATCGGGATCGCGTACGCCGGGGTGATTCCGACCACGTTGATGCTGGTGATCGCCGCGTACGCGACCGGGCTGTACAGGCTCGGCAGGGCCAGGACTGCGGCGCACACGACGGCCAGCAGCACGGCCATCCGCGGAGTGCCGGTACGGCGGTCGACCTGCCGCCACAGGTGCGAGCCCGGCAGCGCCCCGTCACGCGAGAACGCGAACACCATCCGGCTGGCCGCGGCGGTCTCGGCGTTGCCGCAGCACAACTGCGCGATGATCACCACCAGGAGCAGTGCCTTCGCCCCCGCCACACCCAGAGCGTCCAGGAAGATCTGCGCCGGCGGCACCCCCGTCGCCGTGGCCACGGTGCCCGCGTAGTCCTGGATCGCGAACGTGAGCCCGGCGAGCAGGACGAACCCGGCCAGCCACGACCAGCCGATCGCGTGGATGATCCCGCGGGACGCGGACACCTGGGCGTCCGTCGTCTCCTCGCTGAGGTGGGCGGAGGCGTCGTAACCGCAGAACGTGTACTGGGCCAGCAGCAGACCGAGCACCGCTGCGTAGAGGGGGCTCCAGCCGGTGTTGTTGACGAACTCGCCGAACACGAAGTCCGAGGACTGGTGGTGGGAGGGGACAATCGCCAGCGCGCCGACGATCACCGTGACGCCGCCGAGGTGCCACCAGACGCTGATGCTGTTGAGGATGCTGACCAGCCGGACCCCGAACAGGTTCAGGGCGAGGTGCAGGGCAAGGATGCACAGGAAGATCACCATGATCTTGCCCGGCGTCGGCACGAAGCCCCACTGCAGGTTGAACAGGGCGCCCGTGAACAGCGCGGCCCCGTAGCCGATGCCGGCGATTGCCCCGAGCAGGCCCAGCAGGTTCAGCCAGCCCGTGTACCAGCCCCATTTCCGTCCGCCGAGCTGCTCTGCCTGGTAGTACAGGGCCCCGGAGGTCGGATAGGCGGAGGTCACCTCGGCGAGGGCGGCGCCGATGAACATCACCATGGCACCGACGACGAGCCAGCCCCACAGCATCACCGACGGGCCGCCGGTGTTCAGGCCGAAGCCGTACAAGGTCATGCAGCCGGACAGGACGCTGATTACGCTGAAGGAGATCGCGAAGTTTCCGAACGGCCCCATGCGCCGGGTCAGCACGGGCTCGTAGCCCAGCTCCCGCAGGTACGCGTCATCGGACTTCCGGGACGACGCACGGTGGTTCGGACTCAAGCGAGACACAGGTCAGCCTCCAAGTTCAGAGAGAAACAAATGGGCAGGTTCATGCCAATGCGCCTTCGTGGAAACGGATTCCGGTTACGGGTGCGGCCCGGCGCGCGGCCCACGGGTACGGGCGTAGGAAAGGGACTCGGCGCGCGCTCGAAGGAGCAGCGCCTCACCCGGGTCTGGCCCTACGGCCCCTTCATGCACCGACGCCCACGGCTCGCGGGCCGCGTACGGGCCCATCGCCTCGAACACTTCGGCGGCTTCCAGATATTGGTGGCCGGCCCACAACGCGTAGGCAAGAAGGCTCAGGTCAGCCACTGAGCGCTGCTCGCCGTGCGTTTTGTGGAACCAGTCGTGGAAGGCGGTCAGCGTGTAGTCGAGCGTCGACTCCTGCGCCCACTGCCGCCGCCACAGCGGATCGGCGCGCGATCGCCGTCGCTGCTCGATCTGCGCGTACGCGGGGAGAAGCAGCAGAGACGATCCGACAGGCCGTTGCGAGGCGACAGACCGACCGAAGTCGAAGACCGCGGCCAGGGAAGCGCCCGGCGGGCCCTCCAGGGAGAGCATGAACTGCAGCACCCGGTGGTAGGCCTCACGGTTGTACGGATCACGCCGGTTGACCTCGTACAACAGCCCCCACGGACCGTTGGGCAGCATCGGCTCGCCGGGGTTCACCCGGTGTTCCTGGCGCTGCTGCCGCGTGTCGATCTGTGCCAGAGCCAGGAGGCACACCCATGGCACGGGATCATGCGGCGCGCGACGAGCCGCCAGCAGCGCATCACGCCGAGCCCTGAACTCGAACTCCAGCGTCTGCGGATGCCGTTGTTTGTGCGCGCGCAACGCCCGCTCGACAGCCACGCGGGCACCCATCAACTGCGCGTCATAGCTGCCAGGCTCTTCGCCGAGCCACACGCCCACCACATCCGACCGGGCGGCTGCCACCGCCAGCAGCTGGGTGCGTGACGTTCGCAGTGCCCAATGCGTGGCCGTACCCAGCAGCAGTTGCCGTGCCGTTCTCCAGCGGCCGGCCTGCAACTCAACCAGGGCCACGCCCAGGGCGTCGTCGTGGCTGGCGGGGTGATACACGAGGCGCATCAGAGTCCCTCGCGACGAACAGAGCGGTGGCGGTACGCGAGATCGAGGCTGCCCGTCGAATGTGTTCGAACCGTGCGAGGTGGCGTCGTGCTCTCTGGGTTGGACGTCGATGTCATCGAAGGCCTCAGGCGGGTTGGGGGATTGGGTCCGCGCAGGGGGTGGCGTGCACCCCCGCCGGGAGGCGGAAGGAGGGGTGACCGAGCCGGGCAGCCTAGAAACGAATCTGGCCGATCATGTCCGCGATGCTGGTCATGAATCGGTTGATGCTCGGGGCCATGGAGGTGCTCGCCAGGAAGAACCCGAAGAACACGCAGACGATCGCGGGTCCGGGTTTCACTGACTTCCCGCGGATCAGAACGACCACGAGGATGCCGAGCACCAGGACGAGAGAGATGCTCAGAGCCATCAGAAGGCCGCTTCCTCCGCAGACCCCCGTCGCTCCCTACGAGCCTGGCTCAGCGCGCGGCGCAGAGCATCGGCCCGGGTCAACGATCGCGGGGCTTGGGGGAAGACGTGCCAGTGCATCCCGGGAGGCGTCGTGCTCTCGGCGGACGGCACGACGACGTGGCACTTCTGCCCCAGGGCAACGGTCCCCGGTTCCTCCCAGCGGGCCGCGGTGCCCACCGGAACCAGGAAGTACAGCCGGGGCTCCGGACCCTCGTGGTCCAGGATCACCGGGCCGACCGGTTCGTCACCCTCGCCGAGGATCTCGATCGCGCGCCGGCCCACGGCCTCCACGGCGCGTACGGCATCCCACCACTCGCCGGCCGAGCACAGCTCCGGCTCCTCGCCGATGGGCATCCAGCGCGGCGGGACCGCGCGAGCTGCGGGATTGTCGTCGGACATGGAAAAGGCCTCCTCACCACTGGGTGTGAGGAGACCATTCCATTCAGCAAGCTATTGTGCGCGGACAGACTGTCCGTGGGGTTCGCTCACCAAAGCCCTTGACACAAGCTCAGGTTGTGCTAAGTCCCGTCCAACTGCCGAACGCAGACAGCTCGTTGGAAGGATGGGCGTCCATCCTGAGCAGCGCCGCAGTCGTCTCGCGGACGGACGGGTGGAACCGCGTGTGGTTCGGCGCGACCTTCCGCGCACGCTTGAGATCCGCGAAGGCACCGGGCCGGTCGCCCACAGCAAGCTTCGCGGAGGCCACGTCGATGAAGTGGTGGCTCGACCGTTCACCGACGGTCGTACTGGGCGGCGCCCACTCGCCGCCGGAAACCGGAGACCATTCGGTGAGGCGGGCGAGAGCCTGCTCGGTGTCACCCATGTCGATCATCGCGTGCACCTCGTGGATGCGGATGTTCGTCGGGCCGAACGACATCTCGTAGGCCAGGGAGTCGCGGTTGCCTGCCATGCCCGCGACCTGCTCCGCCTCCCGGAGGTAGTCGTCGGCGCGATCGGAGTTGTTCTCACGGGCTTCGAGAACGGCCAGCTTCAGCAGCAGCGCGCCGTCGACGGCAAGCGAGTCCTGGGTGAAGGAGCGTTCCGGCTGGAACCGCTCCAGCTCGGTCCGCAGGGCGAGGAGCTTGCGACGTGCGGGCGAGTACGCGCCCTGGCGGAGCATCGCTCCCGCGACGAGGTAACCCGCCGTGAACTGCATCAGCGGGTCGCCGGAGCGGTCGGCCGCCCAACGGACGCGTTCCAGTGCCGTGTTCGACAGGTCGTGGTGACCCATCTTGTGGGCCAGGGAGTTCACGGCACGATAGGCGCGCGCCAGGTGCCAGAACGCCTTGGTCTGGTCGCCATTGCCGCCGCCAAGGGCTACGTGCGTCAACTCGGTGATGATCGGCGGCAGCAGGGGGCCCATCGGCGCGTAGCGGGCGTCACGGCGCAGGGCCGCCACCTGGTCGACTTCCGAGGCGAGCACGGGAAGCGCACGGGGTGCGATCTCCAAGTCGTCGGGGCTGTCGTAGCAGAGCAGGAGGCGGCGAAGTTCAGGGATGACGGCGTGGACGCCGTCTTCGGCTTCCGGCTCACCGTAGTAAGGCTGGCCGGTCAGGACCTCGGGGCCGAAGCGCAGCGCCTTCGCGAGTGCCAGCACCAGCGACGGTGAAGCCTTCCGCGCACCGGACTCCAACTTCTGCACGTAGCTCGGGGAGACTGCGACCTTCTGTGCCAGTTGAGCAGCAGACAGCTTCCGTGTCCTGCGTGCTGTACGGAGACGATCTCCCAGCGTCAGGTTTTCACTCATCGGTGGATCTGTCCCTTCGCGATGAAGCACTCGCCTCAGGGTACGGAAAACGCCCTAACGCGCGCCCCTAGTCACCAAGTGTTAACGGAGCTGGCAGCGGGGCGGCTAAGGGGGAAGCCCCTTAGCATCGCGTCCGAGACGCCCAACACGGTTTAGAAAACTTCGCAAAAACGGCAAGTTGGGGTTAAATGGTCCAGATTTGAGGGTCATTGCGTCTCGGTCGTCAAGAGCTTGGGGAACAATTACTTACGGACAGATTGTCCGCGCTTCTCTTCGACTGCCGCGATCGACAAGCCACATCCGTTACGGATAGTGCTCACGTACTTCGCGTGACGGGACTACTGAATGTGTTGCCTCATGTCTTTGGCCGGCCGCCCTCTGAACCGTGGACGCCAGGGCCAACATCGCGTGAATCAGGTGACGGCCCGGCGATAGATCTGCCGGGAACCGCCTTCCGGCCCTGGACCGACAGCCTCGGCAGGGGTGAAGCCGAGTCGCTCGTAGAAGACACGCGCGCCGCTGACGAAAGCGCCGGGGTGTTCTGCGCCGAAAGTGACGACCTCAATGGTGCCCGGACCCTGCACCCACCTACGCATCGCGTCCGACATCAGTGCACGACCGACACCCTTCCCTCGTGCCTGCTCCGAGACGACAAGCCAGTGAACTCGGTAGGTCGACGCCTTCGCTCCGAACAGCAGCCCACCGAGGAGATCCGGCCCCGAGGAAACAGCGGCGAGCGCCGTGGACCGACGCATGTGCTTGCGCACAGCGTCATGGAAGCCGACTTCCTCGACCATCGGACCGAACCAATGCTCAACCTGGGCCGCCAGGCCAAGGAAGCCAGGGAAGTCTTCATCTCCCGCGAGTCTGACGATCATCCGAGCAGTCTGACAGGAACGAGGCGAAAGGTGCCTGATGCGGCACCAGATGCTGGCAGGTCACGCCCCTCTACGGCAGCCGACTCCGCACCGAGCTCGACCTCGGCGAGTTCATGCGTGTGCTCGCCGTCGTCCGTGATCACGACCTTGTCTATCCACGAGGGCATCACTCCGGAGCGCCGAAAGTGAGCAGTGGCACGTCGTACAGTTCAGGATTTCGAGGCCGGGTCATGACCGGTGAGATCACTTCCACGACGAAGAGCTCGCTGAGGAACTGGACCTTGGCGCTCAGGAGGTGACTGGTTCGGCCGTCGGCCGACTGTGCCTTCAGCCCGGCGGAGACGTGGATGTGCGGCAGGATGCCTCCCGTCTCCGGATCGTGGGCGATTGTCCCAGCACCGAAGGCTTCGACGTTGGTGACATACGTCTTGGCCCAGACCGGGGCGTCCGGGTCTTCGAGTTTCTCGCAGGCGCCGACGATCTCGGCTTCGGCGAACGCACCGATGAACGAGGGAATGTAGCCCTGCCGCACTCCTTGGTCACGGCAGAACGCGGAGAGCGCGTCGAAGAAGTCCTCGCCGTGGTCGAAGGTGACGCCGAACGTCCGGCCGGTGGTCAGTTCATGGGCACGCATGCGGGTCCTCTCGGGCGTGGCTAACGTGCGGAATCAGCGCGCGGAAACGGCGAACTTCTCAGCGATGCTCTCGCGGCCCACGTCCTGGGCGAGCAGCGCCTGAAGCAAGAGGCGTGCCTGGTACGGGCCGAGGTCGCCGGCCGGGATGAGCCCCCGGCTGATCAAGTCCTTCTCCGACCCGGGGAAACCGTACGTTCCGGTCAGGACCGGGCCGTTGCCGATGCGCGAGGCGAGGACGACGGGAACACGTACGGCGAGCCGTTCGAGGCTCTCGACAAGTCGCTGTGGGACGTGTCCAACGCCGAAGGCAGCGACGACGAGACCGTCGCACTGGCCGGACCAGGCTTCGAGCAGCGCGCCGTCGTCGCCGAGGCTGACCGTGTAAAGGCCCACGCGAGGGTCACGGACGGCCGGTGCCAAGGGAACGAATCGATCGGGCAACGGGGAAGCCAGCCGTACCCGGTCCTCCGCGATCCGGCCGATGGGTCCGGCGCCGGGTGACGCGAAGGCGGCAGGGCTGGTGGTGTGCGCCTTACGGACATGCCGTGCCGCGTGGATCTCGTCATTCAGGACGACCAGCACCCCGGCTCCACGCAGTTGCGGATCGGCTGCCGCGACAACGGCCGCGTACAGGTTGGCCGGTCCGTCAGGGCCGGCCATGGTGGGGTTGCGCATGGCACCGGTTACGACGACCGGCTGGTTGTGACCGTGGCGGAGGTCGAGGAAGAACGCCGTCTCCTCAATGGTGTCGGTGCCCTGTGTGATCACGATCCCGTCTACGTCGCCGCCGTCGAGGACCTTCCCAATCTCCGTGCCGAGCTCCGTGAGGTCGTCGAAGGTGAGCGAGGCACCAGGCACCCGGCGGAAGTCGTGCACGCGCAGGTCGATGCCGTGACCATCCAGGCCAGGGACAGCCGCGAGAAGGTCATGGGCGGAGAGAGCCGGCACGACTCCTCCGGTCCCCGGGTCGGTGGTCATGGCGATGGTGCCGCCGAGAGAGTAGACAGCTACCGTTCGTGTCACGCCTGCCATCGCCCCAACTTCCGATCCACGCAGCCTGGTTGGATCTCGTCCTCGGAGATCTTTCCGTGCAGGCTATCGGGTCGCTCCCACAGGGTCACCGGCCTCGGACCGCAACTCGGCCGCCACGTACGCGCAAGCCCGGTCCAAGGCATCAAGGCTGAGGTGGCGGCTTCGTGGTCTGGCGAGGCCGGTGGTTCCCACAGCGGCAAGCTGACCGCAGCGGTGAGTCAACCAAGCTCGGTCAAGGCCGAGATAGTCCGAAGTCGCCGCCATGCGCTCCCCGGAGGTCGATCCCATGGTGACGCTATGTGCTCGCGCGTGGCCCGTGATGCCCGCGAAGGCCCGCAGGGAACGCGCCCCGGAAGTCAGAGCGGTCTGGGGCGCGGATTCAGCGCGTACCCAGGTCGCTATGGCCGCCCGGTGACCAGGAACGAGCGCGAAGCCCTCCGTCTGCTGGAGGTCCGCCTCGTCGGTCACCCAGGTCGTGATGCCGTACGACTCCATCAGCGCGATCGCGAGGAACAGCAACACGCGCTCGTACATGGGCGAGGCGGCGACCTCTTGGTGGGGAACGCAGAAAGCTCGCCCGACACCGTCGTGTGCTCGTGCGGGAGCCATCAGCTCAAGGTAGCGGTGCTTGTGCTCGAAGAGCAGCCAGGTCGCGGCTTCCTCCCCTCGCTGTTCGCGGGTCCAGAAGACCGGATCACCGGCCAGCTCGTCGCGCTGGTCGAGGATGAACCGGGCGCATGCCCGCGAGCCGACGAGCATCTGGGAGCCGTCGGTGAGGCCGTCGAGAGTGACCGACTGACGGCCTACTCCCGACAAGTCCTGTGACGGAAGGTCCGGTTCTCCGTAAAGCGCAGCGTCGTCGCCAAGGATGGCGGAGTCGAACCCTGCCGCAGCCCAGAGGATCCCCAAGGTGAAGTCGTCGAACTCGTAGGCCATGGGAATGGCGAAGGGGCTTCCGGCTTCGTCACGGACGCCCCCGCGCGCGTCCGTGACGAAGTACCGCTGTGTCCCGTCTCCGCTGTGGTGCACGGCGAGCAGGGCCCTGAGCGGCATCCGACTCCATGCCTCGGCCTCCCCGCTCGACGCGAGAAGCAGAGCGTCGCCCTGTAAGGAGGCGACTGGCCCTGTCAGCGTGGGAAGCGCCGTAGGCGGCAGGTTCCGCCCGGCGGGCAGCAGGAGTTGCCCGCGTCCGTCAGGAAGCGTCAGGTGGTTGCCCAGGCTGTCCGCCATCGGCGACGGCCGGTCGACGTCGGGTAACGGTCCCAGGAGGCCGTCAGGCACCCCAAGGGCCTCGCTCCACTGTGCGAGCTGGCGACGGTCGCGGATCTTCTTCCGGCCGCGCTCCAGCCGGCTCACTTCGGCTTGGTCGATGTTGACGAGCCGGGCGACCGCTGCCTGTGAGAGGCCGGTGTGTTGCCGAAAGAGCCGCACGACCAACCCGAGATCCCAGGCACGGATCGCTGCCACGACTGCGGGTTCCACCCAGAACTCACGTCCGACTCGGGGTACTGCACCGCCCCTCTGGCAGGGCCCACACCGCGGTCCTACGTTGAATCGGCTGAGCGTCGCACGGCACGTCGAACAGTGCCGCTCCACCCCGCGAGCCATCCCGGTCTCACCCCTAGGTGATCAGGCGTATCCCCCAGCTGCCGAACTTTCCACAGGACTACTTTGCCGCGTCGGCCGATCACCCAAACACGGCAGCGGAAGCTCGGTAGCAAGGTGGCCGATCCCTTGAAAGCCCTTCTTCGGGTTCCTGAACCGGCCCTCAACTGCACGCCGAATGCGCGCAGTTGGTTCGCCGCCCATAGCACGGCATGCTGATCCGTCAACTCTCCTCGCTCCGAAAACCTGCGGACAACCTGTCCGCTCACGATGTGTGCGAACTGGAAGGGTCTCCACCACGAGATGCCGGTCATCCAAGAGCCCCAGACCTGACCGGTCGGCGCAGCCGCGCGGGGCCCGTCGAGTTTCCGCGACCAACTGCCCGGCGGGCGCCAACCGGCCTCGGGAGTCAGTCCCGAGGGATTCTCGGCACTCGTTCTAAGATCGCTTCCGCCAGATGAGAGGAGTTCAGCGTGACCGCTGTCCAGACCCCCGAGAGGACCGAGCTGGGCAAGTTCTTCCAGGTCTCGGTCCGGCAGTTCGACGCTGGCCAGGTCGCCCCCGAGATGTTCTCGGCCGCCATCGACGCCGAGTGGCACCAGCTCCTGGACAAGCCCGAGTACGCGGAGTTCTGCGCGCGGAGCGCCGGCCGGCTGATCAACCACGTGGAGAACACCGGCTACGGCCGGATCTCCTGGGTCGACGCCTACGTGGAGATGTTCGGCCCGCTGCCCGAGGTGTGGTTCACCGGCGCGGACGGGGTGCTCGACCAGCGGGCCATGGCGCGCTACCGCGAGACCGGCGAGGTGTGGGCGGAGTGGGACTGCAGCCCCATCCCGGGCGACGGCGGCGACGTCGCACCGAAGATCTCGGCACTCGCGGCCGGATGACGACCGGCCCTCTGACCGGAGCGTCCTGGTCCCGTGCCAGGGCGCTCCGCCTGGTCGAGGCACGTACCACGGCTCCGCGGACCGTGGACATCACGGACTACATCGACCGTGTGTCCGCGCACTGCCCCTACCTCGTGCCTTCCCTTCGACACGGTCTGACGGCCTGGACGGTGTACGAGATCGCAAGCAGCGATCCCGAGTCCGTGGAAGCTGGTCTGTTCCATGCGGGAGTGCAGGCCGCGGAGTGGGTTCGTCCACTCGCGTCTCGCCCGAGAGGCGCTCTCGTCTGTGAGAACGTCGTCATCCTGGGGGACGTCCAAGGAGTCGAACACCGTGAGTTGATGGCGTGGCCGCACTGGGCACTGAAGAACCTGTACGGCCCTGTGGGTGTCATGTTCGGGAAGTTCCAGGGAGGCGAGCAGCGGCTCGACAGATCAAGCCGCCCGATCCCGCCTCCCCCGTGTTCGTTCCTCCCTGTTCGTCCCGCCGTGAGAGCCCGCGACCCTCAGTTCCTGAAGGACACCCCTGATCTCGCGGATGCCCTCTCGGTCGCGGTAGACGATGGGAGCGATGTCCTCGAGCGAATCCCACACGATTGGCAGGCGGTAAAGGCATGGTCGCGTTCCCTCCCTGTCCCCCCGAAGCCCTCGCAGCAGCGGAAGCCGCCTGCGGCGGCACTGTCGACCTGAAGGAGCTGACCAACCGGCGTGGCTCCGCGGTCTGGAAGGCCGCCGGCCCCGAGGGCACGGTCGCGGTGAAAATCGGATACGACGACGGTGTGGCCGCCACTCTGCGAGAGGCAACCACCTTGGTGGCCATGGGCGTTGCCGAATACGAGGCGGTCTCGGGTTCGTACGACGGCGGCTCGTGGCTCGTCACACCCTGGTTCACCGGCCCCTCCACCTGGGCGGTCTTCACCCCCGCTCGCGAGGGCACTGGCGGACGTGAGGCCGCTCTCCGAGGTGGCGCTGACCTGTGCCGGTCAGTCGCCGACCTGCACGCCTCTGGATGGATCCACGCCGACCTCCAGCCTTCCCACGGCATCCACACCCCGGCGGGCGTCCGCCTGATCGACTTCGCCTGGTCCTGGCGTGAGGGCGAGGAGCCGGTCAGCGGCTTCAGCGGTGGCATCGTGCACCTCATGGCGCCGGAACTCGCTGCCGCCGTCGCACACGGAGACGGTCCGGTGGCACCGACGCGCGCCAGCGACACGTACGCCCTCGCCGGTGTCCTGTGGACGTGCGCCTCGGGAGGCTGGCCGCTCGACTACAAGGCAGCGGGTATCGACCGGAAGGCCGCGGGCCCGGACGGGGTTCGAGACGCGATCGCCACTGGCCGTCTGCCGTTCGCGCCGACCGTGTGGCCCGAGCTCCAGGACGCCCTCCGGCCCGCGCTCGCTGCCGTACCCGAGGACAGGCCCACGGCCGGCGAGCTGGCGGAGCTCCTGCTCAAGGTTGAGCCGTGATCTCGCTCCGCGAGGTGACCCTGACCGACGCACCAGCGGTCCGACGCATCTACAGCGCCGCTTCCGTGAGGTACCTGCCGCGAGCACCCCTGACCGCTGAGAACGCCGCCTCTTGGGTGACCGATCGCATCGCCGAAAGTCGTGCGACGCCACGGATGCTGTACTGCTTCGGCATCGAACACACCGACGACCTGGTCGGCGTGATCAAGCTACACCCCGCCCGTACCTCGGCGGCGCTCAGCTACATCGTTCGAGACGACGCATGGGGTCACGGGTACGCCACCACGGCGGTGGCGCTCGTGCTCGACTTCGCCTCCACCACACTCGACCTGGCCTCCGTTGACGCCAAGCACCACCCCGACAACCACGCTTCGGGG
This sequence comes from Streptomyces sp. NPDC002324, assembly GCF_053593335.1. NCBI lineage: Bacteria > Bacillati > Actinomycetota > Actinomycetes > Kitasatosporales > Streptomycetaceae > Streptomyces > Streptomyces sp. NPDC002324. Next base: position 224,893 of record NZ_JBSFCF010000005.1, read on the forward strand.
CGAGTGCTGATCAAGTCCGGATTCACCTGCACCGGCCGCTCCGCGGAGGCCATCACGTACATAAGGAACCTCGCCCCGGGGACCAGGAGCGCGGTCCACGTGCACGAACGCCTGTCGGACGGGGCGACGGCAGCACGCTCATAAACACTCATAAGCAGGAGGGCTGTTCAGCGTCATTGTGGAGTGCGGGCCAACCGCGCGTGCTCCGCATCTCGCGGTGGCTCCCCATGGAGGTGAAGCCGTGCGTAGGCAAGGGACCACGTCTGGCAAGGGCCAGATGATGACCTTGACGCTCAACACCAGGCAGTCCACAAGGACGCCTCGGCTCCGGTGCTCCCTGGCGGCCGAACCGGTCGCTGCCGGCGTGGCACGCCGCATCGTCCACCACTGCTTCAGCGGCTGGCCGGGCCCGTATGCCGTCAAGGACGACGGCCTGGTCACAGACCGAACTCGCGCCGACGCCGATAGAACCACAGGGGCCTCCGGCGCGACGGGGTGAAGCCCGGTCGGCCGATGACGATGCCGTCGTCGAAGTGATTGACCAGGCTGTCGCCGAACCCCGCTGAGGGACAACGGCGAAATCTCCGAGACCGACCGAAGACTGCTCCTGGTCGCGCTCACCGGGCACTGCGGCTGCACGCCGGCCCTGCCGAACGCCGCTGAGCTCGTAGCACTTCTCGCCACACCTGCTGTGTGGCACAGCCATGCCAACTTTCGTTCACATTGTGAGGAATGAGGCACTATGAGTACCTCTTTACGGAGGCGCGGTCCGGACTCGAACCGGGCCCCCTTCCGCCGTGTGGTCGTCACCGGCGGTTGTGGATTCGTCGGTTCACACCTGTGCGATCTGCTGCTCGACAGCGGTGTCGAGGTGGTGTGCGTGGACAACCTCCTTACGGGCACGGAGGACAACGTCGTACACCGTCAGCCGGACGACCGGTTCGAGTTGCTGGTCCACGACGTCACCGACCCGATCCCGATACCCGGGGAAGTCGATCTCGTACTCCACCTCGCCTCGCCGGCCTCTCCGCAGGACTACCTGCGTCTGCCGGTCCAGACGCTTCAGGCAGGTTCCCTGGGAACCTTCAACGCCCTGGAGTTGGCCAGAGGGAAGAAGGCCCGCTTCGTGCTCGCCTCCACCTCCGAGGTGTACGGCGACCCGCTGGAGCACCCGCAGCGGGAGTCCTACTGGGGCAATGTCAACCCGGTCGGGCCGCGCAGCGTGTACGACGAGGCGAAGAGGTTCGCGGAGGCGGCGACCACCGCCTACCGAACCGAGCACGGTGTCGACACCGCGATCGTGCGGATCTTCAACACGTTCGGGCCGCGGATGCGCGCGGAGGACGGGCGAGCGGTACCGACCTTCATCCGCCAGGCGCTGGCGGGCGAGCCACTGACCGTCACTGGCGACGGCTCGCAGACGCGGTCCCTGTGCTACGTCGGCGACACGGTCCGGGGCATCCTCGCCGTCGCCGCGGGCAGCCACCCCGGCCCCGTCAACCTGGGCAATCCCGCCGAGACCACGATCTTGGAACTCGCACACGTGGTGCGTGAACTGACTGGGTCCGCCGCGCCCGTCGAGTTCGTCGACCGCCCGGTCGACGACCCGGAGCGGCGCAGACCGGACATCGCCCTCGCCTGGGAGCAGTTCGGCTGGAAGCCGGAGACCGATCCCCGCAAGGGCCTGAGCACCACCGTCGACTGGTTCGCCGCGCAGCTCAACGACACCGCAGTGAGGGAACGATGACGCGACACGCACCGCGAAAGACGGAGTCCGCCGAGGCGCTGTCGCACAGGCAGCAGCTCGGCGACGGGTTTCTCCAGGACTTCCGTGCCGACGGCTACGCGGTCTTATCCCAGAAGATCGCGGGAGAGTCCCTCGAAGCCCTCCGCACGGAGGCTGATGCCCTGATCCGGCGCTTCACCCAGGACGGGTACCGCTCGGACGACTACTGGCATTTCACACCCGCGGGCACGGACGCACCCGTTCTCTACCGCATCCACAACCTGGAGAACCAGGGCTCCCCGGCGGCAACACGCCTCTACGCCGACGACAGCCCGCTGCACCCGATGGCCGTCGCCATCCTCGGCGGGCCCATACGCGCCACCGCCTGCGCCATGATCGTCAAACTGCCGGGAGTGGCCGCCCCCGTGCCCTGGCATCGCGACCGGACCAATGTTCCTCCGCACACCGTGTGCAACCTCAGCGTCTTCCTTGACGACTCCGACGTGGACAACGGATGCCTCGAGTTCGTTCCGGGCTCCCACCTGACGCCCGACGCGGAAGAGGCCGAGGCGCTCCGGGCGCGGGGCCCGGTCCGCGCCCTCCCGCTCTCGGCCGGTGACGTCGCTGTACACGACGTCCGCATCGCCCACGCCTCACGCCGCAACGCCTCCCCGAGGATCCGCCGCAGCATCGTCGTCGAGTTCGCCCCCGCTGAGCTGGAGCTGCCGTGACCACCCCCAACCCCACTGGCGAGAGTCCCAGGGTGCGGGTGGCCACCATCACGGTGGGCACCAACGAGTCCCGCTGGCTGGAGCCTTGCTTCGCCACGCTCCTGGACAGCGAAGTCCCCGGGATCGACCTGACGGTCTGGTACGTCGACAACGACTCCCACGACGGCAGCACGGCCTTCGTCCAGGACCGTTTTCCCGAGGTGCGGGTCATCCAGAACGAGAACAACGTCGGCTTCGCCCGCGCCAACAACATCGGGATGCGCGCGGCCCTCGCCGAGGGCGTCGACTACGTCTTCCTCGTCAATCCGGACACCCAGACCCCGAAGTCGCTGGTGCGCGACCTGGCCGAGTTCATGGAGACCTGGACCGACTACGGCGTGGTCGGCCCCATGCAGTACGAGTACGACGAGTCGGGCAGCATCGCTCTGGGCGCGTACAACGACTGGTCGAAATCCGCTCTGCGCTGGGGCGAGCAGCACGCCTTCGCCGGCGACTGGCCGAACCACCCCTCGCCGGCCAGCCCACCCGAAGGCCGGGCCCCGAACACCCTGGAGCACGCCTACGTCCAGGGCTCCGCCTTCTTCGTACGCGCCGCGCTGCTGCGCACCGTCGGACTCCTCGACGAGGTCTTCCACACGTACTACGAGGAGACCGACCTGTGCCGCCGCGCCCGCTGGGCCGGATGGCGCGTCGCGCTCCTGCTCGACGTCGGCATACAGCACTTCGGCGGTGGAGGAACGGCTGGCAGCAGCTACCGGCGCATCCAGATGCGCCGCAACCGCTACTACTACCTCCTCACCGACATCGACTGGCGCCCGCTGCCCATGCTGCGCCTGGCGTCCCGGTGGCTGAGGGACGATCTGCGCGGACGTGGCGTGGGCGGAGTGACCACCTGGTGGCGCGGGACCTGGGAAACCGCGAAAGCCGTGTGCTGGCTCGTGCGCCGCGCACCTCTGATCCGGGCCCGGCGACGTGCCCACCTCCGGCTCGGCTCGCCGACGGGCAGCCACGCTCAACCGCAGGCAAGGGGTGCGCGATGACCACGCCCCGGATTCTGTTCGCCGGCGTCTTCCACTGGAACGCGGGCTCCAGCCACGTGATCGCCGAGTACGCCCGGGTCGCCTCGGCGTCCGAATGCGAGGTCGGCGTCTCAAGCCAACTGTCGCGCCTGGACGGCACGGTGAACGCCCACCTGCCGCTCGTGGACGACATCAGCTGGGCCACCCACCTGGTCCTCGTCTTCGAGGGCAGGCAGTTCCTCTCGACCCGGCAGCGTGAACTCTGCGAGGCCGTGCCGCGGCAGCGGCGCATCATCGTGGATCCCGACGGTCACTGGGGCCCGTACGTCACCGCCGGCGCGGACGACAACGCGGGTGCGGACACCACCGAGTCTTGGCACAAGCTGTATGCCGACCTCAGCGATCTGATCCTGCAGCCGCGCATGAACGAATGCCTTCCCGACGGGGCCGAGTTCTTCAGCTACTTCGGAATGCCGGACATCCACCGGCTCGCCAGCGACCTCCCGCCCCCGCGGGCACTGCCGTACGAACTGCAGTACGTCGGCGCGAACTGGTGGCGCTGGAACGAGATGACCAGCCTCATCCGGGCCGCAGCCGCCGCCCAGCCGCCGGTCCGACCCATCCGCGTGTGCGGACGCTGGTGGACCGGCGCCCCGCACCCCGACCACCCGACCGCCACCGCCAACGTGTCCGGCTGGATGCGGGATCACGGTGTCGAGGTGGCGCCACCCGTTCCGTTCGGTCACGTGGTCTCCACCATGTCCCAGGCGGCGATCACGCCGGTGCTGGCCCGTCCGCTGCTCGCGCGGATGGAGCTGCTGACCCCCCGCATGTTCGAAACCCTCGCCTCGGGCAGCATCCCCGCACTCTGGCCGGACCTGGGCTACCTGTCCGCGCTCTACGGCGACGACGTGGAGCTCTTCCTGCTCGGCGACGATCCGGCCGACAGCCTCGCCCGGATGATCCGTGAGCCGATCCGGTACCGCGAGCGGCTGGCGACCATCCAGCGCCGAGTACACGAACGCTTCAACTACCGCACGGTTCTGGCCGAACTCATCCGGTTCACCCGATGATCCCTGAGAGGTCTGCTGTGTCCAACGTCCTGATCACCGGCGTCACCAGCTGTGAGAGTCGCGGCGTCGAGGCCCTGGCCCGCTCCATCATCGAGCAGCTGAACACCGAAGGCCCCGGGGGAGGCGACAACGTCACCGTCCTCACCCAGACCCCGGTGCTCGATGCGGAATCCCTCGCCCCCACCGGCGCCCGTTGCGTGGCCGACCCGTTCGTCGTCTCCCGGTCCTGGCAGCAGATGCGCCCCCAGGAGAGCCCCGCCGAACTGGCCGAACGCCGCGAACAGCTCCTCGCCGAAACCGATCTGGTCATCGCCACCGGGGGCGACCTGCACACCTCGGACTACGGGGTCTCCACGCCGTACCTTCGTGCCCTCACCGCCGCGCAACAGCGGGACATCCCGACGGTCATGATCGGCCAGTCCGTCGGCCCCTTCGACGACCCGGCCGATGCCGAGGCGTGGCTCGCGGTCGCCACCCGGTGCGATTTCCTCACCGTCCGGGAGAGCGTCTCCCTCGACTACCTCGTGGGCAAGCTCGGCCTTCCCGAACGCCGTGTGCGGCTGTCCTCCGACCCCGCCTTCCTGCTGCCGACAGCCGCTGGCGAGCGAACAGCGGCCGTGCTCAGACCTCTGGGACTCGCCCTCGAAGACCCCTACCTCTGCCTCGCCCCCAGCCAGGGCATCACCCGCTTCAGCACCCTGGAGGAGTCCCAGCACGCGGCAGCACTGACGCGACTCGCCACCTCCCTCGTCCGCACCCGGAAGATGCCGGTCGTCCTCGTCCCGCACTGCCACGACTCCCGCCCGCACAACGACGACCGGATCCTCGCCGCCCGTATCGCCGAAGCTGCCAGCCTGCCCGAGGTCATGGCGCTGCCGGGCGCGCTGACGGCATCCGACTACAAGGGCGTGCTGTCACAGGCCGAACTCGTCATCTCCGAGCGCCTGCACGCCGCGATCGGCGCACTGTCCGGCGGCGCCCCGGCGATCGCGATCGGCCACTCGCACAAGTTCAACGGAGTGCTCGCCGAAACCTACGGTCACACGGTCGACGTCGACGGCATCCACGCGGACGTCCGCGCTTTCGCCCAGGACACCACGGTCATCGACCGGCTCGTCAACGACACCGACGCGACCGCTCTGCGCACCACCCTGCGGCAGCGGCTCCCACTGATCACGGACCGCGCCCGCAGCGACTTCGCTCAGATCAACAAGCTCCTCGGAGCCTGAACCACCAGTCGCACAGGCGGTCCGCCTGCCCGCACCGCATCGCGCACGACCCGCTACGGCCCGTCCAGGGCCGCAGCGGGACCCACTCACGCCAAGGGAGACACGCCATGCCCACACATCTGGTGACCGGCGGCGCCGGCTTCATCGGGTCCCACCTTGCCGCGTCCTTGATCGAGCGCGGCGACGACGTCGTCGTCCTGGACAACCTCGACGGCGGCAAGATCGAGAACGTGCCCGTCGGCGCGACCCTCGTCGTCGGCTCGGTCGCCGACCAGACCACGGTCGCCGAACTCTTCGCCTCGTACCGCTTCGACGGTGTCTACCACCTGGCCGCCTTCGCCGCCGAAGGCATCAGCCACGCCGTCAAGCACCACAACTACTCCGTCAACCTGCTCGGCAGCATCAACCTGATCAACGCCTCGCTGGCCGCCAAGGTCATGTTCTTCGGCTTCGCCTCGTCGGTCGCCGTGTACGGCCACGGACACGTCCCCATGCGCGAGGACGAGCGGCCCGTCCCCGCCGACAGCTACGGCAACGCGAAACTCGCCGTGGAGCGCGAACTCGCCGTCACCATGCAGATGCAGGGCCTGCCGTACTTCGCCCTGCGCATGCACAACGTCTACGGCGAGCGGCAGAACATGGGCGACCCGTACCGCAACGCCGTTGCCATCTTCCTCAACCAGATCATGCGCGACGAGCCGATCAGCGTGTACGGAGACGGCAGCCAGATCCGCGCCTTCACCTACGCCCCGGACATCGTCGGCACCATCCTCGCCGCGGCCGACCAGCCGGCCGCCTGGGGCCAGGTCTTCAACGTCGGCTCGTCGCACACCAGCACCGTGCTGGAAATGGCGCACGCCGTGCGCACCGCCATGGGCGTGCCCGACCACCCGATCAAGCACCTGGCGGCCCGCGACGAGGTCCACGCCGCGTACACCGACAACGGCCTTGCCCGTAAAACGCTCGGCGACTGGGCCGACACCCCACTCGCCGAAGGTCTGCGGCGCACCGCGGCCTGGGCCCGTGAACACGGCCCCGTGGAACCCGCGACCTCCCTCAGCATCGAGAACGACACCGCGGACAAGCCCGAGTGGTTCACCTGGGCCGCCGGACGGGCGGCGACGTCATGACGCGCCGCACCCTGGCCGTCGACGTCGGCGGCGTCCTCTACTACGACGAGCCCTTCGACCTCGCCTGGCTCCAGGGCGTCTGGGAGCTCACGCGCGCGGACGATCCCACCTTCACCATGGACGCCTTCCTCCAGGCCGTGCGCGACTTCTACCAGGGCCGCGCGCCCGGATCACCCCCGCCCAGCCTGTTCCCGCCCAACGGCACGAAGAGTTGGCAGGGTGTCCGCGAGCGCTGGACCTCATTGGTCCAGCCCGTTCCCGGAGCCGTCGACGCCCTCAGCCACCTCGCCGAGGAGTACGAGGTGTGCATCGTCGCCAACCAGCCCCCGGAATGCCTCGCCGCCCTGCACGCCCTCGGAATCGAGCAGCAAGTCCAACTCGTCGCGCTCGACTCCCTCGTCGGCTACGCCAAACCCGACCCCCGCCTCTTCAAGTGGGCCATGGACCGGCTGAGCTGGAAGTCGGAACACACCGTGGTCGTCGGCGACCGGCCCGACCACGACGCCGCTCCGGCACTCGCTCTCGGCTGCTCGGCAGCGAGCGTCCACGTCGACAGCGGCTGGAGCGCGCCTGCTGGGGTCGCTCCCGAGATCGTGACCGCATACCGGGAGCTGAAGATCCAACGCGTCCACACAACCGAGGGAAGCACGAGGCACTGGGCCATCGCCGCCCTCGGAGACCTGGCCGATGTGCTGCGGACCATCAGCCACCAAGAGCGCAGCCCACGCCCCCGCCAGGAGGTGCGCCCATGACCCTCGGCGCCGACTTACCTCTCACCATCGTCATCTGCAGCAACCGCCCCGACAGCCTGCCGGCAGCTGTCACCCGCACGGCTCCGACCATGGGCCCCAGGGACCGCCTCCTGGTCATCGCGGACATGCCCGCTCAGCACCTGCCCACGCTGCCCACAGGCGCCTCGTCGCCTCCGTCCCGCATACGCGTCATCTGCAACGAGGGGAACCAGGGGCTCGCCCACAGCCGCAACAAGGCCATGAAGGAGGCCACGACGCAGCACGCCGTCTTCCTCGACGACGACATCGTCCCCACCGCCGAGGCACTGACCCGGATACGCGAGGCCCTGACCGCCGGCGCACACGTCACCGGGACGAGGATCACCGCCCACCTTCAAGGGCGCCGCCGCCCGTGGTTCTTCACCTCGGGACAGCTGCACTACCTCGGCTCCCACGCGCCGGCCCAGCCGGCGTCGATCTGGGGCGGCAGTTTCGCCATCGACGTCGAGCACGCCCGCTTGCTGGGAGTCGCCTTCGACGAGCGCCTCGGCCGGATCGGCGGCTCCCTCATCTCCGCCGAGGACACCACCTTCGTACGGGAGATGACCGCGCGCGGTGCCACCGCGACGATCCTGCACGACGCCGAGGTGCAACACCTGATCCCCGCCCACCGGCTGACCCTGTCCTACCTGCTGCGCCGCGCCTTCTGGCAGGGCCGCAGCGAAGCACGGCGTAACGACGCGCGGCGAGGCATCGCCAAGGAATGGCACCGCAACCGCTCGGGGAACGGCGCCCGTCCGGTGCGTGCCGCCCTCGCCCTGCTCTACACCGCCAGCGTTCTTCTCGGAGTGTGCCGGGAGGCCGTCACACGGAGCCGTACCAGCGCCGCCGACGCCGAAACCAGGAGCGACCGATGAAGGTAGCCATGGTCATCCCGCCGTACCGGTACGGTGCCGACCCCAGCCAGTGGATCACCGTGCCGCCCCAGGGCTACGGCGGCATCCAGTGGGTCGTCGCCACGCTCATGGACGGACTGCTGGAGGCCGGGTGCGAGATCCTCCTCCTCGGAGCTCCAGGAAGCCCGGTCCAGGACGGCATCACGGTCTCCGACGCAGTGGAGACGGCCGAGATCCACGCCGCCGTCGAAGCCTTCGGCCCGGACATCGTCCACGACCACTCGAACACCGCCGCACTGCCGGCCGACACCCCCAGGCCAACGGTGAGCACACATCACCTCAACGGTGTGCCGGAGCTCCAGACCAACGGCATCTACCTCTCCCGCGCACAACGCACTGCCGCAGGGTCCGTCTCCGCCCCGGTGATCCGTCTACCGGTCAACCCCGCACGCTGTCAGTTCCAGGAGGCGAAGGACGACTATCTCCTCTTCCTCGGCCGGGTCTCCGCGCACAAGGGCGTGCGCGAGGCAGCGGCGTTCGCGCACGCCGCCGGCGTGCCGCTGACGGTCGCCGGACCGGCCTGGGAGAAGGACTACCTGGACGCGCTGCTGGCCGACTTCCCGCATACCGTCCGCTACGTGGGCGAGGTCGGCGGCAGCGCCCGTACCCGACTGATCGCACGCGCCCGAGCGCAGCTCGTGCTGTCCCAGCCGTGGGGAGGGCCGTTCGGCGGGCGATGGATCGAGCCCGGCGCCACCGTGGTCTCGGAGGCCGCCGCCAGCGGCACCCCGGTGATCGCCACCGACAACGGATGCCTGCCGGAGATCGTCCCCGGCGTCGGAACGGTGCTGCCGATCGGGCAGGAGATCACACCCAGCGACGCAAAGGGGGTGCTGGCGTCGCTGCCCACGGCCCAGGTCGTGCGCGAAACAGCGGTAGACCGATGGGGCCACCACACCATCGCCCGCCAGTACCTGGCGGTCTACAAGAGAGCGGTCAACGGCGAGGTCTGGACGTGACCGCGGAAGGTCACGCCGTGCGCTGCTTCGCCAGACGTTGACGGCGCGCTTCGTAGAGAACGACGGAGGCGGCGTTCGACGCGTTCAGGGAGCTGGCCGAGCCTGTCATCGGAATGCTGATCACGTGGTCGCAGCTCTCTCGCCAGGCCGCGCTGAGGCCTGCGGTCTCGTTGCCGATGAGCAGCAGGACCGGTTGGGTCAGATCGAATTCCGAGACCTCGGCATCGCCGTCCTCGTCCGTGCCGACGACGGCGACCGGCCGCCCCTGAGCGCGCTCCTTCTCCAGCCACTCCATGACCTCGTGGTGCGACTGGCTCCGCACCACGGGCACGGCGAAGAACGATCCCGTGGAGGCACGGACCGACTTGGGGTCGTACGGGTCCGCGGCGTGCCCCGTCACGATGAGCCCGCTCGCGCCGAAGGCATCGGCTGACCGCACGATGCTTCCGATGTTGCCGGGCTGCGTCGGCCGGTCGAAGACCAGACCGAGGAAGTCGTCGCGAACCTTGATCCGCGACAGGCTGTCCGGCGCCATCTCGACCACCGCCAGGACCTCCGCAGCCCCGTCGGCCTTCTCGCTGAGCTCGGCGAGCAACTGCGGCGCCATCGCGACGCGCTCGGCGCCGACACCGCGCAGTAGATCCTCGGCCCATCGGGAGAGCGGGCGGCTGGCGTCGTAGAGCAGGGACCGAACGGTCCAGCCGTGCTCCACGGCCATCGTGATCGGCCGCACGCCCTGAACGAGGAACTCCTTGGCACGCCCTCGCTTGGTGCGGTTGTTGAGCAGCGTCTGCAGCTGCTGGAAACGGGCATTGCGGGTCGTGATCCGCTGCACTGCCACCCGTCCTCCAAGCCGAAGATGATCATTGCGAAACCGGTCGTCCCAGGCGGAACACGGCACTGGGCACCCAGCAGGTTACACGGGTCTGGATCGTGACCGTACGTGTCCATCCGTTGTGCAGGCGTCTTGGCTTTGGGCGGCAACGCACACGAGATCGTCCTGTTGGCAACGACCAAGCCGAGAGTCATCAGCGTCAGCGTGGGGGCCCACAAACGTGGCGCGGAAGAACAGAGCTATGAGTTTTCCGTCCCGGCTTTCCAAGTTGCGGTGCCGCTCACGGCGCATACGCGTGGGCAACTCCGGGATGGCAGGCGACTTCCCCCACAGCCAGGCAGCGTCCAGTCCGCGGGAGGCATCCCCAGGCTTCCCAGTCGAACAGGCAGAACTGCGGGGCTGTTCCGTTGGCCCACGTGAAATGTGCGCCGGCACCCATTTTCGGATCGTCGAATCTAGGACGCTCGGGAACACCGCCTGGAGTACTCAGTGACGCCAGCTTGGGCGACGGTCACGGTGTCCGGCGTTGCGACGTGCGTCGTGTGGTGGGCGGTCAAGCGCACCGAGCGAGGCGTTCAGCGCCGCTCACCAGGGGGCGGCCGTTTCGGATTGCAGCTTCAGGCAGCCTGATGTTGATTCTCAGCAGTTGCTGCGCCGAACGACGACCGAGAGTTGACCGACGACGCCATTCGAGCGGGACACTCGGTTCGTCGGACGGCAGCCTCACCCGCGTGCGGTGAAGGAGGTGCATCCGCAAGGTAGTCGTCCGTGTCCTCGGCCGAAGGCTCCGGCGTGATCTCGAACCATGTCGTCTTGCCGTTCCGTTCCGGTCGCGTCCCCCAAGCGTCAGCCAAAGCATTCACGAGCAGCAGCCCCCGACCGCTCTCCTCATCTGGCCCAGCCTCAACAGCACTCGGCAAGAGGGGATCGGTGTCCGTGACCTCGACTCGGAGCCGCTCATCAGTCCGCGTCACAGCGACGTCGCAGGGAGCATCTGTGTGCAGGACGGCGTTGGCGATCAGTTCGCTCGCCAGCAACTCGATGTTCTGCAGTGTTTGACCTGACAAGACAAGGCCCAAGTCCTGGGCCAGCACGGTGACTTGGCGGCGCGCCCCCGGGACAGCGTCGACAGCCGCCGCAACCGTGAATCCGTACTTCGGACGTTCGGGATCGCGACGTGCCATGACGACAACCTCACCTTGGTAGCGGCCTCAGGAGAAAGAAGCCTTCCACCCGGCAAGAGCTGTGTGAGGACAGTCTGTCCGTAGGCTGGCCACGCATGATGCCTTGATGCTGCGGCGAGTTGTGATACGAGGCCAGCCTTCGTCGGGGCTGTCGAGGTGAAGTCCCTTGAGTGAACCGTACCCCGCCACACCTTGTGTCAGGTCACGGCCGTGACGATCGCCTGCCGCGCTGAACATGGCAGCGGCCACCTGCAGCGGTCGTCCGCGGCGTGATCTTCCATTCGGAGCGCGGGAGTGAGGGAGCTTCGCGGGAGTCCCCCCGTTCCTGCCGCCGGCTGAGTGGGAAGAGGCCAAGGAGCCCGGAAGCTTCGAAGTGAGTCTCCTCGTGCCAACCTTGCGTGGCTGGCTGGGCGGAGTTGATCGCGTTTGGGGGCTCTGGATGCGGAACGGTTTGTGCGCCGGCGTTCAGCTGGCTCCGGTTGCTGAGTTGAGGATGTCCCTCTGTTCCTGGTCGGCTTCCCCGTTACTGGGGGCGGATCGCCTGTACTGGGGGTGGTCGAGGTCCATCTGGAGTGCGGCGTGCAGGGGGGCGGGGTAGCGGGTGCGCTCGGACCAGGCCAGGGCGTGATGGGAGAGGCAGGCGGTGGCTCGGGCGAGGTCTTCCCGGGAGTGGCGGCGGGTGAACATGGGATTGATCTCTCGGGTGGTGATGGAGTGCCAGTTGCCGTTGAGTTCGCTATCACCCCGCGCGTCCCTCTCGTCGCTTGCGCGCCAGCGGGTGCGGTCGTCCCCGAGGCGACTGCGGTTGTGGGTGCGGGATTCGCTGAAGAGGAACCAGGGGTGTCCCTCGGGCCGGTGGCCGGGCCAGGCCAGATACTGGCTGACCTTGATGAAGGGGTCGAGTCCCTTGGCCAGTCGGCCTTTGGTCATGGACTCCTTCTCGGCGTAGACGAAGCGGGGAAGTTCGTCCTGCATGGTGTTGACGCGGATGTAGCTGATCGGGTGCAGACGCTCGTCCGTAATTTCCTGGTTTGGAGTCCAGAGGCGCTTGTCTTCCTCAGGCAGGCTGTCGCGGGTCAGGCCGAAACTCCTGTTGTGGAAGCCAGGGTAAATGCGACGCCATGCGTGACCGTCGAGCATGACGGCGAGATCGAGACCGGCCATTTCGGGCCTCTGTTGGAGCTGTACCAGCGCACGGGCCGCGTCGCTGCCGACCTCGCACCATCGGTCCATTCGCGTCTTGCTCGCGTCTTTTTCGTTGTGCAGGGGGTAGTTCTTGGCATGGAAGGCGGTGTTCGCGTCGTAGTACGGGGCCCAGGTGTTGGTGATGTTGCTCCAGCCGAGCATGGTCCATACGCCGCCGGGCTTGCTGGGTGGGATGAGCACGGCAGCAGTGGTGATCCAGAGGGGCTCGCCCCGGTAGCGGTTGCTCTTGGTCTGCATACGGCAGTGCAGGCCGCAGTAGGCGATGCGGGGCAGCGGGTTCTTTTCGGGGTGCAAGATGGCCTCGTACCGGTCGTCGACAACGCCGAGGCTGCGGTGCATGTCAAGGACGGCGCTGAACGCGGCGTGGTCCTTGTGGTACTCCTTCTTCTGGGCGGGGATCTCGGTCAGGACGGGGCCGGCCGTTCCCTTGCGGTACTGGAGCTTGGCGCCCACGGTGAATTGGCTGGGCACGCGTGCTTCAGCGAAGAGCCCACGCACCGCGTGCTTGGCGTCCTTCTCGTTCCTCTCGGTCTCCTCAGCCCTTTTCTGGGCCGTGCGGCTGCCGTTGGCCGGCGTGTTTGCACCGTCCTGGTCGGTGCGGGGCATCTCGGTTTCGCACCAGACGACCAGGCGGGTCCCCGGCTCCTTGTAGCGGTTGATGATCGTGTTGACTTCGGTGCGGCGGATGCCAGCGCGTTCTGTGCCGTGCTGAAGGAGCTTTTCTGCCTTGTGGAGCACCAGGCGGATACCGGGGCGGAGCTCGACCTCGCGGTGTGAGGGTTTGATGGTCTCGGGATCGATGCCGTAGGCGCAGGCGAGTGCCTGCACCATGCGCTGCCGCGTGGGATACCGGTACCACAGGCCGAGATACACCAGCTTGTTCTCACCCTGCTTTTCGATGGAGCGCTGGATGGAGTCCGGGGAGGGGAGGCCGACCTTGTCCTGGAAACGGGCAGCTGTCTTCTTGCTGTTCTCGTCGTCGCTTGCCTTCCCCTGCGCCCACTGCAGGTGGGATGTGTCCTGCAAATACCGCTTGCCGAAGCCTTTGCTGTCACTGACCAGGGTCATCACGGGCACCGCGTTGCTTTCGCTTTCGCTGTTACCGGCCAGTTCCGGGGCGAAGGAGGCGTGGAGGTGCTCCATGATCAGACGGTGGTGATGGGTGCCGGTGCCGGTGCCGACACCGTTGCTCTTGGGCGTGGTGGCGTGCAGGGGCCGGACCTTGCCAGGCGCCTCCATGGTGAGTGATTTGTCGTTGCCGCGTTTGTCGATCTCCGTATTGGCCCGGGTCTGGACCGCGAGCAGGCCCGTGTGGTCGACGTCCAGACGGGCGGCGATCTCGAGGCCGTATCGGTTGGCGGACTTCAAACCCCCGGGGCCGTCCAGCTTGAGGGAGAGGACCGGCTTGTCGGTCCCGCAGTCCACCATGGCGGTCTTGGCGTAGATGACGGCGTTGCTGATACGCCGGTTGCTGCCGTGGAAGTGGATGACCGGGTTGGTGTAGCCGGTGAAGGTGGCCATCTTGGTGTCAACGCGGGAGAGCGTGTAGTCCCGGGCGCTCCAGTCTTCGGCGAGCCCCGACCAGTTGCCAGCGATCTGCTGTGTCGCTTCGGCGCTTGGGGGGTGCCCGATGTGTGCGAAGGCGGGTCCGAAGGGGTGGTCCCAGGCGATGACGCTGCCGTCGCTGAGCGGACGGTAAGTGAGGGTGACGGCGGTTTCGGCGTCCTTTGCCCATCCCGCTTGCCGGGGCTTGGCCACCTCTTCTGATTCCCTGCCGTCCTCTGTCTGCTCGGGCTCCTTGCTCTTCGGCATCACCGGCGTCATGGCGTACTCGGTGAAGGGAGTCCCGGCGAACTTGTCGGCCATGCACCAGCGCACGGCCTGGTAGGCCCAGTCGGGCGGGTTGGGGGCGAGGCCGCCGTGGTTGAGGATGACATCGGCCAGGGAGAGCTTCGCCGGCGTGGTGGCACGGACCAGGCCCGGCAGGGTGGATTTCCCGGTGTCGGAGGCGCTGTCGAGCGACGTGCCCTTGACCGCGGCTTCGAGGTAGGTGAACAGCTTGGCGAGCTTGACGGGGTCGATCTCCTTGAGGGAGATCATGTAGCGGAAGTGCTTGTCGAGGTGGACGTAGCCCTCGGCGAGGGCTTGCAGGGCGGTGGTGGCGATACTGAGCGGCCAGAGCATCGCCACGTCCACGCCTTCGGGGAGATTCTTGTTCTTCCGGCTCTCCCCAGCCCACGCACCATACTTGTGCCACTCGACGAGAATCTCCGGCTTGTCTTTTCGTCCTTCTCCGCCGAAGTCGCTCCAGTCGTGGAAGGACCACACGTACGCGTACTGGCCCGCCAGCATGGCGTCGTTCAGGAGGAGGGAAGAGGTGTAGATGGTGGTGAGCTTGGCCATGCGGCTGCCGGAACCTCTCTTCGATCAGACCGGCCGGGATCAGGAGAAAGAGTGCGAGACCTCGGCGTAGCGCAGGAATTCGATGATGGCTCGACCGTACAAACGGTTCATCATCTCGCGTTCCTCCGGTGACCAAGCATCGTAGATGAGTTGAATGACCTCTGCGAGGCCCGTTGTGTATTTGGTGCCCAAGGCGGCCTGATCGACTACGAATAGATCCATGTCGGTGTCGCCGCGTCGTGCCCGTCCGGCGAGTTGGATCAGCTCCACGAGCATGGAGCTGATCAACTCCATCTGAAGATCTTGATGCATGCTGGAGAACCGCGTGGGAGAGCGCAGGATTTTCACCAGGTGCTCACGGGCTGCGGTGCGGGCGTGCTCGATCGCCTCGTAAGGGTCGTCCCCGCTGAAGGAGCGCGCGGCACGTTGGCCGCATGCGTTGACGCTGCCGTGCATCCACGCGGGGTCCTCGATGCTGAGGACTGGCCGGACGCACAGGTAGACGTCGCTGATGGCTGAGCGGGTCTCGACCACGATGTTCAGGCCGCGGGCGATCCGGGCCATGGGGGCAATGAGGATGTCGCCGAACTCGTGGAAGTCCTCCAGCTCCTCGGCGACGATCGCGCGCACGCCCTTGGGGAGGATGTTTCTGTACTCCGCGAGATCTTCACGGCGCAGCAGCACGCATACGCGATGTGTCATCCCTTCCGCCTGCGCCATGCCGATGGCGAGGTAGATACCTTGCTTGTAGCCGTTGACCTGGAGGATGCAGCGGGCTCGGTCGGGGTCGTTGCGGGCCAGCCAGTCGAGACGCCCTCGAAGCTGTTGTTCGTAGATCGCCTGGCCCATCTCCCGCAGTGCCGAGAGCTTGTGCTCGTCGTAGAGGCCGGCGATCTGGATTCCCTCGCCGCCGGGCACCTCGCTGTTGGTGACGGGCAGTCTGTTGGCTCTGATGGACTCCTTGACGTCGGGCATCCACCAGGCCACGGGTGCATGGACGTGCTCTCCGGAGGCGTGGGGGAAGAACGCAGTGGCCGACAGGCCAAGGACGGGACGTCGTACCCCGGCCGCCATCAGCGAGGTCAGACGGCCGAGTTCGCTGATGAACGTGTGAGGGTCACCGATGGTGGCGCTCTCGCGGAGTTCGGCTGTCGGCTTGCTGTCGTCACCGATTCCGGTCACCTGGTATCCGTGGATGTCGCGGCCCAGCATGCCGGTCGGGTACAGCTTGGAGACCGTGCTCCGGTACGTCATGGCGAGGATGTCCCGTGCTGCGGCGCTGTCGTGGTCCTGGACCTTCTGCGCCTGTTCACGCAGGAGAGAAAGAGCCTGTCCCAGTTCCAGCAGGATGGCGCGCACGGTGATGAGGTTGACGAGACGGGCACGTACGGTGTCCTCGGTGACCGTCTCCTCAATGGACTCGTGCATGGCCTGCTTTATGGGAAGCAGGTTGTGCCGGCCGCGTGGAGAGACAAGGTCGTAGAGCTGGTCGGTAAGACGCTCCCAGTCGGCTCCCTCCGGCATCGGCAGCACCTCGACGGGCTGGTCTTCGTCCGAGTCTTTGCCGGGCATGAGCTGGTTGAGCAGGGTGAACAGCTCATCGGGGATCGGTTCGTCGACGTCGTGGTCGTCGGGGAACAGGTAGTTGATGATCTCCCGGTCCCGGGACGTCGCGGTCCGCCATCCCCTGTTGTCGCGGTAGGCGTCGTCCTTGTCGTCTTGGGCTTTGCTGAGCGCGGGCGGGTTGAGGATCAACTGTTTGGTCGCGAGCCACAGAAGCAGGTTCTCGGCGGTCAAGCGGGCGTGGCTGAGGGGGTTTGCGAGCAGTTCGCGCAGGTGTGGCGGGAGATTGCGTCTGTCGTCATCGACGATGTCCAGCAGGGACTTCTTCATGAGGGACGCGAGGACCGCTTCCTTGGCGCATCCCTTGATGGCACTGAGTTGGAGGGCGTCCACCTCGTCCACGACGAGCAAGTGACACATGCGTGCCATTGCTTCGAACACGGACGCTCCTCGGGTCCCTCTGGGCTTGCTCTGGAAGGAGTCGCTGTCGAAGACGACTCCGGTTCGCAGAGTTCCTTCCACGAAGTTCATGTGGTTGGTGACGATGACGCTGGCGCGGGTCGCTTCGTAGAGAGGCCGGAACTTGTCGCACACCGGGATGAACGGACAGGCGTAGGTGCCACTTTCTCCGGGCTTGCTCAGCGTCAGGCAGTTCTCCTCGCCGGCCGGGAATGGGTCCTGGACCGTCATGTACGCCTTCTGGGCGCACGCGTAGCCCACCTCGGCAAGATCTTCCAGGTTCTTGCCGTCCCACTGCTCGATGGGGGTGTCCTTCATGAGCGCCCCGTACTCCAAGGCACGTTCGTGGCGCTTGGCCGGAGACATCAGCGCGGCGCACGTCTTGGGCTCAGGGAGCTCCTTCAATTGGTACAGCCAGTCAAGATCGCTGCCGATGTCCCGTTTCATCTTCAAGGTGGCCTTGACGTCCGGGACGACAATCCCCAGACGCAGGTCCCGCTTCGCCATCAGCGCGGCCAGCACCCGTACCAGGACCGTTTTCCCGCTGCCGGTGGGCGCGTTGAGGATCTGGAAGCTGCCGTTCATCAGCTCCAGGGCCTTGACCTTGCCGCTGGGGCAACGGAGCTTCTTCAGGAACTTCTTCACGGTCCGGCGGATGTACTTGGTCCCCGCCTTGCGTTCGGGACGGCTCAGGAGTTCGGCGACCTCCAGGATCTCTTTCTTGCCGAACGAGAGCTCGGGTGTCTCAGGAACGGTGACGATGTGGGGAAGGGCGTCGTGACCAGGGGCCTCGTCGAAGTCCGGGGCTGAGGGGAAGGTGAGGCCGACAGCGGCCCGGCCGAGATCCTTGCCGAGGTAGGCGACGCGGGTCGTGTAGTGGCCCGGGCCGGCGAATGCCAGCGCGCGCGGGCGTTTGCCCATGGAGTAGTAGCCGCGAATGATGCTGTCGGCGTAGTCCAGTGGCGGCTCGGGCAGGTAGCAGAGCACATGCCCGGTCGTGCCGTCGGAAGGCAGCTCAAAAAGTCCGTCGGTCAGGTCCACGCAATGTTCGCTGTCGTCGCCCAGCATGGCCCGGAGCGCAACGCGAACAGCGTCGGCCGACGTGTAGGAAGAGGGCAGCTTTCTGACGACGCGCGCGAAGACGCGGTATTCGTCTGCTGTGAGCTGCTCCCATTGTTTCAACGCCCAGGGTTTGCGTTCGGCGAGCAGGGCCACGTGCCGGAAGGACGCGATGGGCGTGCCGTCGTCGCTGGTTGCCGGGAAGAGGTGGCTCGCCAGGGCGAACGCGGCGAGGAGGGCGTCCTGCTCGGGGGAGCGTCCGCTGCTCACATGTACTCCTTCAGGCAGTCGGTGAACAGGGCCAGGAAGTCGGACGCGGTTATGGCCGTCATGTCAATTCGTTCACGGTGAATGACGGATGTGAGGTAGTCGACCTGCTGGCGGCGGTGGTCGGGCACTACGAGCCAGGTGGCTCCGCCCTTGTCGCCGCGGTCCTCGATGAGCTTCTTGGCCAGGGATCCGGACCAGGTGTAGTCCTTGACGTCGATGGAGAAGACGACGGTGTCGCCGTCTTTGACCTCAATGTCGACGCGGTCGTTGTCGGGCCAGACCTTGACCGTCAACCGTGTCTCTGCAGCGGCTTCTTTGAGGACGTCGGCAAGCCTGAGTTCTGGGAGGCCGGGGATGCAGGTGCTGCGCCAGACACGTCGCACAAGCGCACGGTATCCCTCAGCAGGCCGTGCCCTTGGGGTTTCACGCGATGCTCCCGTATAGAGCGGCATCTCGGCTTTGCTGGGGATGTAGATGCGGTCCTCGGCATGGAGGACAGGGACCTGGTCGCGGGTGGCAGTGAAGCTGAAGCGGGCTCCGGTGTCTTGGTGCCATGGGTAGAGGCACCTGACGGCGTAGGTCCTGCCGTCGTCGTGCGGAGTCACCTGCATGGGATAGGCGCAGGCGGGACATCCGAACCACCACTGCCGCTTGTATAGGCAGTAAGAGGGGATGTCCTGATAGAAGACCTGAGCCACGGCAGGAGGGAATCCGAGTTCCTCCAGCTGTTCCTTGTCGCAGACTGGGTATTCGATGATGTTCCGGCGGTGCCGCTCGTAGAGGCCGCCCTTAATGGCTTTGAATACTTGCTCCTGGCCGAACTCACTCTCGAGCTCGAAGTGAGTGAACCTCTCCCCGCGTCGCTGCTTCTTGTCGGCGATCTTGAAGATCTCTGCGGCTTCCCAGAGCAGGTCGCAGCCCTCCTGAGTGGACACGCCCACACTGTCGAGGAAGCGGAGGTTACGCAGGGGGCCGGTGAGTGCCTCTTCGGGGAAGATACCGACGAGGCTCCCGGCCTGGTCCCCGGAAAGACGATCGAGAAGGTCCCGGAAGGTGACGCGGTGGCCGGGGCCGACCGTCGCCATGATCACTCCCTGGGCCTCCATCAGTTTCTCGACGCGCTGCCCGGAGGAGAGACCGTCGTTGTAGCGGGCCTCCTCGCACAGTACAAACGCGCTGGCGGCCCGCAGAACTGTCTCGTCGAACTGCCACTGATCAGTGTGTGCTTCGCCGTGCTCGGACATGCGGGCAGCCTACGAGCCACCACTGACAGTCGGGGTCCGGTACTGCGGCGGGATGAGGTCTTCGAGGCCGTCGGTGGGAACCGTCGGATACAGCTCGCGGTACTGGGAGAGGTAGTCGGCGATGTGTCTCCAGCCGGAGGCTGAGGGATACCAGGCGTGCCGCCCCCAGGTTGCTCCCTCGGGGAGTCTATGTTCGAGGTAGCCCCGAGAGGGTGCCTCCTGGCCAGGACCGGTTTTGACCGTCAAGTGCAGGCGAGCCCGGCCGACCAGGTCGTAATCGCCGCCGTGCTGACTGGCATAGGCAACGCGCACCAGCGTGCGCCACAACCACACCGACATCATCGGGGCGAGAGTGCTTTGGCTACGGGAAACGCCGAGGCCGGCGCGGGCAACCGCTCTGCCCCGCTTGGTCATCTCGACCCGACTCCGCTTGACCCGCCCGGCTCCGGGGATCGTGACGGTGTCGTGGTGCACGGTGATCAGGCCGCGCCGATTCAGCGCCGCGATGGACGGGCCAGTGCCGGGGTCATGGACCCCGTGGTCGCGGAGACGTTCCTGAAGACGGCTGTAGCCGGTGATCTCCGGCGGGGCGTAGAGGGCGAGCGTCATCTTCCGCCACTCGGCGGCGGGGCGACGCTGGCCGCTGTGCGCGTGGCGCTTGCGCTCTGCCCGCTGTTCTTCTGTGTCCTGGAGGAAGCAGGCTTCCAGGTAGATCCGCTGGCGGTCATTGAGACCGTTCCACGTTTCCATGAGGGCGGAGCGTTCCGGGCGGGGGCCCGGCTTCGGCAGTACCGGGGCGGCCTGGTCAGGCCGGGTTCTGCGCCATGCATCAACGACCACGTGCTCGGGAAGCTTGTACACCAGGGCGAGGGCCTTGGCCAGACGGCCGGCGTGCTCGGGCGTGGAGCAGGCTACGCCGCGTACCGGCAGGCCGCGTTCAAGGCGGAGCAGCTTGGTGCCGTCGAAGCTGATGCCACGCATGACCTTCCTGCTGGACACGGCCTGCGCCGCGTGGTCAGCACTGCTGAACCCGGCTTCCCGTCGAAGATCGCGGAGAGTCGTACTTCCCCTGGGACGGCTCGTGAGGTAGTGAACATCGACCTTGAAGAAGCTCATCAGAGCGGGCAACTGGCGGGCTTCCGGCTTGCGCTGACCGCTCTCCCAGTAGGCGACAGTCCGCTGAGTGACGCCTACAGCGTCGGCGAGCGCGCGACGGCTCACTCCCCCAAGTTCCCGTAGCTGCCGAAGAACCTCAGGCTTGAACGACTCTTCTCGTCCCATGCTGCTCCAGGGAATCGTATGGAACAGTTCCATGCAACCGACTAGAACCAGATTTAGCACAAAGTGTTCGAGGAAGGCAGGGTTCGGAGTACGCAAGTCAGAGATTGGTGAACCTGGTGAGTACGGTTCAGCTTGAGGGGCGATCATCCCGAGGCGTGTGGGAGGGCATTGAGATAGCGGATGGTCTGAACCCGCAGGTGCTCGCGCTGCGCCATGACATCAAGTGAGGCTTGTGTGGCGGATGCTCGCCACCGCAGGCCCGCGCTCCGTCGGCCAGACAGCTGTAGCTGGGGAGTTGTACACGAATCTGCACGTGCCAGGTTGTTTCGAACACCTGCGGACGCGTACGTGTGATCCCTACGGTGAGGAGACAACAGTTGCAGATCGTTCGTGGGGAGTGCAGTGGACCCGGAGATCGTCGCTCTCGGGAGCATCGTGATCAGCAGCCTGGTGGGGAACGCCATGCAGGATGCCTGGACCTGGGGCAAGGGCCGGTTGGTGGCGCTGTTCGTCCGTGACGGAGCCGAGGAGACGGCGGTTGACGACGAACTGGAGCAAGCTCGTCGCCAGGCGCTGGAGGCGCGGGAGGCCGGCGACGAGGACACGGTGGACGAGATCACGGGCGAGTTGTCGAGTCGGGTGCTGGAAGTGTTCACCGAACGTCCGGACGCCGTGCGGGAGGCGCGCGAGCTTGTCGGAGAGGCTCTGACGAGGGCGACGCCCGCCGAGGCGTCCTCGGCTCTTCTCCACTACGTCAACCACACTGCACTGTTCCGGGAGATGGACAGTCACTGGCGCGTGTGCCGGGAGTCCAGGACGGTGACGTCTGTTTTCCTCAGCGGTGTACGAGGGGTGGGGAAGCGCAGTACGGCGCGACAGTGGATCCACTCGCACCGGGACGTCCTCGTCGGGGCGTTCCTCCAGGCCGACCTTGGGATGCGGGGTGGGCGGATGGCTGACCCGGCGGTGGTGCTGGAGCGCTGGCTGGACGAGCTCGATGTGCCGAGGGAAGAGCGTCCGGCTGACGTCCCGGCCAAGGCGCGGCGGGTGCGTCACGAACTGCGTGAGCGGTCGGCGGTCTTCCTGCTCGAGAATGTCACGACGACCCGTCAGGTGCGTGAGCTGCTGACCGACCAGCCGTACGGCGTCGTCCTCATGACGGGGCAGGAGGCACCGCACGACCTGACGGCCTTCCTGGAGTTCCTTCTGCTCCCGGTTCCGGCGCTGCGGGACGAGCACGCTCTGGAACTGCTGGTCAAGGTGAGCCGTACCACCGAGGACCCGGCCAAGCTCGAACCGATTGTCCGATACCTGGGCGGCCTGCCGCTGGCGCTGCGGCTGATCGCCGGACATCTGAAGGCGCCCGTCCCCGGCGTTGTGGAGGACGTCGGTGCCCGGCTCGCCGACCGCGCCGCACGACAGGAGCTGCTCGACGTGGACGATCCGAATCCCCTGCCGGAAGCGCTCGAACTGGCCTACGGGCGCATGGCCGTGCGAACGGCGCAGCTCTATCGCCGCCTGGGGTTGCTGGTGTGTGAGGATTTCCAGCTGGACACCGTGTTCGCGCTCGTACCGGACTGGGAGCCGTCGGAGGTGCGTGCCGCGCTGAGCGCCTTGATTTCGGGCGGTCTGGTCGAGCGCCGGGGGCTAGACGCGTACCGGATGCACATCCTCGTCCACGATCACGCGGCGACCGTCGCGGAGCGCGACGAGACGGAAAGTGAACGCGAGGCGGTGCGGCGGCGGATCGCCCATCACTTCCTGCGGATCACCGAGCGGGGTGAGCAGACGCTGTCGACGCGCTGGCTTTACAGCCCCATGAACGTCTTCCCGGCGGACACGGCAGCCGACGAGCGCCAACAGAGCGAGGCTTTGCGTGAGCTGGCTCGACGCGAGGCCGGCATCTTCGCCGCCGTGCGGTCGGCCGCCCAGGCAGAGCTTCACCTGGAGGCGTGGCGCCTGAGCCAGGCCATCCGGACCTTCTGCCTCCGTACCGGACGCCACACCCAGTGGATCGAGGCGGCCAAGACCGGTCTGGCCTCGGCGCTGGAGACCGGTGACACGATGGCGGTGGCCCGTGCGTCCTACGAGCTGGGCTTCGCGCACCTCGAACGCTGGAACGTGGAGGAGGGCGATCCGCGGCTGGCCCGAGAGTACTTCGAACAGGCTTTGAGCCTGGTGAACCCCGGTGTGCCTGGCCGGAGCGAGGGCGAACGTCGCACCGAGTCCAGCGTCCTGGAAGGACTGGGACTGTTCGAACGCAAGCTCAAGCGCCCCGAGCACGCGATCGATCTGTTCAGCCGTGCCCAAGCCGCGCTGGAGGGGATCGACCATCCCCGTGGCAAAGCCCTCCTCGCTCTGCACCTGGGCGGTACGCATACGGCGCTCACGCGCTACGACGCTGCGGAAGCTGAACTCCTGCGCGCGGTCGAGGAGTTCGAGGGCCTTCCGGACGGACCGGATCGCTTCAACATGGCCAAGGCCCGGCTACGTCTCGCCGAGAACCGCCGTGCCTGCGGGCGATTGCGCGAAGCTGTCGAGGCACTGGACATGGCGGTGGACGGCATGACCGGCGTGGGCTCGGCCTACTACGCTGCGCAGGCTCTCCTGCTGCGCGGAGACGTCCGCACGCAGTTGGGAGACCGGGAGGCCGCCGTCGAAGACTGGACCTCCGCCCGCGCGCTCTACGCGGAGGAACACAGCATTCACGAGGATGACGCACGGCACCGCCTGGAGCGGGAGGGCGACGAGCAGGAGTAGGGGCCGGCGGCGCACAGGCCGCCACCGAGGTGGGCTCAGACGTAGGCCAGGTCGAGCAGCCCCGGGTCGGGCAGGTCGCCGGCGCGCACGACGATCCGCTCCGACCGTGTCGGGCGGGCACGGGCCGCCCCCGCAGCGCCCTCGCGCACCGTCCACGCGTAGAACGCCGACGCCGCCAGAGCGAAGGCCGCCCAGGCGGGACGCTCCCGCCAACTCACCCGCACACGACTGCCGTCCGGAAGCAGCGCAAGGCACCCGCCCTCCTCCGTTTCCGCGGCGAACAGCCCGCAGCCGGAGGACTCTGCAGCCCAGGCGCACCACGGGTCGTCCTCCGGACGGGCCGCCGTGCGCCCGCGCGGAACCAGCAGCACGTCGGCGGTACGCGGCCATCGGCGGTCAGGGTCGTCCCGGTCGGCGGCCAGATGAGCCGACGCGATGTGCGGGCCATGGCCGTTCTGCCGCGCCGCGGGGTAGCGGCGGACGATCACTTCACCGTCAGCTGCCCCAGTGCCGCTGTCCGTCACGGAAACGGTGACGAACATGGGCGCCTCATGAGGAACGCGGCGGGCGCCCGGGCCGGAGGGCTGGGACGGTACGGGTATCGCAGACACGGACGCGGGATGGCCGGGTTCGTCCAGCCGCAGCCAGGTGTAGAACAACCGGCGCAGCAACTCGGCAGAGCGGCCCGGTTCCGACGTGACGGTCTCCCCAACCGCCTGGAGCTCCAGATCGTCCCGCTGCCCGTCCAAGGCGGCGATCTGGCGCAGCAGGGGGCGATCGGCGGACAGGCGAGGCAGTATCCGGCCGAGCCTGGCCATGGGGGATCCCGGTGCCACCTTCGATTCGTCGAAGGCGCCGAGAATGCAGGGAATTCCCAACGCAATTCCATACATGGTCAAGGAGCCATGGTCTCCCAGAAGGAAATCAGCCGCGCAGAGGGCCGCCTTCCATGTGTCGCTTTCCGGAACCGGCAAGAGAAGCCCGGAATCCAAAAACGGAGCCAACCAGCTGTGCAGCTGCCACGAGCCATGGCCATGCCAGGAATTCGGATGGATAGCCGCGAGCACACGGAATTCTTCAGCGGAAAGCTCGGCCAAAACTCGACGGAGAACGTCGGCGCGCGGTGAGCCGAGCACCGAACCACTTCCCCACGTCGAGGACACGACCACGAGCCGCTGGCCCGGCAACAGCCCGAACGCCTGCCGGTAGCTCTCGCGGAAGGGGAGGCTGTCACGCAGTTGGTCGATACACGGGTCGCCGGCCACAACGGCCATGGGCAACGCCTGTGGACAGCTGACCGCAAGTCGATCGAGCTGTTCCTTGTGGGACAGGACGATTGCTGACGGGACAACGTGCCCATCGTGCAGGAGCCACTCCTCCGTGAGTCCGAAAGCTCCCGGCTCCCGGCTCCCGGCTCCCGGCTCCCGGCTCCCGGCTCCCGGCTCCCGGCTCCCGGCTCCCGGCTCCCGGCTCCCGGCTCCCGGCTCC
>NZ_JBSFCF010000005.1:250297-309718 GCF_053593335.1 Streptomyces sp. NPDC002324
GCTCCCGGCTCCCGGCTCCCGGCTCCCGGCTCCCGGCTCCCGGCTCCCGGCTCCCGGCTCCCGGCTCCCGGCTCCCGGCTCCCGGCTCCCGGCTCAAGTATTTATTATAGCCAGCCCCATGGGGTGTGCCAATCAGCGGAAATCGAAGCTGGTGCAAGCCTCCGCCCCGATTTGTGGCGAGAGCGAGGTCGAAATTCTCCGCGACGGCGACTTGCCAGGGAATCGTGAGCATTCCCCGGCGGAGCAAGAAATCGGACACGCCTCCGTCCAGTGCGGAGGAATCTGTGCAGGAGAAGACAACCTGAATCCGCTCGTCGCCGTCGAAGAGCGCAAGAAGGTCCAGGAGCCGGGTGGCTGACGTGATGTTGTGCACCACACCGAGAACCCTGCGCTGCGGTGCGACCGTCATCCAATGCCGCGCGTCCGCTTTGAGCGGCAACGGCAGCCGGTCAGCATCTGCCACCTGTCAACTCCTGCCTTCCGTCATTCTGCGGTGACGCCGTCGCGCCGCCACCGCAACCGGCCTCACCATAGTCTGGCTCCCGAATCCCGATCCCCTGCCCGTCGGTGTTCGGTGTTCCGTGACCGAGGCCCGGCCAGTTGTGCGCAGTGGCCGAGGGCTGGGCACGGGGTCAAGCTTCGTCAGCGGGATCGGCTTGACTGTGCCGTGGTTGCTCTGAGGGGCTTCGTGGCGGCGGTGACGGTCTTCTCGTCGACAGGGCTACCGATAGCGGTGTCCCATGCGTCGCCTTCGGCGAGGTGGTGCAGCAGGGTCTGGAGCCCTGGGCCAGTGCCGGGCGTGGCGCACCGTCCGACCTTGCCCCGCGACCGGGACTCTGTCGCCCCTGTGCACAGTCGCACAGTTCGGGTTCCGCTCGGCGGATGAACCGGTCGACGATGCTGTCGATGCGGTACCGGCCAAGGATCTCCGCCAGGCGGGCATCGCCCGCAGTGGGCTGGCCGTTCGGTGTCGTCAGCATGTCGCAGTACGCGCCGAACTCCATCGAGCGGACGGAACCCGGTCACGGCCAGACATCAGCGGGCAGCGCTGAGCAGGGAGCGAGTGCCAGCCGACGCCTTCAGCTCATGGCAGACGAGAAACAGCCCCAACGGACTGGAACCTCCTCGGGGATCATGTCAACGTACAACGACCTAGAAAACGCCCAGGTCAGCGAAGGGGTGTGGGCCTTGGGGTCAACCGGCAGACGGCTGGCTGCCCCTGAGCCCACAGCCCGCGCTACTCGGTCCCGTGACAGAACACAGCCCCAAGGAAGTCCACCTGTCGAATCCTGCAATCCGATCGGCCCGCTTCACTGCTCCCATCCTCTTGGGGCGTTGGTCCTCCGTGCGCGCTCGTGGTCCGCAACCTCCACCGACTCATGGGCGACGAGTTGTGGATGCTCGTAACGGACGACGTGACTCCCGCCCGTAGCGGTATGCCTGCTGGCCTTCTGTCTGAGACTGACGCGGTGCGCGGGTATCTCCCTGTCGCACAGAGCGATACCTAGCAGACGATCCCCGGTTACCGAAACCGGGGTTTCTCCGGACAGTTGATGTCGTCCTCACCGGCTGCTTGGCGGTGGATTCGGTGCGGACATGGTCCTGCCCGTGCCCGCCATGTTGGCGGCGATAGTCCGGAGGTCGTTACGCGTGTGCGACAAACTGCATTCCGTTCGGAGCGTCGCTGAAATGCTCGATGTCAGTCGGCGATCCGTTTACCGATATATCGAGGCCGGTGAGCTGACTGTTGTCGACATGCGCACCGGAGTCGAAAGGTCCCGTGTTCGGATTCCTGGACGCGAGATAGAGGCCCTGATCGAGCGTCGCATGGCCCTATCGAAAACCACCCAGTCGGCTTTGTAGAGCTCATACCCTGAGTCGTTGCTGTCATTCCTGTAATCGGTGGAAAGGTTTAATGCCCTACGTACGCAAGCTGCCGTCTGGTAAATGGCAGGCCACGGTCCGAAATCGTGCCGGTGAGCGAATCACGGAAACGTTCCCCCTGAAGACACAGGCTCGTTCGTGGGGAGCGAAACTCGAAGAGCAGCTTGCTCGCAGTGCGGTTCGTGATCCACGCGCCGGAAAGATTAAGTTTCATGAATGGCACGACCGGTGGTGGGAGGCCCGTGTCGTCGAGCCGCGGACCTTGAGCGGGGACGCTTCCACGATCCGCACGCATGTCATGCCCCACTGGGCCGACTGGGAATTGCGTGAGATGGCACGCATGGACGTGCAGACTTGGGTTCGCAAGCTAGTCGTTGATGGTAAGGGTGCATCAGCAATCCGGCGAGCTTACAACTTGCTGTCTACGATGATGCGCGATGCGGTCGATGAGGATTTGATCGCGGTTACTCCGTGTCGGCGCATCGAACTCCCTCCAGAGGTCGTCAAGCCTCCTCAGTGGTTCACGCAGGCTCAGGCTCAGGCGGTCCTCGATAGGCTGTCGCCACCGTGGCAGACAATGGCTCTATTGGGTTTCTATACCGGTCTGCGATGGGGAGAACTTTCGGGCCTGCACGGGCATCGGATTGACTGGCTTCGCTCGCGTCTCTTCGTTGTTGAGGTCAATACGACATCGGGGATAAAGGAGTATCCGAAGAGTTCGAAGAGTCGGCGCGAAGTGCCAATTCCGGACCACGTACTTGAAGCGATGTCCAGGCATATGCGCGGTCGTGATCCTGATGGGGTGGTCTTTACCACTGTTACGAAAGGGCGCGCCGGGCGGTTGCTTGTCGACGGCAACTGGCGTCGACAGACGTGGTGGCCTGCTGTCGATGAGGCGAAGTATGTTAACCAGGACGGGAAACTGCGGCCGGTTCCGCACTATCCGCCTCACTCGATGCGGCATACGTGCGCGTCGTGGTTGGTGCAGCAGGGCGTCTCCCTGTACGAGGTTCAGCACCTCCTCGGTCACGAGAGCTACCACACGACTCAGCGATACGCCCATCTGGCTCCGGACTCTCACCAGGCTGTCTTGGGTGCATGGACTCGACTGGAATCCCAGTTGATCGTGCCGACCGCAAAGGCAGTTGTAGGCGGCGGTCTCCGACGCCGACCTTCGCAGTAGTGAAGTGAACGTCTAGGTGCTTCTGCCGGCGACCGCTTGGTCCCGCACGAGCCGAGGGCGGCCGAGGATGCATCCGGGTCAAGGGTGTGTGGTGGTGGATCCACCCGCGCAGTGGCCGGGTAACCTGCTGCTTCTCCTTGCGCCCCCGACCCCAGCCGCCCCCCAAGCCCCCTTGATCTGGCACCTGCCGGTCAGGGGGCTGTTGGCGTTAGTCCTCGATTCTGCGGTGCTTCGAGCGGGGAAAGTGGCAACTCGCGAAGCCCGGCGGTGCGGCCTGCCACCGCGTAGGCTGTGGCCAGAGTGTTGATCGGGATCCGTGCGTCTCTGACGACCGCCCGTGGCGGTGACGCACGTATGACGCACGAGGCTCTCTGAGGGGTTTGGATTTCGCCTCGAAACCGCCTCTGACCTTTGTGTTTCCTGGCAAGGGTCAAACTGCACACCTTCCCGATGACGCATCATGTGGAGTGCGTGGCGATTCTCGAACCGGCGGCCAAGGGCTCCTGACCTGTGGTTTGCCCGCGCATGAGGGGCGATGTGGGCGTTACGGGCGAAACTCGAGCGGGTCGAGCGTGACATCACCTGAGTGACCGTCAGGCGCACTGCCCGGAAGACCTTGGTCGGGCCCTTGCTCCGCAGGAGTACCGTCCCGGAGCGCGGGTCAACCGCGGGAGGCGACTCGTCGCGCTCCGATGCCGAGCGCACGGGCGTACGGGGCGGAGTCATGGGGCGGGGACGGGGACGGCCCGGGATCCGGGGGGAGCCCCATGAGGCGGGCGGCGGCCGACGCGGCGTCCTGGGCGAACAGGGCGCAGGCCAGCCGGAGGGCGAGGTGCTCCCGGGAAGGGGCCGGCGATGTCCGGGGCGTGAGTCGTTCGGGTTCACCATGCATGGGGGAAGCGTCGCCGGTGGCGGTGGAGAGGCGCCGGAGAGCGGCTCCAGGCTCGGGCACGGCGCGGCTCGGTCCTCTCACGATGCTCGTGGGCCGCCCTCGCTCACTGCACCGACTCGTCGGGGCACGGTGGCTGGGACGGCGAGTGGATGGCCTGCCCCCTGACGACGACGAGGCGGAGGTCCCGTAGGGCCGAGACGTCGTGCAGCGGGTCGCCCTCGACCGCGATGAGGTCGGCCCGCAGGCCGAGTGCGATCCTGCCGGTCAGGGTCTCGACCCTCAGGGCGCGGGCCGCACGGGACGTGGCGGCCTCCAGTATCTCCGCGGGCGGCAGACCGAGCCGGGCCATCCCTATCAGGCCCTCGACGTAGGCGTGGTGCGGTGCGCCGTCGGTGCCCGCGTCGGTGCCCGCGACGATGGGGACGCCCTGCCGGTACAGCATCGGCAGGGCGGGCAGCGGGCCGGGGGCGAGCCGGTCCCAGCGTTCGGTGAAGCGCTCGCTGATGGTCGGACAGACGTGCACACCGCCGGCGGCGAGCCGGCGTACGAGGTCGGGGTCCGGAACGATTGTGCCGGACGCGTCGAGGAAGCTGCAGTGCTCGATGGTGTGTACGCCGGCCCTCAAGGACGCCGCTATCCCCGCCGTGCCGTGCGCGTGCGCGGCGACGGGGACACCCGCCCGCGTCGCCTCGTCGACGACGGCCGCGAGCTCCCGGTCCGTGAACTGCCCCTCGGACAAGGCCGAACCCCGTGTGAGTGCTCCGCCGGTGGCCATGACCTTGATGAGGTCGACACCGGCTCCGATCTGGTCCCGTACCGCCTGCCGCAGCGCCTGTTCACCGACGTGGGCTCCGCCCATGAACCAGCAGTGCCCCTCCGGTACGGTCAGCGGCGCTCCCGACACGACCAGTGCGGGTCCGGGAGCGAGGCCCGAGCGGACAGCGTCGCGGACGCGTACACCAAGCCCCCCGGGTGCGCCGAGGTCTCGGGCGGTGGTCACGCCCGCGGACAACAACGCGCCCGCGTTGCGCAACATCAGCGCGTACAACTCCGCGAGTGAGGCCGCCCGCATCCGGTCCATGGCGCCGGGCGCGCCGTCCAGTGCCAGATGGACATGGCTGTCGATGAGCCCGGGCAGCAGCGTGAGCGGACCGAGATCCACGTGCTCGCTCCGCCGACGCAGCTGCCACGGCACCTCGTGGGAGGGCCCCACCCAGCGGATCAGCTCCCCGTCCACGAGCACTCCGCCGTACCGGATGCATCTGCCGCGATCACCGGTGATCAGCCGGTCCGCCGTGTAGTACCTGATCATGGATTCTCGTCTCTGCCGGGGGCGCGCACCGGCATCCGGAGACCGCGCCGAGGATTTCGGGGGCGGGCGCTCCTGGCCTGAGGGGCTCATGGGCCGGGGGCGGGACCGCGGTCCCGCCCCCGGCCCGCCGGGCCACCGTCAGTAATTGCCCAGACCACCGCACACGTTCATGGCCTGAGCCGTGATGGAGGCGGCGAGGTCGCCGGCGAGGTAGCCGACGAGGCCCGCGACCTCCTCGGGGGTCGAGTAGCGGCCGAGGGGGATCTTCGCCTGGAACCTCGTCAGCACCTCGTCCTCCGTGGTGCCCCAGTGCGCCGCGTAGCCCTGACGTACCCGGGCCGCCATCGGCGTCTCCACATAGCCGGGGCACACGGCGTTCACGGTGATGCCGGACCGGGCGAGCTCCTTGCCGAGCGCCTTCGTGAAACCGATGACGCCGTGCTTCGACGCGGAGTACGGGGCGGCCAGTTCGACGCCCTGCTTGCCTCCGGTGGAGGCGATGTTGATGATGCGGCCGTGGCCGCGTGCCAGCATGCCACCCTGTGACAGCACCTCGCGGGTGATGCGGAAGACGCTGTTGAGGTTGGTCTCGATGACCGCCTCCCACAGCTCGTCGGGGAGTTCGGCGGTCACGCCGCCACCGCCGCGCCCCGCGTTGTTGACAAGGACGTGGAGGGGTCCGAAGCGGTCCACCGCGGAGCGGACCAGCCGCTGCACGTCCGGCTTCGACGTGACATCGGCGGCGACTCCGTCCGCCTCGAAGCCGCGGCCGCGCAGCTTGTCCACGACGGCGGCGACCGTCTCACCGTCCCGGCCGCACAGGAACACCGCATGCCCCTGCTCGGCGAGCAGTTCGGCGACGGCGAGGCCGATGCCGCTCGTGCTCCCGGTGACCAGGGCGACCCGCCGCTGTTCGGCCGTCGCGTTCTCCTGCTGAGCGGCTGCTTCTGCCACTGCCATTCCGGATCCTTTCGCCATGACGTTCGGGGAGGTACGGGACGCCTGAGGGCTGTTCAGTGCGCCGGCCGGTGCAGCACCTGCCGCAGGGCGCGCTCGATCTCGGCCGCCGGGTCCGGACGCGTCCCGGCACACCGCCACGCCACGAACCGGTCGGGCCGCACCAGCGCGGCCCCGTCGGCACCGATGCCGTACGCGGTGGAGAACGCTCCTTCCGCATCGAGCAGTTCGCAGCCGGGACCGACCCGGTGCACCTGGACGGTGACGCCGAGCGCGTCCGCCGAGGCGAGTGCGCCCTCGGCCCACGCCGCACCGTCCGGCCCGGTGAGCAGCACGAACGCGTGACCGAAGAGGGCGGTCGTCGAGGTGGCTGAGCCGTCCCTCCGGGTGAGAGGGACGTACGGGGCGTGGGAGCCCGGCCGGCCGGTGGGCCGGGACGGGTTCTCGAACAGTTCGCAGTCGTCGTCGGGTTCGAGGAGCACGGCCCCCTTCGGAAAGCGGTAGCCGAACGCGATCACCGGCGGCGGCAACGCCACGGCCAGCGACTCGTCCGCGAGCTCGGGCGAGATGCGGTCCACCAGGTTCGCGAACTGCTGCTCCACCAACTCCTCCGCGTACGGCCGGCGTTCGGCGTCGTGACTGTCGAGCAGAGCCTCGCCCGCCGTGCCCCGCAGCACGGCCGCGAGCTTCCAGCCCAGGTACAGCCCGTCCAGATAGGCGGTGTTGCCGCCCATACCGCCGGTCGGCGGCATCACGTGCGCGGCATCGCCCACGAGCAGCGCACGGCCTTCGCGGAAGCGTTCGGCGACCCCGCAGGAGATCTCCGTCTCGCTGATCTCCTCGATCTTCAGCGGGGTGTCCGGGATACCGAGGTCGGAGCGGATCTGCGCGGCCACGGTGTCCTCGTGCGTCCACCAGCCGTCCGGCAGTTCGGGCGTGAGATTGCGGAAGTACCCGTACAGCCCTGGAATCTCGGTGTTGAACAGGACCGCGCGACCCACATGCAGCGCGGTGAACCGGCGGCCGTCCGCGGCGCCGTCCGTGTGCGACAGAGGCTCGCTCAGATCGGCCTCGAACAGGACGCGCAGCACCTTCCCGACCGTGCCCCGGCCGCGCATCTCGATGCCGAGGGACTGGCGGATGCCGCTGCGCCAGCCGTCCGCCACCACCAGGTAGCGCGCCCGGATCACCCGTCGTTCCCCGGTCCCGGTGTGCTGGGTGACCGCGGTGACGCCGTCGGCGTCCTGGGTGAGCGAGGTCAGCCGGGTCGAGAAGCGCAGCCGCGAGCCGAGTTCCGCCGCCCGGTCGGCGAGCACGCTCTCCACGGCGGACTGGCTCGCGGTGCCCCAGTCCTCGGGGGACACATGCCGCATGCTCAGGTGGTCGCCGCTCATCAGGGTGCGCAGCACCGGACCCGCGAGGGTCTTCGCGACGACCATGTGGAAGTCACTGCGGTACGCGCGGCCCCGCTCCCGCACGGTCTCGGCGGCACCGGCGATGGCCAGCGCCTCCATCGTGTGCGGATACTGCCCGGTGGCCTTCACCGCGGTCGAGGTGCTCGGACGGCGCTCGACCACCAGCGCGGGTACGCCGTGCAGGCCCAGGAAGACGGCCGTGCTGAGGCCGCCGGGGCCGGCGCCGGCGACGAGGACGGGCACGGTCTCGTCGGGCTCCGGCTCCGGCTCGGGTACGGGTGTCGGTGGGGCGGCCGGATCCGGCCGTCGCGCTCTCTGGGTCATGGTGACGGGCTCCCGCGGATCAGGGGACGAGGACGACACGGCCCAGCTGGGTACGGCTCTCGATGACCCGGTGGGCCTCGGCCGCCTCGGTCAGCGGCAGCGTGGTGTGCACGGCGACCCGCAGACCGCCCGAGGTGATCAGCCGGACGAGCTCCGCGCGTGCCTCCGTCACCCGGACCGGGTCCGCCTTCGCCCAGGCGTCGAGCGAGGTGCCCACCACGTAGGTGAGACCGAGGAGTTCGGTCATCGCCACTTTCGCGACCTCGCCGTCGGCGCCCGCGAAGCCGTAGTAGACGAGTCTCCCGTACGGCCTGAGCAGCTTCAGGCCGTCCTTGAACACCGCACCCTCGACGCTGTCGAGCACCACGTCGACGCCCTGTCCGCCGGTGAGTTCGCGGACCTTGTCCGCCCAGTCGGACTGCCGGTAGTCGACGACGTCGTCGGCGCCGTGCGCGCGGACGAAGTCGGCCTTGGCGGGCGAGCCGACCGTGCCGATGACCCGGCCCGCGCCACGCGCCTTCGCGAGCTGGGTGACGAGATGGCCGATCGCGCCGGCCGCGGCGTGCACGAGCACCGTGTCGCCCTTCACGACCCGGGCCGCGTCGAGGACGCTCCAGGCGGTCTGCGCGGTGGAGCCGAGCGCGGTCGCGGTGGCCGCGTCGAGGTCCTCGGGTACGACGACGAGGCGCTCGGCGTCGACGACGACCGCGTCCGCGTACGCGGCGGGCACGCCGTACGCCACCACCCGGGTGCCGGGCGCGGGGCCCTCGGTGTCCGGGCCGAGCGCCTCGACCCGGCCCACCACGTCGCCGCCCGGGCGGCCGGGCAGCGGGGAGGGAAACGGGGCGGTGCCGCCGCGCAGTTGTGTCTCGATGAAGTTGACACCGACGGCCTCGGTGCGCAGCAACAGCTGACCGGGGCCGGGGGTGGGCACGGGTGTGTCCTCGACGCGCAGGACGTCGGGGGAGCCGTGCTCGTGGTAGCTGATCAGTCGCATGGGAACCTCGCGTTGCGGTGACGGGAGTGGGCTTCGCGGGTACGGCGCGCTACGGGCGCCCGGCGTCACATGGACAGGACGACCTTGCCGTTGATCTCGCGGGAGTACAGGGCGTCGATCGCGCGCCGCGGGTTGGTCCAGGGCATCAGCAGGCCTGGCTCGGCCACCAGCCTTCCGGCGGCGACCAGCCCGAGCAGGAGGGCCAGGTCCGCCGGTACGTCGCGCCGGGTGACCTCATCGAGCAGGAACAGGTACTCGATGCGCACGCCCGGGCGTGCGTGGCCCCAGTCGGCGGGCAGGCGCAGCTCGGCGCGGACCGTGTTGCCGAAGACGGTCGCCACGCCACCGCGGCGCAGGAGCCGGTAGCCGGTGCTGAACACCTCACCGCCGACACTGTCGACGAGGATGTCGACAGGGGTGGTGGGAGGCTCGTCGTAGCCGACGACGACGTCGGCGCCGAAGTCGGCGAGCCCCTTGCCGCGAGCCGGGGAACCGACCCAGGCGGTGACCGCGCTGCCGCCCGCGCGGGCCAGTTGTACGGCCACACGGCCGACGCCGCCGCTGGCCCCGGTGACGAGGGTGCGCCTGCCCAGGAGCCAGCCGGCCTTCCGCAGCGCGTAGAGGGCGGTGAGGCCGGCGACGGGGAGGGTGGCCGCGTCGGTGTCGGTGACGCCGTCCGGGATGACCGTCAGGCGGTCGGTGCGTACCGCGGCCAGCTCCGCCCAGGCGCTGTTCTCCGCCAGGCCCGTCACACGGGCGCCCGCGGGTGGGCCGCTGCCGTCGGACGCGGGGCGCAGGATCGTGCCGACGACGTCCAGCCCCAGGCAGGAACCGATCGGACGGCGAGCCGCGAGGAGGAGATCGGCCCTGTTCAGGGCCGTCGCATGGACCTCGACCAGTGCCTCGTCCGGACGGGGGCGGGGGTCGAGTACGGACCGCAGCTCGACGGTGAGCGGATCAACGGCGGTGGTGACCAGAGCCTTCAACGTTTTCCTCGCGGGCAGACGGGTGCGGTGGGTTCTGCCAGGTATAGGAGGGAGCGCTGGATTCCTGGTCCAGCGGCCATGGGGCGGGCCGTGCGGGTGTCGGGCGCCGTCGCGGGCCCGGCGGACGGCAAGGAATCGGCCCGCCCCCGGGGGAATGAGGGGCGGGCCGGTATCGGGGGACGCGGCGGTCAGGCCGGGGTGGATCGCGGGAGGGCGCCCGTGTCCCCGGTGGGCTGCTCCGCAGGTGCTTCCGCGCGGAAGGAGCCGGGGAGGGCGAGGGCCGCGAGTGCCGCGATCAGACTGAAGGCGATGATGACCCAGTACGAGCCGCCGTACGCCCCCGCGGGGTGCCCGTCGGATGCGCCGAGCCGCTCCTGCAGGGTGATCGCGATGACCGCGATGCCGAGCGCGCCGCCGATCTGGTTGAAGATGAACAGCGCGCTGGTCGCCCGCGCCGCGCCGGCCTCGCCGACGGCCCTGTACATGAAGGCCATGGTGCCGGGCGCGGTCAGCCCGATGCCGTATCCGGTGAGGCCGAAGGCGACGGACAGCAACGCGGTGTTCGTGTCCGAGCCGATCTGGGAGAAGGCGAGCGCGCCGAGTGCGGTGACGAGCATGCCGACCGCGGAGGTGAGCCGCGCGGTGACCTTGTTCGCCGTCTTGCCGGAGGTGATCGCGCCGGCGGCGCCGAGGATGCCGGAGGGGATCAGCAGCAGACCGGCGTGCAGGGCGCCGAACCCGCGGGACTGCTGGTAGTACAGCGGGGTCAGGAGCAGCAAGGCGTTGGCGACGGCGCCGACGAAGAACATCGTGACGACGGCCATGGTGAAGCCGCGCTTGCCGAACATACGCAGGTCGATGAGCGGTGTGACCGAGGTGCGCAGCGCGTGCACCGCGTATCCGACGAGCAGGAGCACACCGGCGCCGAAGGCGGCGAGCACCTTCGGTGACGACGCGTCACCGGAGTGCGCGGCCGTCGTGAAGCCGTAGACCAGGGCCGCGAACCCGGGGGAGAGCAGCGCCAGGCCGAGGACGTCCAGACGCTCCTCGGGGCGGCCGGCGTGCTGGTCGGCGGGCAGGGTGCGCAGCGCGAGCAGCAGGGCGATCAGACCGATGGGCAGGTTGATCAGGAACATCCAGCGCCAGCTCACGGCATCCACGAGGACACCGCCGAGGACGGGGCCGAGGATCGGGCCGAGGGTGAGGGGCAGCGAGATCAGTGCCATGGCCTTGGCGACGCGCGCGGGGCCCGCGGTCGTGGCGAGGACGCTCTGCACCACGGGGACGATCATGCCGCCACCGAGGCCCTGGAGCACCCGGAACGCGATCAGCGACTCGATGGACCAGGCGAAGCCCGACAGCACCGAGCCGAGTACGAACAGGGAGACGGCGGCGAGCCACATCGTGCGGCCGCCGAAGCGGTCGACGGCCCAGCCCGCGAACGGTGTGGCGACGGCGACGGCGAGCAGATAGCCGGCGGTGACCCACTGGACGGTCGCGAGCGGCGAGCCGAACTCGCCGCTGAGCGTCTTCACGCCGACGTTGACGATCGTCTCGTCGAGCAGCGCCATCAGCAGCGCGAGCAGCAGGACACCGGCCATGCGCATGAACGCCGGGTCGAGTTTGTCGTTCACCTCGGTGGCGCTCTCCGCCGTCGCTGGAGCGGTCTGCGAGGGATCGGGTGTCATGTCGGGTGCCGTGGACGATTCGGGAGTTCCGCGTGTCATGCGTACCGCCTGGAGTCGATGCAGTCGGGGACGGGCGCGGAACGACGCCGCGCTCTGTGCGCCTCTCACACTAGATGTAAATGCAGGCGCCTGCATCTACTTTTCGGACGTATCTCTGCCTGCCTTGCTGATAGCCGGTCCACTGGGGCAGGATGTGGGGGAAAGTGCTTGCAAAATGCATGCATAGACATGGTTTATGCATGGAGTTGGTTATAGTGGAGGGGGAGTGAGCGAAGGGGAGGCGGACATGTCGGCCGATGACCGTGGAGGGCGTCCCGGTGAGTTCGACCTGTGGCGTCGGATGACGCTGATGGTCGGTCAGCTCAACCAGTCGCTGGAGAAGATGCTCGCGAGCGAGCATCAGATCTCACTGCCCGAGCTGATGGTGCTGATCGAGCTGCGGCACGGTCACGAACGCGGCACTCGGGTGCAGGAGCTGTCCACCGCGGTCGGGCTCGACCAGTCGTCCATGAGCCGGCTCGTCACCCGCCTGGAGAACAAGGGCCTCACGACCCGGGTCTCCTGCGAGCACGACCGCCGCGGCGTCTACTGCATGCTGACGCCCGCGGGCGCCGAGCGCGGTGAGCGGGCCGAGGCCCGCTGCCGTGAGGAGCTGACCGGACTGCTCGACGTCGCCTCGTTCGACGACCGTTGGGCATCGCTCGTCTCCCGCTTCCGGCACAGCGCGGCCGGAGCCGCCACCCCTTAAGCGTGTCACCCCCTCCTTTCGGCCCTGTCCGTGAAGGAGACCAGCGTGAAACTGTCCGTCCTGGACCAGTCCGTCGTGCCGGAGGGAAGCACCCCGGCCACCGCCCTGCACAACTCCCTGAACCTGGCGCGCCTCGCGGACCGGCTCGGCTACCACCGCTACTGGTTCGCCGAGCATCACGCCACGCCCTCCTTCGCGGGCCCCGCCCCGGAGATCATGGCCGCCAGGGTCGCCGCCGAGACCGGTCGCATCCGAGTCGGCTCCGGCGGGGTGCTGCTGCCGCACTACAGCCCGCTGAAGGTCGCCGAGGTGTTCCGGGTGCTCGGCGCGCTCTCGCCCGGCCGGATCGATCTCGGTGTCGGCCGTGGTATCGGCGCCGGGAGCATCGAGGCGCACGCCCTCGCCCCGGGTACCTCCGGGGGCGGGGACGACGGGGACTTTCCCGGCAAGCTCGCCGAACTCCTCGCCTTCCTGCATGGCGGCTTCCCCGACGGGCACCCCTACGGGCGCATCCAGCTCATGCCCACCGCGGGCGCGCCCGAGGTGTGGCTCCTGGTGGCCAGCCCGCAGAGCGCCGAACTGGCCGCCCGGCTCGGGCTGCCCGTGTCCATAGCCCACTTCGGCCGGCCCCAGGTCACCCGCTCCGTCGTCGAGGCGTACCGCGGCGCCTTCGCCAGCCACGACGGCTCGCGGCCGCGTGTGCAGATCGGTGTCGGGGTGTACTGCGGACCCACGGAGGAGGAGGCCCGGCGGGTCTTCGCCAGCCAGCGGCTCTTCCGGCTGCGCATGGGCCGTGGGCTGCTGCTGCCGCTGCCGTCGCCGGAGGCCGCGCTCGACGGGCTGCGCGGCGAGGTGGAACCGCTCGCGGACGAGGTGGCCGAGTGGCCGAGGTGCGTGGTCGGCGATCCCGACCGCGTGCACAAGGAACTCACGTCCATGACCGAGGCGCTGGAGATCGACGAGTTCATGGTGCTCTCCACGATCCACTCTCCCCGGGATCGCATGCGTTCCTATGAACTGCTCGCGCGCCGTTTCGGGCTGACCGGGGAGGGCGACGGCGACAGCGCCGCGTGAAACGGAGGCGGACGGCCTGTCGAAGAATGTCCTGAACCATATGACACACCGGCTCGCCGGATGTGGCCTGGATCACACGACGGCGGCCCCCTGTGCAAGCACGTTCTACTGTGGCGCTGTGCACGGCTGACCGTGCGCAGGGGGACCGACGGGGCAGGTGTGCACGTGAATGGGGAACACGCTTCGATCTACGACTTCCGAATACTCGGACCCCTGGCGGTCCTCACAGGGGGAAGAGAACTGACCGTTTCGTCCCCCAAGCAGCGGGTGCTTCTCGCGTCCCTGCTGCTGCGGGCCGACCGGGTGGTCACGTCCGACGAACTCATCCGCAGGCTCTGGGACGACCAGCCGCCACGAGACACCCGCGCCGCGCTGCACGTCCACACCACCCGGCTGAGGGCACTGCTGCGTGCCGCACTGGACCTCGGCGACCCTCCGGTCATCGAGACCCACCCGGGCGGCTACCGGCTCGCGATGGATCCGGCCGCCCTCGACCTCACCCGTTACCGGCAGGCGTCCGACGAGGCCCGCCACGCCCGCGGCCGGGGGGACAGCGCCCGGGAACTGGCCGCCCTGGAACGAGCGCTCGCCGAATGGCGCGGTGACCCCTTCGAGACCGTGCCCTCCGCCTCGCTCCAGACCGAGGCCGTACCGCAGCTCGCGGAGGAACGCCTCACCCTCGTCGAACGGCGCTTCGCGCTCCTCCTCGACCTCGGCGGCAGCGCCGACATCATCCCGCAGCTGCGCGCACTGGCAGCCGAACACCCGGTACGGGAACGGCTCCGCGAGTACCTGATGCGGGCTCTGCACCGCACCGGACAGGTCGCCGCGGCGCTGGAGGAGTACCGCGACTACTACCGGATGCTCGACCGTGAACTCGGACTCCCTCCGGGGCAGGAACTCCAGGAGCTGCACCGGCAGCTGCTGGCCGAGACCGGTGAACTCCACACCCCTCAGGCCGGACCCTCGGGCCGTCGCACGTACGCGGTCCGTGAGGTACACCGGACCGCCGGGGTGCAGCCCACCAACCCCAGCGCGCCGTGGGTGGTACAGCGCCAGCTCCCGCCCGAGGCAACCCACTTCGTCGGCCGGGAGGAACTGCTGGAGGAGGTCGTCGCCGCGCTCACGCCACGCCAGCGCGCGGCCGTACCGCTGGTCAGCCTCGTCGGCCCACCCGGCGTCGGCAAGACCGCGCTCGCGTTGCGGGCCGCGCACCGGCTCAGCCCGGCCTACCCCGACGGGCAGTGGTACATCCGCCTCCACGACGCCTGCGGCGGAGCCCGGCCCGTGCACGACATCATCGCCGAGCTGCTGCACGCCTCCGGCGCCGACGTCTCCGTACTGCCCACCGAACGGCACCAGCTCACCGGCGTGCTCCGCAGCAGGCTCGCCGACCGGCGCGTACTCATCGTCATCGACGACGTCAACACCAGTGAGCAGGTCCCCGACCTGCTGCCGGGTTCTCCGAGCTGCGCCGTGCTCGCCCTGCACCGCGAGTACCGGCCCGACCTCGTCGCCGTGTACGGCGCACGCAGCTTCACCCTCGACCTGTTGTCACAGAAGGAAGGCGAGCAGGTGCTGACCGCCGTTCTCGGCAGGGCCCCGGAGACCCTGTGCGCCACGGCCGTCACCGAACTCGTCGAACTGTGCGGCCGGCTTCCGCTCGCCCTGCGCATCGCCGCCGGACACCTGGCCGGACGGCCCTGGCGCTCCGTCGAGTCCTTCGCCGAGGCGCTGCGCGAGGGCGACCCGCTGGAACTCCTCGCCCTCGGCGACAGCCCGTCGACCGCCGTACGGGCCGCTTTCGGAGTCGCCTACGAGTCGTTGCCCGCGCTGTCCCGACGGTTCTTCCGACTGCTCGGCGTCGTCGGCGACATGGCCTTCACCGCCCTTACCGCCGCCCAACTCGCCGACTGCGAGCCCCAGGTGGCCGACCAACTCCTCGACAAGCTCGCGGCGGCCCAACTCATCGAGGTCTCGTCGCAGGACACCTACCGCTTCCACAGTCTCATCGCCCTGTACGCGGCCGAGCGGAGCATCGAGGAGGACGGTCCCGCCGACCGGAGGCAGGCCCTGAACCGGCTGTGCCGCTGGTACCTGCGCCGCACCGACGAGGCCGTGCGGTCCTGCTACCCGGGCTTCCTGCGGGTGTTCCGGCCCGACCCGCACGGCCCGGGCGTCGAGGTCGAACCCCGGGCCGCGCAGGAGTGGCTGCGCGTCGAGCAGTCCAACCTCGTGGCCCTGGTCGTCCGTGCCGCCGACGAGCACCTGGACGAGGTCTGCGTCCGCCTCGTGGACATGCTCCGCGGCTACTTCACCCTCGGCCGGCTCCAGACCGACTGGCTCACCATCGCCCAGGCCGGGTTGCGCGCCGCGCGCTCGCTCGGCGACCAGCGGGTCACCGCCGTGATGCGGCTCAGCGTCGGACTCGCGCTGCAGGGTCTCAACCGGCTCCCGGACGCTGCCCGCGAACTGCGCGTCGCGCACCGGGAGTTCATCCGGCTCGGCGTGCGCGACTTCGAGGCCGTCACCGTCAACGCCATCGCGATGAACCAGCTCCAGCGACCCACCAAGCACATAGACAGCGCCGTCACCCTGCTGGAACGCGGCCTGGAGATCAGCCGGCATCTGGAGCTGCGGCATGTCGAGGCCCGCGGCCTGATGTATCTGGGCATGGCCCGGCACAGCCAGGGGCGGCTGCACGTGGCCGAGGCCCATTTCAGCCGCGCCGCCGCGATCCTCGACGAGGACGGCGTCCAGCGCTCCCGCCCCGAGGTGCTGGCCCGGCTCGGTGCCGTCCACGCCGACCTGCGCGAATGGGACGCGGCCATGGACAACCTCAGCCTCGCGCTGTCGCTCAGCAAGGAGTTCAACGCGCCCCACTCGACTGTTCTCGCCTCCTACGGGCTCGCCCAGGTCTACGCCTGCAACAGCTATGTCGACCTCGCTTACCAGCACGCCGAGAGCGCCGTCGTCATCGCCCGCGACCACGGCTATGTCGCCCTGGAGGCCAACGCCCGCAACACCCTCGGCGGGCTGCACATCATCCGGGGCAGATCCGCCGACGCCCGCGAGGAGTTCACCCGCACTCTCGCCATCGCCGAACGCATCGGTCACCCCCAGTCCGAGGCCCACGCCCTCATCGGCCTCGGACGGCTCGAACTGGCGGGGGGCCGGCCTGCCGAGGCCTACCAGCTCGGCGCGCGCGCCGTCACCGTCGCCGACGGATCCGGGCTGCTCCTCCTGCGTGCCCAGGCCGAGGAGCTGTGCCGACGCACCGGCAACACGCCCGGCCGGGAACACCCGAAGTCCGCGGAAAGGCTCGCGGACCGCAGCGGCACGGACCTGCCCGAGGTGTCCGGCAGCCTTCACGCACTGTTCCCGGAATGCAGTGCGTGACGGTGGCGGGAGCAGTGACGGGGGCGCCCTTCGCCGAGGGCGCCCCTGAGCGTTCCGGGACGCTTCGTCGACGCCGTGTTGCGGCTGCGTGACGGCCGTGCCCCACGACGGCGCGTGCGGGGAGAGGCCCGCCGGGCTGAAAGGCCGCCGAAAGTGAGGTGCAAGATCCAGCGGCCACGATGGTGCCCGTAGCCCATCAAGCCAGCCCTGGAGGCGAGATGTACGCACGAATCCTCGGCACGCTCACCCTCACCGACGGCCTGCGCACCGTCACCCCGCGGGCCCCGAAGCAGCGTCAGCTGCTGAGCCTGCTGCTGTTGCACGCCGGGCAGGTCGTCACCGTGGACGAATGCGTGGACGAGCTGTGGGCGGACTCGCCGCCGCTGAGCGCCCACTCCACACTCCAGACGTACGTGATGCAGATACGCAAGACCCTCAGAAGCGCCGCCACCGTCACCGGCGCCCCCGCGGAGATGTACCTGGAGACCCGTGACCGCGGCTACCTCCTCGCCGTCGGCGCCGGTCAGCTGGACCTGCACCAGTTCGAGAAGCTCGTCGAGCAGGCCTCCCTCGCCCGCATCGTCGGCGACCACACCCGGGAGTCGGAACTGCTGCACCGGGCCCTCGGACTGTGGCCGGGCAAGGCGCTCGCCGACGTGACCTGCGGACCGCTGCTGCGCACCCGGCTCAGTGGACTGCGCGAGACACGGCTGGGCGTCCTCGAACAGCGCATCGACGCCGACCTGAGGATCGGCCGCCACCACCGGCTCATCGGCGAACTCCGCGTGCTCACCCGTCAGTACCCCACATACGAGAATCTGCATGCCCAGCTGATGATCGCCCTCTCCCGCTCCGGGCGCACCGCCGACGCCCTGGAGGTGTTCGCCGGGCTCCGCCGCACCTTCAGCACCGAACTCGGCCTGGAGCCCTCGGCCCGGGTCCGGGACCTGCACGCCGATCTGCTCAACTCCGTGCCGGTGGGGGAGTCCGTGTACCTGCCGGGGCCGGACAGCACATCCGTACCGCTGCGCACGGCCGGCTGACCTCCGGGGCCGGCCCGTACGCGTGGAGCCGGACTCCACGCCTGCTCCACCGGAACCGGCGAAGGTGGGCCGGACCCCGGCGCTCGACAGGCGCCCACGAAGCACAGGAGGAAGACCGTGACACGGACCGCACCTCCGGACACCCACACCGTGTCCGACCTGGACTACGCGGCCATCACCCAGTTCTACGCCGGGCACGCGCACCTGCTGGACGCGGGCCGGGCGGAGGAATGGGCCGAGCAGTTCACCGAGGACGGCACGTTCGCCCAGAACGTCAAGCCCGGCGTCAAGCGCGGCCGTGCGGACATCGCCGCCGGCATGCGCAAGGGCATCGACGCGCTCGCCGCTCGCGGTCTGACCCGCCGCCACTGGTTCGGCATGATCGCCGCCGAGCCCGTCGAGCCCGGCGTCGTGCGCACCCGCTACTACGCCGTCGTGTTCGAGACCCCGAAGGGCGGCGAACCCCGGCTGTACCTGAGCACGACCGCCGAGGACGTCCTGGAGCGCCGTGCCGGGACATGGTTCGTCCGCAGCCGCTACATCAGCCACGACGGCGCCGAGACGATCACCGGACGCGAAGCCGTCGCCGGGGCCGGGGCATGAGCGGCCTGTTCGACCCGACCCCGTTCGGCGGCCTCACCCTGCCGAACCGGATCGTCATGTCCCCGATGGGCCGCGGCCGGACCACCGCCGACGGCACACCGCTGCCGGTCATGGCCGAGTACTACGCGCAGCGCGCCGCCGCCGGGCTCATCATCAGCGAGGCGACCCACCCGAGCCCCCTGGCCGTCGGCCACGCCCACAGCGTCCGGCTGCACACCGCCGAACAGACCCGCGCCTGGGCCCGGATCGTCGACGCCGTGCACGCCGCTGGCGGGCGGATGTACCTCCAGATCATGCACGCGGGCCGGGTCAGCCACCCCGACCTGCACGGCGAGACCCCCGTGGCGCCGTCCGCCGTCCGGGCCGAGGGGATCGCCCGGGTCTTCACCGGCAAGCCGGCCTACCCGATACCGCGCCCCCTGAACCGGGACGAGATCGCCGCCACGATCCAGGACTTCGTGCGCTGCGCCCGCACCGCCACCGGCATCGGCTTCGACGGTGTCGAGATCCACGGCGCCAACGGCTATCTGCTGCACCAGTTCCTGTCGCCGGTGACCAACACACGCGAGGACGAGTACGGCGGCGACGCCGAGGGCCGCATCCGGTTCCCCGTCGAGGTCGCCCGGGCCGTCGCCGCGGAGATCGGGGCGGAACGCACCGGCATCCGGCTCTCCCCGGGGTTCCCGCTCAACGACATGTCCGAGCCGGACCGGACCGAGGTCTACCCGGTGCTTGTGGACGCGCTCGCCGCACTCGGCCTCGGCCATGTCCACTTCGTCGCGGGCAGCGATCCGGCCCTCGTCCACGAGCTGA
Source organism: Streptomyces sp. NPDC002324 (assembly GCF_053593335.1). Taxonomy (NCBI): domain Bacteria; kingdom Bacillati; phylum Actinomycetota; class Actinomycetes; order Kitasatosporales; family Streptomycetaceae; genus Streptomyces; species Streptomyces sp. NPDC002324. The sequence goes on from NZ_JBSFCF010000005.1 coordinate 269,616, forward strand.
GCCGACGCTGGCCGCGCACCGCCGTCGTCAACGCGGGCACCGGACCGCTCGACACCGACGGCACACTCGCCGCCGCCGGCGAAGCCCTCGCCCAGGGCGCCGGCCTCCTGTCCTTCGGCCGCCAGTTCCTCGCCAACCCCGACCTGCCCGAGCGGTTGCGCACCCGCGCCCCGCTCAACGCCTGGAACCCGCGCTTCTTCTACGAGGGCGGCGGCCAGGGCTACACCGACTATCCGGCCCTCGCCGCCGCCGGCGCGAGCACCGCCGGCTGACCGAAGCCCGCCGTACAGGCCCGCGCCGCCGGGTACTCACGACCACCCGCGCACGAACATCCACCCGAGGAGACCACCATGGCCGTCGTGTTCGTCAACAAGCTCACCCTGATCGGCGACGCCGAGGAGTTCGAGAACCGCTACGAGGCCGTCGGAGCCTTCATGGAGACCCAGCCGGGCCTCGTCCGTTACTCCCTCGTACGGTCCACCAAGGACGACTCCGTGTACTTCAACATCGCCGAGTGGGATGACGAGGACACCTTCCGCAAGGCTCTCGCGGAGCCGGAGTTCCGCCGCCGGCTCGACGCGCTCACCGGGCTCATCAAGGGCGAGCCGCACCTGAGCCTGCCGGTGCGACAGGGCCAGGCCGCCCAGGTCTGAACCGGAGAGGATCGCGGGCCGGCACATACATCACGCGTCGGCCCGCGATCGCCCGAGGGGACGCGCTCAGCGCACGCCACCGTCGACGCGCAGCACCTGGCCATTGATGTAACTGCTCTCCGGCGAGGCCAGGAAGAGCACGGCCCGGGCCACCTCGTCGCCCGTACCGGGACGTCCGGCCGCGAGGGACGGGGCGAGCTTCGGCCACAGCGTCTCGTTGCCGATGAGCGCCTTGCCCATGCCGGAGTCGATGTAGCCCGGCGCCACGCAGTTCACGGTCACCCCGTCCGCGGCCAGCTCCAGCGCGGCGACGGCGGTGAACGCCTCGACCGCGGCCTTCGACGCGCAGTACGCCGCGGCGCCCGGCATGGCACGCGAACCCAGGAGGGAGGACATGGTGACGATCCGGCCGCCCGGGGCCTCACGCACGTACGGCACCGCCGCCCGCACGGTGTGGAACACGCCGTGCAGATTGGTGTCGACCACCTCGTTCCAGTGCCGCACGGACAGCGCGGCGACCGGACCCGGGCGGCTCAGGCCCGCGTTCGCCACCACGATGTGCGGACCCCCGTACCGTTCGTGGACCGTGTCCATCAGCGCCGCCACCGAGTCCGGTGCGGTCACGTCCGCCTTCAGGGCGATCAGCCCGTCACCCGGGTCGTCCGGGACCTCCCGTGCGGCCACCACGACGGTGGCTCCCGCATCGGTGAGCGCGAGCGCCACGTCCCGGCCGAGTCCCCGGGTCCCCCCGGTGACGACGGCGGTCCTGCCACGCAGATCCATCTCTCCTCCACAGCATCGGCTTCGGGACTTCGCCGAGCGTGCGCGGCACGGCTCGCGCCTCGGCGGAGGAGGACTGGAGACTCCCCGGTGCGAGGACACGCCCCGGGGAGTGGTCCAGCGCACCTGGAGTCCCGCTCCACCGGGCGCCGGAACGCTGCGGGGCATGGACACCTCGGTACCGCGGAGCCCGCGGCCCTGCCGTCCGTCAGGCCGGGCTGCGCAGGGGACGGCCGCCGTTGAAGGCGACCATCTCGCGCATCGCCGGCGCCGACTCGATACGGGCGCCGGGCGCACCGCCGCCCGCCTCGTGGTAGGCGCGGTGGAGGTTGCCGACCAGCCGCTCCCGGTCCAGCAGGGTGGCGAACGCGCCCTCGTCGGCGCGGGTCGCCGTTTCCAGGGGGCTCAGCCCGTCTGCGAGACCCCGCTCGGCGAGCTCCGCGACCCAGCGCAGGTAGTCCTCGGTGAACGTGAGCAACTCGGGTCCGCCGACGGGGCCGTGCCCCGCGACGACGACCAGCGGGTCGAGCTCCCGCAGCCGCGCGAGCGCCGCGAGGGACCCGGAGAGCGAACCCATCAGCACGAAAGGCGCGGCCCCGGAGAACACCAGGTCGCCGGCGAACAGCACCCGCCGCTCGGGCAGCCACACCACCAGGTCGTCCGAGGTGTGTGCCACACCGGGATGGATCAGCCGCGCGGTGATGTCGCCGAGGCGCAGGCCGGCACCCTCGCGCACGGTCAGCGTCGGCAGCACGGTCGGGGTGTGACCCCACTCGACCCGCGGCCACATCGACTGCAACGCCGTGCCCTTGCGCACCAGTTCGGCGGGACCCGCCTCATGGCTGACCAGCAGCGTGTGCGCGCCGGAGAACACATGGTTGCCGAAGGTGTGGTCGCCGTGGTGGTGGGTGCTCACCACGATCCGGCGCGGGCCCGGCGCCAACGCGTCCACAGCCTCCCGCAGCGCGAGTGCCCGCTTCTCGGTGGCCGCCGTGTCGACGACGAGGACCGTGTCTCCGCCCACGACGATCCCGGCGTTGTTCACACACCAGCCGACCGGTTCCTGCACATACGCGTGCACCCCGTCGGCCACCGTCACCACAGTCCCCGGCATGACCCCTCCACCTGTTCCGCACAACCTCGGCTCCGTGCCCGTCCATTGGGCCGACACCCGGTGGAGCGCCGCTGGAAGGACCACGGAAGCCGCACCTGGACCACCGCTCCAGGCGAAGAGAGGACCCACGATGGAATTCGGCGTGCTCGGGGGGCTGTCCGTCGAGGACAGCGATGGCCGCCATCTGCCCACCGCGCCCAAGCAGCGCCAGCTGCTCGGACTGTTGCTGCTCCACGCGGGCGAGGTCATGCCCGCCCACACCTGTGTGACCGAGATCTGGGGCGAGCATCCGCCGCCCAGCGCGGCCACCACCCTGCAGACGTACGTGATGCACCTGCGCCGACTGCTGGCCCGCATGCCGTCCGTCGGCTCCCGCGAGGTGGCCCGTGAGCGGCTCAGGACGACCGGACAGGGCTATCTCATGGTCGTCGAGCCCGAGGAGCTGGATCTGCTCAGGTTCGAGCGGCTCGTCGAGCAGGCGGGCCGGGCCACCGGCGACGACGCCACCGTGGAGCGGCTGCTGCGCGGCGCGCTCGCTCTGTGGAGTCGGCCCGTCCTCGCCGACGTGCGCACCGGACCGGTGCTCCGGTCCGCCGTCACCCACTGGGAGCGGCGCCGTCTGGAGGTCCACGAGATGTACCTCGATGTGCGCCTCCGCCTCGGACGCCCTCGTGACGTGCTCGCCGAACTCGCCGTCCTCACCCGCCGCCACCCCACCCACGAAGCCCTGCACGCCCGGTACATGACCGCGCTCCACCAGACCGGCCGGGCCGGTGACGCGCTCGATGTCGCGTCCCGGCTCACCAGTCGGCTCGCCCGAGACCTCGGCGTCGCGCCGGGCCCCGTGATCGGGCGGCTGCAGGCCGCGATCCGGCGCGGCGGCAGCGTCGTCGTCCCCCTTCCGCTCGTCCCACCGTCCGTGCCCGGCCGGCGCCGGCCGTAAGGAGACCCATCCCGTGCCCGTACCTCTGCAACGCGACCCCGACCTGACCCGCGCCGTCCTCACCCACTGGTTCGGCACCCGTTCCGCCGAGATCGGTGCGGTCGAGCTCGGACCCGTCACCGTGCCGAAGGATGCCGGATTCTCCGGTGAGATCCTGCTGTTCGACGCCGAGTGGACCGAGGGCGGCATCTCCCGGCGGCGGCCGCTCGCGGTCCGGGTCGCCCCGACCGGGCACCGGGTCTTTCCCGAGGACTTCTGGGGTGGCCAGGTACGGCTGCTGAAGCTGCTCGGCGACACCGGCCTGCCCGTACCGCCGGTGCTGTGGGACGAGCCGTCCGCCGAGTACCTGGGCGCGCCGTTCCTCGTCATGGAACGCGTCGACGGGCAGGTGCCCGCCGATCTGCCCTCCTATCACCGGCAGGGCTGGCTGACCCGGCTGTCGCCCGCCGACCGGGCCGCCGTGTGGAACGGGGGAGTGGACGCGCTCGCCGCCGTCCACCGCCTCGACCCGAAGGAGGCCGGGGCCGACTTTCTCGACCGGCCCGAGTTCGGCCCCACCGGCCCGGCGCAACTGCTGCGGCACTTCACGCATCACCTGGACTTCTACGGGGTCGCCGACGACAACACGACCGCGGCCGACGCTCTCCACCGGCTGCGCGCCCACGTACCCGACGACCAGGGACCGGCGTCGCTGCTCTGGGGAGACGCCCGGATCGGCAACATCGTCTACGCCGGGACGCGGCCCGCCGCGCTGCTCGACTGGGAGATGGCCGCGCTGGGGCCCGCCGAGACCGACCTTGCCTGGTACCTGCACATGGACCGGCACCTCAGCGAGGGCATCGGCGTGCCCCGGCTCGCCGGGCTGCCCGGCCGGGCCGAGACCGTGGCCCGCTGGGAGGAGCGCGTCGGGCGCACCGCGCGCGACCTTCCGTACTACGAGCTGTTCGCGGCGTACCGGTTCTGCGTCGTCACCGCGCGTGTGGCCCGGCTGCTCGACGAAAGCGGCATCCTGCCCCCCGGCACCGACTTCCCCCTGCACCGCAACGCGACGGCGCTGCTGGCGAAGGTGCTGGACGAGAACAGCCGGAACTCCCCTCCAGAGGGTATGGACCCGCCCTCCAGCGCCCTTCGAAAGCCTGAGCGGGCAAGGGAGGAGCTACAGACCCATGGCGATCGATGACGAACTGTTCCGCTCGATGTTCAGCGCGCACCCGGCCGCGGTCTGTGTCGTCACCGCCGCGGGCCCCGACGGCCGGCCGAGCGGTCTGACGACCAGCGCCGTCACCTCCGTGTCGATGGACCCGCCGTTGCTGCTCGTGTGTGTGGGCACCGGGTCGCGGACCCTCGCCGCCATCCGGCACTCGGGCGGCTTCGCGGTCAACTTCCTCGCCGTGCACAACGAACGGCTCTCGGAGCGCTTCGCCGGCAAGAGCACCCAGAAGTTCACCGGCCTCGACTGGCGGCCCTCGGGGCGGGCCGCGCAGGCCCCACTCCTGCCCGCGCACCACCTCAGCGCCGCCGCCGAGTGCCTCGTGCACCAGGAGGTACCGGCCGGCGACCACAGTGTGTTCCTGGGCCGGATCGAGGGCGCTGTCGTGCACGGCCGTGCGCCGATGCTCTACCACGAACGCGACTACATCCATCTGCCCGTACCGGCCCTGTCCGGGACCGCGACGGCCGACTAGCCGGCAGCCGCCGCCTCGCGGCCGCGTCGCACGCACCGTCCGTCCAGCCATCACACCGAGGGGACCCCATGAAGTTCGGCATCAACCTCTTCCCCACCGTGGGACCTGCGGAGAAGTCCGCCGGACAGCACTTCGAGGAGTCGCTTCGGCTGGCCGAACTCGCCGACGAACTGGGCTTCCACCATGTCAAGACCGTCGAGCACTACTTCCACGAGTACGGCGGCTACAGCCCGGACCCGGTGACCTTCCTCGCCGCCGCGGCGGCCCGCACCCGCCGGGTCCGCCTCGTCACCGGCGCCGTACTGCCCGTCTTCACGCACCCGCTGAAGCTGGCCGGCAAGCTCGCCATGCTCGACAACATCTCCCAGGGCCGCCTGGACGTCGGCTTCGGACGGGCTTTCCTGCCCGACGAGTTCACCGCGTTCGAGATCTCGATGGACGAGAGCCGGGCCCGCTTCGACGAGGGCGTCGAGGCGGTCCGCCGGCTCTGGGCGGAGGAGGACGTCGTCTGGGAGGGCACCTTCCACCGCTTCGGCCCGGTCACCATGCTTCCGCGCCCCTGGCAGCGCCCGCATCCGCGGATCCTCGTCGCCACCGCGAAGACGCCCGCGTCCGCGGAGGCGGCGGCCCGCGCCGGACACGGCGTGATGCTCGTCCCTTCCATCAACCCCCGCGAACAGGTGCAGAAGACGCTTGCCCTGTACCGCGACGCCGCCTCCGCCGCGGGCTTCAAGCCCACCGAGGAGGACATCCACATGAGCTACAACTGCTACCTCGCCGAGGACGGCCAGGAGGCCCGCGAGAAGGGCGGACAGGCCTCCGAGCGGGCCAACCGGGCACTCGCGTCCGCAGTGTCCGCGTGGCGCGAGACCCGCAGTACCGACTACCCCGGATACGAGAAGATCGTCGAGAAGGCGGGCCGCGGCGACTTCGACCGCGCGGTCGCCGAACGCAAGGCACTGGTCGGCACTCGCGACGAAGTACGGGCCGCGATCGACGACATCCGCGGCTGGTTCGGGGACTTCACCATCAGCCTCCAGGTCATCTCCGGTGCCATGCCCTTCGAGGAGTCGGCCCGCACCATGCGCCTGTTCGCCGAGCACATCCTGCCGCACTACGCGGCGAACGACTGAGGACGGACCGCCGATGGTTTCCTTGCGCACCGAGCGAGGCCGCACGGGCCCGGGCGACGGCACCGGCGGCCAGGACCGTACGTCCCGGGCCCGCCGGCTCCGTTCGGACGGAACCGGCGGGCCGGGCCGGAGGACGGTGGACGGGGCGGACGCGGCGTTCGCACGGCCTCGCCCCCGCCCGCTGCGCTGGGTGGCCGCAGCGGCGGGCCTGGTCCTGTTGGCGATGGCCCTCAACGCCCTGATCACCAATGACGCGTTCCGCTGGGACGTCGTCGCCAAGTACCTTTCCGCGGACTCGGTGCTCGCCGGACTCGGCACCACGCTGTGGCTGACGGCGATCGCCTTCACCGGCGGCTTCGTGCTCGGCACCGCGCTCGCCGTGATGCGGCTGTCCCGCAATCCGATCCTCGTGACGCTGAGCTTCGGCTACACCTGGCTGTTCCGTTCCGTTCCGATGCTCGTGCAACTGCTGTTCTGGTACAACATCTCGCTGCTCTACCCCGAGCTGTCCCTCGGCATCCCGTTCGGGCCCGCGTTCACCGAGTTCTCCACCGAGCGGATGATCAGCGGCCTCACCGCCGCCGTCATCGGGCTGGTCCTGCACGAGGCCGGACAGCTCGCCGAGATCGTCCGGGCCGGCATCCTGTCCGTCGGACGCGACCAGACCGAGGCCGCGGAGGCCCTCGGCCTCGGCGGCTGGCGGACCTTCCGCCGCATCGTGCTGCCGCAGGCCATGCCCGCGATCCTGCCGCCCGCCGGCAGTCAGATCATCGGCCTGCTGAAGGGCACGTCCATCGTCAGCGTCATCGCCGTGCAGGACCTGCTCTACGCGACCCAGCTGATCTACAACCGCAACTACCTGGTCATCCCGCTGCTCCTGGTGGCCACGCTCTGGTACCTGCTGCTGACCACGCTGCTCAGCGTCGTCCAGCACTTCGTCGAACGACGCTACGCCACGGGGGACCGAAAGTGATCGAGGCAGTCGGTGTCCACAAGTCGTTCGGCGGGCCGACCGTACTGGACGACGTCTCGCTCACCGTCCCGGAGTCCACCGTCACCTGTGTCATCGGCCCTTCGGGATCGGGCAAGAGCACCCTGCTGCGGTGCGTCAACCGGCTGGAGCGCATCGACGCGGGACGCATCGTCGTCGACGGCGAACTCGTCGGCCACGAGTGGCGAGGCGACCGCCTCTACGAGCGCCCCCGCCGCGCGGTCGCCCGGCAACGGACCCGTACCGGCATGGTCTTCCAGAACTTCCGGCTCTTCCCGCACATGACGGTCCTCGGCAATGTCACCGAGGCACCGCGCGCCCTGCTCGGGCTGCGGCGCGCCGCGGCCGAGGAACGGGCCCGCGACCTGCTCGCCAGGGTCGGCCTCGCGGGTAAGGAGACCTCCCGTCCGCATCAGCTCTCCGGGGGCGAGCAGCAGCGGGCCGCGATCGCCCGAGCCCTCGCCATGGAACCGAGGGCGATGCTCTTCGACGAGCCGACCAGCGCGCTCGACCCCGAACTCACCCAGGAGGTGCTGACCGTGATCCGGGAACTCGCCGACGGCGGGATGACGATGGTCGTCGTCACGCATGAGATGCGGTTCGCCCGGGAGATCGCCGACCAGGTCGTCTTCATGGACAACGGCAGGGTGGTCGAGACGGGCCCGCCGGACGAGGTCTTCGACGCCCCGCACAACGACCGCACGGTCCGCTTCCTGGCCCGCGGCTGACGCGGAGAGTCGCGCCGACGCCCGCGATCGACGGGAGGCCGTGCCCGGTTCCCGCCTCTCACCGTGCCCCCGCCCCGCAACAGAGCCCAGTACCGTCGAGGAGACCCCATGTCCCGAACCCCGACCGCGCGCCCCACGGGCGTGCGCGGACATCGCCCGCGCACCACTCAGGCTCTCGCCACGGCAACCCTCTTCACCTTGCTCCTCGCGGCCTGTGGCTCCGGTACGGAGGAGATCCCCGAGGACACCCGGGCCGCCGACCTGGGGCGCGAGGACGTCGTCTCCGCGGTCCACGAGGAATCCGCCATCTCCGCCGCGCTGCCCGCGAAGCTGCGCGAGTCGGGGGTGCTGCGCATCGGATCCGGCATCGGCGTGCCCCCCGTCGCGTTCAGCCCCGAGGACGGCGGCCCGCCACGCGGCATCGACATCGACGTCTCCGAGGCCGTGGCCCGCGTCCTCGGACTGAAGGTGGAGCGCAAGCACGTCAGCGGCGCCTCCCTCATCACCGGCCTGAACGCCGGCCGCTACGAACTCGGCACCGCGAACCTCGCCGTGACCGAGGAACGCAAGCAGGTGCTCGACTTCGTTCTCTACGTCACCGACGGCACCGGCTTCGCCGTGCGGGACGGCAGCGAGCTGAAGAAGGTCGACGACCTCGGTCGGCTCTGCGGACTGCGCGTCGGCACCGGCACGGGGACGACGTTCGAGGCGGACCTGGAGGCGGCGAGCAAAAAATGCGCGGCCGACGACAAGGAGCCGATCGAGATCAACACCTACCCGGACGCGGCCGCGCACTTCCTCGCGCTGCGCCAGGGCCGGGTGGACGTCCTGATGACGACGGCCAGCGTGCTGCGCTACGCGGCCACCCAGCAGCCGGACCTGCGCTACCTCAACGAGATCGAACGCAAGAACATCGGTCTCGCCGTCAAGAAGGGCTCCCCGCTCGCCGAGCCCTTGAAGAAGGCGGTGAACCAGCTCATCGAGGACGGCACGTACGCGAAGATCCTCAAGAAGTGGCAGCTGGAGCCGGCGGCCGTCGAGAAGTCGGTCGTCAACCCGCCGGCACAGCCCTGACCCGGCGACAGGGACACGAGGGCAGAAGAGGACAAGGGGCGGGCCGCCGCGGACCGGCGGCCCGCCCCGACCCGCTCGGCGAGCATGTGCCACCGGCGCGGCGCGGTCATCCGGATCCCGTCTCTCCCGCGCCCGTACCCGTGAACTCCACAATCGCGCAGCTCCAGGTGAACCCGGCGCCCACCCCGAACAGCAGGCCCAGTTCACCGGCGCGCGCCCGGCCCGACCCGGCGAGGAACGCGAGACCCGCGAACTGGTCGCCGGCTCCGAGGTGGCCGACCGAGCGGCCCCACCGCCAGGTGGTCCGCTCCTCCTCGATGCTCCAGCGACGCAGGAACGTGGAGTTCAGCCGGCCGCGTCCGAAGTTCGGGAGCACGAACCAGGAGAGGTCGGCGAGCGTGCAGTCCGCCTCGGCGAGCGCCCGCTTCAGCGTCTCGTCCTGCCCGGCCGTGATCCGGGCGACGCTGTACGACCGCCCCGTGTCCTCGATGAACGCCCGCTGCAGCAGCCCCAGATCGATGGGCTGCCGGACGGCGAACGGCACCGGCGAGAACGGGTCCCGCCCCCTGTGCATCTGTTCGAGATCGGCGTCCGACACGGTCACGAGACTGCGCAGCCGCGCGAAACCCCCGCGCCCCCGGGCGAGGACGAGCGCGGTACCAGCGTCCCCGTACACGGTGCCGGGGTCGCTGCGCCAGCGGTCGAAGCCGGGGTCTGTGAATACGTCGCCCGTGGTCAGCAGCCCGGCCGTGGGGCCGGGCGCGCCGGTGAGGTAGCCGGACGCGAGTTCCAGCGCGGCCATGCCCCCGTTGGAGAGCTGCTTGATCTCGATCGCGGGGCACCGGTTGCCGAGCGCGTATCGCTGGATGTACGAGGCGGGGGCCCACAGATCGTGCCCCTGGTGCTGCACGGTCGCGTGCAGCACCAGATCGATGTCGGTGGGATGTGTACCGGTACGCTCCAGCACCTGCCGCGCCGCGCCCACCGCGAGTTCGGGCGCGGACGAGCCCGTCGACACCGCCACGGAGTCGATCCCGCTGCGCGTCGCGGTGCGCTCGTCGCACCGCCCGTCCCGCAGCGCCTCCGCCACGGTGGTCCTGCCCTCCAGGTGCACGGCGGCCCCGGCGATGTACAGGTCCTCGAACCTCATGTCCCGATGCCCTTTCACCGGCCGTCAGGGGAAACACGCAGGACACCGACGGCCGCCGGTCCGGGTGGTACCCGGCCCGGCGGCCTTCGTTCCGCCCGCGGCGCACCGGGGCGACGGGTCGCGTGCCTCCGGCTGGGGACCACACTCCGGCCGGCCGGTGGACGAGCGGTCCAGAACGGCTGGAGCGGCTCCGCCGGGGCCGCTCCGGGGCGGCACGGGGTCCGTTGCGGTTCCGCGCCGCCCCGGCCGCGGACGTTGTGCCCGGCGTCGACCGAGGCTCCAGCCGGCGCCTCCAGCATGGCGGGACAGCGAAGAGAGGAGACCCCACGTGACCGCACCGCGGCCGGCCGCACTGCTGTTCCCCGGGCAGGGCGCGCAACAACCCGGTATGGGCGTCGGCCTGTACCACGCCCATCCGGGCTTCCGGACCCGCATGGACGAGGTCCTCGAACTGTGGCGCGCGCACGGGTTCGACCTGCGCGCCGACTGGCTCGCCGCGCGCTCCGGCCCGGAGACCGACGGTCCGCGCACCGCCCAGCCGCTGCTGTTCGCGCTCGACTGGGCCGTCGGCCGGACGGTCCTCGACGCCGGGGTGCGGCCCGCGGCCCTGCTCGGACACAGCGTCGGAGAGGTCGCCGCGGCCACCCTCGCCGGCCTCTTCGACCTGGCCGACGCCGTGGCCCTGATGGCGGACCGCATCACCCAGCTCGACGGCACCCCGCCGGGCGGCATGCTCGCCGTGCAGGCGGGCCCCGACGAGGTCGCCCCGTACACCACCGACGAGGTCGTCGTCGGCGCGGTCAACGCGCCCCGCCAGGTGCTGCTCGCCGGCCCCGAGGACGGCCTGCGCACCGCGGAGGAGAAACTGCGCGCCGACGGCTTCACCTGCCGCAGGGCTCGCGCCCTCAACCCGTTCCACAGCCCGGTGCTCACCGAAGCGGCCCTGCGCGCGCTGCCGCTGCTCGCCTCGGTGCCCGTGCGTCGACCCCGGTTGGTACTGCACTCGGCGTACGAGCCCGGGCCCCTCACCTGCGAACGGGCCCGGGACCCGCGGTTCTGGGCGCTCCAGCCCGCGCGTCCCGTGCTGTTCGGGCCGGCGCTCGACCTCCTGCTCGCCGAGCGGGACGTGGTGCTCGCGGAGGCGGGTCCGGGACAGGGGCTCACCGTGCTCGCGCGCCGCCATCCGCGGGTCGCGAGAGGAGGCTCCCGGGCGGTCGGTCTGCTGCTCGCGCGCCCCGGCGCACCCGAAGCCGAGCGTGAGGCCTTCGACAGGACCCTCGCCGAACTCTCGAACGCACCCGTGGGACCGGCCGCCGACGTGCCGGCGCAGGCGTCCAGGCCGGTTCGAGCGGGTCTCCAGGCCGGATTGACACGTTTGCGACCCGGGACCGGAGCGCCGGTTCCCGCCGACAGCGAGTGAGGATGCCCATGGAACGACGCGTCGTCATAACCGGAATCGGTGCGGTGGCGCCCGGGGGAACAGGGATCAAGAGGTACTGGGATCTGCTGTCGACCGGGCGGACGGCCACCCGCACCATCTCCCTCTTCGATGCCACCCCCTACCGCTCCCAGGTCGCGGCCGAGGTCGACCTCCAGCCCGCCGCGGCCGGGCTGTCCCCGCAGGAGGAGCGCAGGCTCGACCGCGCGGGCCAGTTCGCGCTGATCGCCGCCCGCGAGGCGCTGTCCGACTCCGGCCTCGACCTCACGACCCCGCAGGCGGCGCGCACGGGTGTGTCGCTCGGCTGCGCGGTGGGCTGCACCACGTCGATGGAGGACGAGTACGTCGTCCTGAGCGACGGCGGCGCCCACTGGCTCGTCGACTCCGCGTACGCGGTGCCCCGGCTCTACGACCACTTCGTGCCCAGCTCGCTGGCCGCCGAACTGGCCCGCGAGGTCGGCGCCAAGGGCCCGGTGTCGTTGGTCTCCGACGGCTGCACCTCGGGCCTCGACGCCGTCGGTCACGGGGCCGATCTGATCCGCGAGGGCAGCGCCGACGTCATCGTCGCGGGCGGCACCGACGCGCCGATCTCACCGATCACCCTCGCCTGCTTCGATGCCATCAAGGCGACCACGCCCCGCAACGACGACCCCGAGCACGCCTCCCGCCCCTTCGACAACTCCCGCAACGGGCTCGTCCTCGGCGAAGGCGCCGCGGTGCTGATCCTGGAGGAACTCCAGCACGCGCGGAAGCGAGGCGCACGGATCTACGCCGAGGTCGCCGGATTCGGCACGCGCGGCAACGCGTACCACATGACCGGACTGCGCTCGGACGGCGCGGAGATGGCCGAGGCGATTCGGGTGGCGCTCGCGGAGGCGCGGCTCGCGCCGGGGAAGATCGACTACGTCAACGCGCACGGCTCCAGCACCAAGCAGAACGACCGGCACGAGACCGCCGCGTTCAAGACCTCGCTCGGCGAGCACGCCCACCGGGTGCCCGTCAGCTCCATCAAGTCGATGATCGGGCACTCGCTCGGCGCGATCGGCGCGCTCGAACTCGTCGCCTGCGTGCTCGCCATGGAGAACGGCCTGATCCCGCCGACCGCGAACCTGCACGAGCCCGACCCGCTGTGCGACCTCGACTACGTGCCGAACACCGCGCGGGAGGCCCGGGTCGACTCCGTGCTCAGCGTCGGCAGCGGTTTCGGCGGTTTCCAGAGCGCCGTCGTCCTCGCCCGTCCCGAAAGGAGTGCCGCGTGACGGCCACCGCCACCCGACCCGTGATCACCGGTCTCGGTGTCGCCGCCCCCACCGGCCTCGGCACCGACGCACACTGGTCGGCCGTCGTCGAGGGCACGAACGGCATCGCGGAGATCACCCGTTTCGACGCCTCCGGCTACCGAACGCGGCTCGCCGGCGAGGTGCCCGGCTTCGAGGCCGCCGCGCACATCCCGAGCCGCCTGCTGCCACAGACCGACCACATGACCCGCCTCGCCCTGTACGCGGCGGACGAGGCACTGAAGGACAGCGGTATCGATCTCGCCGCCCTGTCCCCCTACGAGGCGGGCGTCTCCTCGGCCTCGTCGATGGGTGGCTTCGAGTTCGGCCAGCGCGAGCTGCAGAACCTGTGGAGCAAGGGCGGCCGGTTCGTCAGCGCGTACCAGTCCTTCGCCTGGTTCTACGCCGTCAACACCGGCCAGATCGCGATCCGGCACGGGCTGAAGGGCCCGAGCAGCGCCGTCGTCACCGACCAGGCGGGCGGGCTCGACGCGATCGGCCACGCGCGGCGGCAGATCCGCAAGGGCACGAAGGTGATGCTCGCGGGAGGCGTCGACGGTGCCCTGTGCCCGCTCGGCCTCGCGGGACAGCTCGCTTCCGGCCGGCTCAGCTCCGAGAACCGCCCCGACCGCGCTTACCTGCCCTTCGACGAGGCGGCGTCGGGTCATGTCCCGGGCGAGGGCGGCGCGTACCTGGTGCTGGAGGACCCGGTGTCCGCCCAGGAACGCGGCGCCCGTGTCCACGGCGAACTCGCCGGATACGCGGCCACCTTCGACCCCGATCCGCGCGACCCCGGGGCCGACGGTCTGGAGCGCGCGATCCGTGCCGCCCTCGCGGACGCGGACCGTACGCCCGACGAAATCGCCGTCGTCTTCGCGGACGCGGCCGGCGTACCCGAGGCGGACCGGGCCGAAGCGGCAGCGCTGGCCGCGGTGTTCGGCCCCCGCGGGGTACGGGTCGCGGTACCGAAGACGCAGACCGGCCGCCTGTACGCGGGCGGTGCGGCCCTCGACCTGGTCTCCGCGCTGTTGGCCCTGCGCGACGGCAGCGTTCCCCCGACCGCGCACGTCACCTCGGTCGCCGCGCACTGCCCCGTGGACCTGGTGATGGGGGAGGCACACACGCTCACCGGCGACGCGGCGCTGGTCCTGGCCCGCGGCGAGGGCGGCTTCAACGCGGCCGCGGTGGTCACGCGCACGAACTGAACCACCGCGGCACCGCAACCCGGGCCCGCACAGACCACCGGCACCCCCGGTGAACCCACCCGAGCACGAATCCGACGGAAGGAACCCACCATGAGCGCCAACGGGGTCACGGCACTGAGCATCGACGACTTCACCCGCATCCTGCGCGAGTCGGCCGGCCAGGACGAGGGCGTCGACCTGAGCGGCGACATCGCCGACGTGTCCTTCACGGATCTCGGCTACGACTCCCTCGCCCTGCTGGAGGTGGCCGGCCGTATCACCCGTGCCTACGGCGTGACCCTGCCCGACGAGGACCTCGACGGCGCCGAGACCCCCCGGGCCTTCGTCGAACTGGTCAACTCGGCCCTGTCGGGAAGCTGAACCGGAACACGGAGGCGGGGTCCCGGTTCTCCGGGGCCCCGCCCAGTTCCGTTCATCCGGCGTCAGCGGGACGCGGTGCGTTCCGCGGCCTCCTTGGCCAGGGTGAGGGTGGCCGTGCTGTTCCTGCCGAGGGCCCTGCGCACGAGGTCGCGGGCCGTGCCGAGAGTGGCTTCGGGTCCCAGCAGTTCGCGCACCCGCTCCGGACGCAGGACGACGGTGTGGTGCGAGGTGGCGCGCACCCCGTCCTCGGTGGTCTCGACGGTCCAGCGGCCTGTGTGCGCGGCCATCAGCGGGGGCACCTGGATCTGCTTGTACACGAGCCGGTCCGGCGCGAAGCCGACGCGTACCGACTTGGTCGTGTGCACCGAACCGTCGGCGGCGCGGGTATCCATCTCCACCGTCTGCAGGCCGTCGCCGGGCTCGGTCAGCACCAGCCTGCTCACATGCGGAAGCCGCTCCTCCCACAGGTCGGCCCGCCACAGGAAGTCGTACACCTCCTGCGGCGCGCCCGAGATGTCGACGTGATCGGAGAACGACAGCAGAGCCCCCGGCTCCGCTGCCAGGGACTCCGCGGCCGTCTTCAGCGCGGCCAGCTCGGACTCGCTGTTGGTGTCGACGGCGCGCTCCACCCACGCACGGTCCGCCGGGTCGTCGTCGACGACGGTGAAGTCGTGCAGCAGGACGACGCCACTGCCGCCCGGCGCGGCCTCGATGATCCATTCGCCGCCCATCGACGCGACCGGCGCGGACGACACCTCCTGGCGGAACGTCACCCGCAGTGCGCTCGGATCCAGTTCCCGGCGGGAGGTCCACGACCGCACCTCCCCGTTCGCGAACGCCCGGATCCGCAGCCGTTCCGACCGGCCGTCCCGGTCGAACTTCTCCACATGCACGGTCGGAGGAAAGATGTGCGGCCAGTCCTCCGCAGCCACGATCAGCTCGTACACGGCCTTGGGCTCGGCCGCCACATGGATCGCATGACGCGTCCTGACGACGCCTGAGTCCGGCATGAAGTACCCCTTCCCGAGATGTCACAGCGAGTCTCGGGGCCGCCGCTCCAGCGTCAGTGGAGACCGACTGGATGACCGGCTGCGCCGAGGGCCCCAGGTCCGGCACCAGGGAGACTTCTCCTACGCCGGTATCCCGGTGCTGGCGACAGGCCGTCCATGAAAAGCGGGGGGTTAGGGTGACGGCCAGGGACACGACGGGGGGTCGTTGGTGGCGGAAGTCGAGGAGCATGTCGGGGTCGGGCCCGGCGGGCGTGGCGGGCGGCTGTCCGCGCCGCCCGTGCCGTCCGCGCCGCCCGTGCTGCCGCCGGTGTTGCGTGCGTGGCTCGGGGCGGTGGCGGTTCTCGCCGCGCTGGGTGTCGTCGTGGGCGGGGTTCTGTTCGCCGGGGACCGTGAGCCCGGTGCGGTGGACGAGCGGGTCTCGGCGGTGGTCGACGGGGTGGGGCCCTCGTGGCGGCGGGTCGCCCTGGCCACGGACTTCCTGGGGGAGCCCGTGGGGGCGGCGGCGCTGGTCGTGGCCGTCGTGGCGGGCTGTCTCCTGCTGCTGCGGCGGCCCCGGGCCGTGGTGTTCGTCCTCGCCTCGGTCGGCGGCACGGTGGGGGCGACCACGCTGCTCAAGCCCCTGGTCGGACGGACGATTCATGGCGACGACAACCTGTCCTACCCGAGCGGGCACACCGCTTTCCTCACCGCGCTCGCCCTCGCGGTGGCCCTGCTCGCGGCCGGGCAACTCCGCCTCGGCAGGGCGGCCGGCCTGTCACTCGTGCTCGCCGCCGCGTCGGCCGCCGGGGCCGCCATGGGCTGGGCGCAGGTCGCCCTGGGCGCGCACTACCCGACCGACGTCCTCGGCGGCTGGTGCACCGCGCTGGCGGTGACACCGGCCACCGCGTGGCTGGTCGACCGGGCGGCCGGCCGGCCGGGGTCTCGCTGACGTTCCCTCACGCCAGGCGGCGGAACACCGGTTTCACCGGCCGTCCGGCCAGCCAGGGTGTGGGGTCGCCTGCGTCCAGCGCCTTCCGGTACACCGCGCACGCCTGGGCGACCACGTCGACGGTCCGGTCGATGTCGGCGTCGTCGAGCGCGGCGCTCACCACGAACGACGGGGCCAGCACCCCGCCCGCGAGGAGCCGGCGCAGGAACAGGGTGCGGTACTCCTGCGACGGCCGCCCGTGCTCGTCGAGGGTGGCGAAGACCAGGTTGCTGGGCCGGCCCTTGACGACGACGTGGTCGCCGACGCCCATGGCGGCGGCGACTTCACGGACGCCGGTGGCCAGCCGCTCGCCGAGGGCGTGCAGCCGCGCGGTGACGCCCTCCTCGACGTAGGTGCTCTGCACGGCCATCGCGGCCGCCAGGGAGTGCGTCTCCGCACCGTGCGTGGTGGACAGCAGGAACACCCGGTCGCCGGAGTGCCGCAGCCCGCCCAGCTCCATCAGGTCGCGGCGTCCGGCCAGGGCGGAGACGGCGAAGCCGTTGCCCAGCGCCTTGCCGAACGTGGAGAGGTCGGGGACGACGCCGTACAGGCCCTGGGCGCCCGCCTCGGACCAGCGGAAGCCGGTGATCATCTCGTCGAAGACCAGGACGCAGCCGTGCCGGTCGGCCAGCTCGCGCAGGCCGGCCAGGTAACCGGGCGGCGGTTCGCTGTGGGTGGCGGGTTCGAGGATCAGGCAGGCGACGTCGTCCGGGTACCGGGTGAGCAGTTCCTCGGTGGCGGCCAGGTCCCCGTAGGGGAACGTCAGGGTGAGGTCGTTGGTGGCCGACGGGATGCCGGCGGACATCGCCGTGGTGCCGATGAACCAGTCGTCCGTGGAGAAGAACGGATGGTCGGCGCAGAGGGCCACCCGCGGGCGCCCGGTGGCGGCACGCGCGAGGCGCACCGCGGCGGTGGTGGCGTCGGAGCCGTTCTTCGCGAACTTCACCATCTCGGCGGTCGGCACCGTCGCCAGGAAGCGTTCCGCGGCCTCGACCTCCACGATGGACGGCCGTACGAAGTTGCTGCCGCGGTCGAGTTCCCGCCGCACCGCCTCGCTCACGCGCGGGTGGGCGTGCCCGAGGCTGACCGACCGCAGGCCGGAGCCGTACTCGATGTAGCGGTTGCCGTCGACGTCCCACACATGGGCGCCGCTGCCGTGGCTGATGACCGGGGCCAGGTGCTCCGGGTACTGGTCGTCGCCCTTGGCGTAGGTGTGCGCGCCGCCGGGCACGAGGGCGTGCAGCCGCTCGTTGGCCGCCCGCGACCTGGGCAGTTCGAACTCTTCGGTGTCCATGGCGGTCTCAACTCTCCCTGTGCTTCAGGACTTCGGCGAGGCTCGGCGCCTTCCGGTCCCGCCCGGACATCGACGTGACCGGCAGCGGCCAGGGAATGGCCAGCTCCGGGTCGTCGAAGGCGATCGTCACGTCCTCGGCCGGGTCGTGCGGGCGGTCGATCCGGTACGAGGTGTCGGCGGTCGCGGTCAGCGCCTGGAAGCCGTGCGCGCAGCCCGCCGGGATGTAGAGGGTCGTCTGGGTCTCGCCGGACAGCTCGAAGAAGGCACGGCCCAGGTAGGTCGGCGAGTGGGGCCGCAGGTCCACGACGACGTCGAAGATCTTCCCGTACGAGCACCGCACCAGCTTGGCCTCGCCGGCACCGGAGCGCAGGTGCAGGCCGCGCAGCACACCTCCCACCGAGCGGGACAGGCTGTCCTGGACGAAGGCGTCCGGGTCGAGCCCCACCGAGCGGACCACGTCGGCGTCGAAGGTGCGGCAGAAGAAGCCGCGCTCGTCGGCGTACGGGGTCGGCTCGAAGAGGTACGCGCCGGAGATCTCCGGGACTTTCGTCGCTTTCATGGCGTCTCCTGCCGGGGGTGCGTGGGCGCGGGGGAGGGGGTGCGGGTGCGGCCGGTCGCCGGGAACAGGGCCGCTGTCAGGGCCGTGAACTGCCGGTCGAGCTGCCGGGCGACGGTCAGGTTCCGCTCGGCGAGGGTCTGCCGTACGACCGCCGCGTTCTTCTCCAGCTCCCGGAACTGTTCGAGCAGCCGGTCGGCGTCGACCTCGCGAGCCGGATGGCAGTACGTGTCCAGCCCCATCCGCGCCATGAGCGCGTCGCTCTTGGCCGCGTAGCCGAGGGCGAGCGTCGGGGTGCCGGCCCGCAGCGCGCAGACCAGGTTGTGGTACCGGGTCGCCACCACGGTGTCGGCGGCCGCCGTCTCCTTGAGCAGGTCGGCCAGCGAGGTCGCCTCGGCGGCGGTGACCAGCGGCGAGTCCACCGCGTCGAGGACCGCGGCGACCACCGGCGCGTCGCACGCGTCGCCGGTGAGCAGCCGGACGGGCCTGCCCTCCTCGGCCAGCGCGCGGACGAAGCGGGTCGTCCCGTCCAGGTAGCGCCGGTGGATCTCCTCGGCGCGGTCGCGGTCGTCGTCGCCACCGTGGAAGTCCATGACGCCGACGCACACGAGGCCCGGCGGGTCGCCGGCCGCGCTCACCGGCGGCGCCGGCAGGGCGAAGGCGAGGTCGGGGTGGACGTCGTCGCGCGAGGTGTCCACGCCCATCGCCCGCAGCGCGTCGCGGGACAGCTCGTCCCGGTACGACCGGTGGGCGGCCAGCCGCGCCGACCAGCGCACCAGGGTCCGGGTCGCCCGGTTGCCGATCGGGCCGGCCCCGACGCCGACCAGCGCGACCCGGGTGGCGGACAGCCGGCCGCTCGCGCAGAGCAGGAACAGCGCGTACGGGAACCCCCACGGCCGCAGCGGCAGCGTGGCCTCCAGGACGCCCATGCCCGGCACGATCACCACGTCGTGCCGGCGTACCCAGGCGGCGGTGCGGAAGGCGTCGACGACTTTGCCCAGCCCCTTCCCCGCGATCGCGCCCGCCCGGGAGGCGGTCCGGTACTCCCCGCGATACCAGTGCAGCCGCGTCGCGGGGATGCCGTACCGGGCCGTGACGACCTCGGGCCCGCCGCACAGCGCGTCCACGACCGCGTCCGGATGCGCGGCGCGGAGGTAACCGAGCACGGCCTCCAGGGACCCGTCGTTGCCGAGATTGCCGGAGCCGAGCAGGCCGAACACCCCGACGCGTACCGGTCTCCCGGGCGCGGACGTCATGCCTGCCTGCCTTCACGGCCGGCGACGAGGTCGTCGACGCAGACGGTCAGCAGGTCCGGGTCGACCGGGGCGCGGTCCTCGACCCGCTCGCCCGCGCCCGGCCGCACCCGGCTGGTCATCCAGGCGGCCAGATGGCGGTGGCACGCGCGCCGGTCGGCCGGGGACAGCGGCGCCCGCCGGACGGCCGAGACGAAGCCCCAGACGTACTCGGCGAGCAGCCGCGGCGTCGGGTGCAGCGGGCCCGCCCGGCGCGGGTCCAGGTTGACGCACCGGGAGCGCTTGGAGGGGTTCGCCCGCTCGGCGCGGGTGGGGTGGTCGCGGCGGAAGTACAGCAGCTCGGGCACCTGGTGGAAGGGCCCGTGCAGGGTGATCTCGGCGACGAACGTGCGGTCCGCGTGGTGGTAGCTGTCGTGCGGCTTCACCCGGCGCAGCATGTCGGTCCGCATCACCCCGTAGAAGTCGTCGCCGCCGGGCTCGAACAGCAG
Source organism: Streptomyces sp. NPDC002324 (assembly GCF_053593335.1). NCBI lineage: Bacteria > Bacillati > Actinomycetota > Actinomycetes > Kitasatosporales > Streptomycetaceae > Streptomyces > Streptomyces sp. NPDC002324. The sequence goes on from NZ_JBSFCF010000005.1 coordinate 289,715, forward strand.
GCTGCGGAAGCGCTCCGGGGCGTGCGGCGAGTCGGTGGCGAGCCCGTACGCGTAGGGGACCTTCACCTTGCCGTCCTCGTCGATGACCGCCTGGTCGCTGTGCGCGAGGACCACGTCCGGCCGCTCGTCGAGCGCCTCGACGCAGCGCAGCAGCAGGTCCCGGGCGTACAGGTCGTCGTGCGAGGCCCACTTGAACAGCTCGCCGCGGCACTCGGTGAACACGTGGTTGTGGTTGGGCGCGGCGCCGATGTTGCGGGGCAGCCGGAGGTAGCGGATGCGGGAGTCCTTCGCCGCGTACCGGCGGCAGATGTCCTCGGTCCCGTCGGTCGAGGCGTTGTCGGAGACGACCAGCTCGAAGTCCTCGTAGGTCTGGCCGAGCAGGGCGTCGAACGACTCGGCGAGGTACTCCTCGCCGTTGTAGACGGGCAGGCCGATGCTCAGCCTGGGTTGGGCGGTCATGGCGTCCTCACTTCGCGGATGGAGTCCTGGTGGTGCTCGCGCAGGGCGGAGCGCAGCTGCAGCCACCACACGGCGGAGCTCGCGAGGGTCGCGGCGGCGACGCCCCAGGCCGAGCCGACCGTGCCGGCCGCGGCCGCCCCGCCGAGGCCGCCGCCGACGTAGCAGGCGGAGGCGAACAGCTGGCAGCGCAGACTGCGGCGGGCCGCGCCGAGCGCGCGCAGCCCGGCCGCCGCGCCGGTGCCGAGACCGGCGCCCGCGACACCGAGCGTGGCCGGCACGATCAGCTCCGAGGCGGCCTGCCAGACGTCGCCGAGCACGAGTGCGCCGTAGTGGTCCGGCACCAGCAGCAGGGCGGCGCCCCAGAGCAGCGCGGCGACGGCCTGGGCGCCGCCGAGGAGGAGGCAGAACCTGCCGAGCCGGTGCGGGGCCCGCCGCAGCACCCGTGCCGCCTCCGCGACGGTGACCAGCGACAGCCCCATCAGCACGGCGAGGAACGGGCCGAGCAGCAGCTCGGCGCCCCGGACCACACCCACCGCGCCGACCCCGACGATCGCGCCGAGCCCGTACGCCCGCAGCTGGGCCGCGCCGCTGAGGCAGGTGTTCTCGACCAGGTACCGGTAGCCGAGGTCGCGGTGCTCGCGCAGCCAGGCGCGCGCTCCGGTCGGCTGGGGCCGGATGCCGGACTGGAAGCAGCCGTACACCGCGGCGACCGCGGCGGACGCGCCCCAGGCGAGTACGAACGCGGCCACCGTGCCCACGCGGGCCGCCACCACCATGGCCGGGACGAGCGCGACGCCCCACACCACGTCGTTGACGAACGCCTTCCGACCGGTGCCGGCGGCGAAGAAGGAGTACCGCCAGGCGTCCTGCAGCAGCAGCCCCGGCAGCATGACGCCCAGGCAGGCGAACGCGGACCCCACCTCACCGCCGACGGCCGGTCCGGCCACCGCGCAGGCCGCGCCGATGACGCCGCCGACGCCGAGGGCGGTACCCGACGAACGGGCCACCGCCCCGCGCCAGGAGGCCTCCGGCACACCGCTGAAGCGCACCACGAGCGGGTCGGTGGCCAGCCCCCGGGAGACGCTGAGCACCACGCCGTACGTCACCCAGGCCAGGCTGAACACGCCGAACGCGGTGAGCCCGAGCGAGCGCGCGACGTAGATCCCCACCGCGAAGTTGGTCAAGCTGGAGGCCGCCTGGTCGGCCAGCCCCCAGGACAGCCGGCCGAGCAGGGCCCGCCGGGCGGGGCCGGCCCGTGCCGTCGCCTTCTCCTTCTCGGTGGTCATCGGCGTCATGCCTTGATCAGCCCGGCGCCGTGCAGGGCACCGGCCGCGGCGGCGACGGTGTCGAAGGGCAGCCCGGCCCGCTCGGCCACGTCCAGCAGCGCGTGCTCGCCGTCGGAGAGGCTGAGCACCCAGAGCATCGCCATCTGGGCCTGTTTGGCGTCGCTGCGCCCGCCGAGCGAGTCGTACAGGCCGCGCCGGCCCAGCTGCGGTTCGCCGTACGGGCTGAGGTTGACGTACCGCCGGTTGCCGTCCAGCACGGCGAACGCCTCGCGGCACAGGCTGAGCGTGTCCGTCATCGCCTCCGGGGTCACGAAGTCCGGGTTGTCCGCCGAGGTGTGATACTCCGGGTAACCGGCGTACGGGGTCCGGCTGAGCGAGCCCACGCCGAGATCGAACCCCGGCGAGCAGTACTGCCGCTCGTCGTAGCCGTACGGAGTGAACTCGGCGATGTGGTGCGGGCGTTCGGAGGCGGTCAGCACATGCCGCATCACCCGGTCGATCTCGGCGTCGCCGCGCCGGCTCCGCTTGTACGTCAGCCGGCCCCGGTCGCCCGCGCAGGCCAGCACCAGACCGTGCTTGACCCGCTCGATCCGTTCCGCGTTGCGGGCCAGCCAGGTGATCGCCCCGATGGTGCCGGGCGCGAAGATGAACCGGTAGGTGTAGTACGGCGTCCGCTCCGCCAGCGCCCGGGACAGGAACGTCGCCACCGCGACACCCGCCAGATTGTCGTTGGCCAGCGACGGATGGCAGACGTGGCAGGAGACGATCACCTCGTCGGCGATCTGCCCGGGGACCACGTGCTCGGCGTAGGTGAGGTGGCCGTCGGCGAGCGTGGAGTCCACGCACACCTCGTACTCACCGTCCGGCATCGCGTCCAGGGTGTCCTGGGAGAGACAGAAGCCCCACTGCGGCTCGTAGTAGCTGGTGCGGTACGGCACCAGGCTCGGCTGCTCCGGCAGCGTGTACAGGTGCTCGCGCAGCTCGGCCAGCGGCAGGGTCGCCGACACCGGCACGCTGTAGCCCAGCACGTGCAGACTGGAGGCGTTGAAGTCGACGACCCGCCTGCCGGAGGCGTCGGCGACGTAGGCGTCCCGGATGTTCCACTCCTGCGGCACCGTCCAGTCGAGCACCTGGGTCCCGGTCGGCACCTCGTGCACCTGGAGCGGGATGTACTCGCCGACGATGTCCAGGGTGGCGCGCACCCCGTCGCCGGTGATGCTCCGGCACAGCGGGTACAACCGCCGCACCAGCGCGTGCATCTCCTCGCCGACGGTCATCCGCGCCACCGCAGGGTGTCGTCGACGGTGCCGGCCTCGGACGCCGCCCGCAGCACGGCCAGACGGGTGAAGCGGCGCTCGAAGGCCTCCTGGGTCAGCCCGAACTTCCGGTAGGCGTCCGCGAGTTCGAGCACGCCCCGCTTCACCGACCACTCGCAGTCGAAGCCGGGGATCGCCGCCCGGAACCGGGAGAAGTCCACCCGGTACGACCGCGGATCGGCACCGTTCTCGCCGGTGATCACCACCTTCGCGCCGGACACCGCCTCGGCGACCTGCTCGGCGATCTCGGCGACCGTCACGTTGTTGGTCTCGGTGCCGATGTTGAACGCCCGGTCGTGCACCGCCTCGCGCGGCGCGTCCAGCGCGGCCGTGAAGGCCCGCGCGATGTCGGCGGCGTGCACCAGCGGGCGCCAGGGGGTGCCGTCGGAGAGCACCAGCACCTCGCCGGACAGCAGCGCGTGGCCCACCAGGTTGTTCAGCACGATGTCGGCGCGCAGCCGGGGGGAGTAGCCGAAGGCGGTGGCGTTGCGCATGTACACCGGGCTGAAGTCGCCGTCGGCCAGCGCGTGCAGGTCGTCCTCCACCCGCACCTTGGACTCCGCGTACGGCGTCACCGGGCGCAGCGGGGCGTCCTCGGCCACCAGCTCGTCGCCGCCGGCGGCCCCGTACACCGAGCACGTCGACGCGTACAGGAAGCGCCGCACCCCGGCGTCGCGGGCCAGCCGGGCCAGCGTCACGGACGCGTGGTGGTTGATGTCGTAGGTGAGCTGCGGCGCGAGCGAGCCCAGCGGGTCGTTGGACAGGGCCGCCAGGTGGATCACCGCGTCGACCCCGGCCACGTGTGCGGGCGTGAGGTCGCGCAGGTCCACCCGTGTACCCGGGGGGTCCGCAGGCTGCGGCCCCAGCACGCAGTCGGCGAACAGGCCCGCGTCGAGGCCGACGACCTCGTGCCCGGCCTCGGCGAGGACCGGGGCCATCACGGTGCCCAGGTAGCCCTGGTGTCCGGTCAGGAGTACGCGCATGGTTCAACCCCCCAGGTTGAGCGTGAGTTTGGTGACGGCGAACGCCTCGGCGTAGCGCTCGTGGCATTCGATACCGCGGATCCGGGCGAGGCCGAGGAAGGCCTCCCGGTCGTACCAGGGCCGGTGGCGCTGCGAGGGGTAGTGCTCCTGCAGCAGCCGCACCTTCTGTTCGGCTGTCTCCGTGGAGAGCGGCTGGTAGGCCGCCGGACGGCCGAGATCGCCGTCCCACTTGACGATCTCGTAGCCGAGCACCAGGTGGTCGCGGAACGCGGTGGGGATCAGCTTCGCCAGGCCGCGGTGGTCCTGGTGGGCGTCGTCGGTGCGCGGGGCCAGCACGAGATCCGGCTCCGTCGCCGCCCGCAGCTCCTCGACCGCGGCCTTGGCCTCCTCCCAGTGCGCGGGCAGCCGGCCGTCCGGCAGCTTGTGCACGGTCAGCCGCAGGTCGGCGCCCGGGCAGAAGGCGGCGAGCGCGGCCCGCTCCTCCTGCTCCCGGTCGCTGCCGCCGCCGGAGAGCACGAGCGCGTCGACGCGCAGGCCCGGCCGCGCCAGGCACATCGTCAGCAGCGTGCCGCCGGCGCCGATGGCGATGTCGTCGCAGTGCGCGCCGACCGCGACGACCCGGCCGGGGCGCCCGGCGCCGAGCCGGATCACGCGCCCACCCCGGTGGCGTCCCGCTCCCACACGGCCCACGGGCGGTCGCCCCGGGCGTAGGCGTCGTCGAGCGCGGCCCGCTCCTTGACGGTGTCGGTCGGCTTCCAGAAGCCGCGGTGCTGGTGCGCCACCAGCCGGCCCTCCTTGGCCAGCCGCGCGCAGCCGTCGGCGACCAGGTCCCCGCCCTCCGGGATGTGGTCGAAGATCTCCTGGCGGAGCACGAAGTAGCCGCCGTTCTCCCACAGCGGCATGTCGCTGACCGCGGTGATGCCCCCCACCAGGCCGTCCTCGCCCAGGTCCACGCAGTGGAACGAGGACTGCGGCGGCACCACCATCATCGACGCGCCGGCGTCACGCCGGGCGAAGGAGTCGATCATCGTCGGCAGCGGCGCGTCGGTGAGCACGTCGGCGTAGTTGGCGAGGAACATCTCGTCGCCGTCCAGGTGGTGGCGCACCCGGCGCAGCCGTTCCCCGATCGGCGACTCGACGCCGGTCTGCGCGAACGTGATCGTCCAGTCGGCGATGTCGGTGGACAGCAGTTCGGTCCGCCCGCCGCGCAGCACGAAGTCGTTGGACGTCGTCTCCTCGTAGGTGAGGAAGAAGTTCTTGATGTGGTGGGCTCCGTAGCCGAGGCAGAGGATGAACTCCGTGTGCCCGAAGTGCGCGTAGTAGCGCATGACGTGCCAGATCAGCGGGCGCGGGCCGACCATCGCCATCGGCTTGGGCACGTCGTCGGAGGTTCCGTTGCGCATCCGCATGCCGTAACCGCCGCAGAACAGGACGACCTTCATGCCTTGACCTCGACAATGCTCAGTTCCGGTATCGGGAAGACCAGCCGGCCGCCCCACTCGTGCACGTACGCCAGCTGCTCGACCAGTTCGGCCCGCAGGTTCCACGGCAGGACGAGTACGTAGTCGGGTTTGTCGGCGGCTATCCGCTCGGGCGGCAGGATCGGGATGCGGGTGCCCGGGGTGAACCTGCCGTGCTTGTAGGGGTTGCGGTCCACGGTGTACGCCAGCAGGTCGGGCCGGATGCCGCAGTGGTTGAGCAGGGTGTTGCCCTTGCCCGGGGCGCCGTAGCCGACGACCGTCTCGCCGCGCTCGGCCGCGTCGATGAGGAACCGCAGCAGGTCCCGGCGCACCTTGGCCACCCGGGTGGAGAACTCGGTGTACCCGGACAGCTCCTGCAGCCCGGCGGCCTTCTCCCGGGCCAGCACGTCCGCCACCCGCGCGGTGGGCTCGCCGGCCACCTCGGACGGGCGGGCCCACAGCCGGATCGACCCGCCGTGCGTGGGCAGCAGCTCGACGTCCACGAGCGTGAGTCCGCCGCTCGCAAGGGCTCGGATCGCGGAAGCAACGGTGTAGTACTGGAAGTGCTCGTGGTAGATCGTGTCGTACTGGTTCTCCTCGATCAGGGTCAGCAGGTGCTGCACCTCGATCGAGACCCAGCCGTCGTCGGCGACCAGGGCGCGCAGGCCCTGGGTGAACCCGACGACGTCGGGGATGTGCGCGTACACGTTGTTGGCCACGACCAGGTCCGCCGGGCCGTGCTCCGCCCGGACCGCCGAGCCGGTGTCCGGGGACAGGAACGCGGTGAGCGTGGGCACCCTCGCCTCCCTCGCCGCCGCCCCGACGTTCACCGAAGGCTCGACGCCCAGGCAGCGGATGCCCCGGTCCACCACATGCCTCAGCAGGTAGCCGTCGTTGCTCGCCACCTCGACCACGAAGGCGTCGGGGCCGAGGCCCACCCGCTCCACGGCGCCCGCGACGAAGGCGCGCGCGTGCTCCACCCAGGAGGTCGAGAAGGAGGAGAAGTACGCGTACTCCTCGAACGTCTCCTCCGGCGTGATCAGCGGAGGGATCTGCGCGAGCCAGCAGTCCGTGCAGACCCGCAGATGCAGCGGGTACGCCGGTTCCGGCAGGTCCAGTCGTTCCGCGGCGAGAAAGCTCTCGCACGGCGGGGTCGCCCCCAGGTCGACGACGCTCTCCAGCGCCGTCGAGCCGCAGAGTCGGCATCCGGTCATCTACTGCCCCCATCCCCCTCGCGCGGGTGCTCCCGCCGCGAGCCAGTGCGTGCGTCCCCAGCCGGCGGCGGGCCGTCCCCGCCGCCGGACCGCTCCGCGATCGCGGAGCGGTACCCCTCCACCAGACGCTCCAGCCCGACCGCCGGGCTGAAGTCCCGCTCGTAACGGCTCCTGGCCGCCCGGCCCAGCTGCCGGCCGAGGGCCGGGTCGGCCGTGATCCGGCGCAGACAGGACGCGAGCGAGGCGGCCTCGCCCGGCCGGTGCAGCAGCCCGGTCACCCCGTCCTCGACGAGTTCGACGAAGGCGCCGTGACCGGCGGCGACGGCCGGGACCCCGGCCGCCATCGCCTCCACGACCACCAGGCCGAACGCCTCCAGCCACGTCGAGGGAGCCACCACGGCGACCGACCGCGCGACGGCCTCGCGGACCTGCGCGGTGTCGTACAGGCCGGCGTACCGCACGTCGTCGCGGCCCGCCGCCCAGGCGGTCACCTCCGGCTCCAGCGGCCCCGCCCCGGCGATCACCAGCGGCACGCCCACCCCGCCGCCGGCGGTCAGTTCGTCCCAGGCGGCCATGAGCAGCCGTACGCCTTTGGCCTCCGCGAGCCGGCCCAGGTACAGCAGGTGCTTGCCGTCGCCTTCGCGGCGTACGTCCGGGTCGGGCACGAAGTTGTGCTTCACGGCCAGCCGTTCGGCCGGCATGCCGGAGCGCACCAGGACGTCGCGCTGCGCCGCCGAGATGCAGAAGAACCGCTCCACACCGGACCACCACCGCCGCCGGTTCACCGACAGACTGACCGCGAGCGGCACCGTCGCGAGCCGGGAGCCGCGGTAGCAGCCGTGCCGGACGGCGGGCAGCGGCGAGGACCCGACGCACTCGGTGCACGGCCGGCCGTCGCGCTGCAGCGTGCCGGGCGGGCAGACCTGGGTGTAGTTGTGCAGCGTGGCGACGGCCGGCACCCCGGCGTCCGCGCAGGCGGCCAGCACCGCCGGCGACAGCAGCGGGAAGACGTTGTGGACGTGGACCACGTCCGGCCGCTCGGCGCGCAGCTTGGCGGCGAGTTCCCTGCGGACCGCCGGGTTCCACGGCACCAGCAGCGGGATCGCGGCCTTGCCCGGCAGGGACCGGGCGGCGATGTCGTCGCTGCGCCGCTCGAACACCTCGACCCGGTGGCCGGCTCCGCGCAGCAGTGCCACCTCCTGGTCGACGACCTTGTTCTCGCCGCTCGGCTGCGCCGAGGCGTAGCGGTTGTGCAGTACCAGCACGTGAAGGCCGTGCATGCTCAGGCCACCTCCGATCTTCGGACCCAGCGCGTGACGCGCCGTCGGGGGACTGTGGGGGCCGGGAGGGCGGTGGCCGCGTCGGGCACCGCCAACAGCGAGGCCGCCACCGCCAGATGGAGCAGGTACGGCGAGGCGTCGCCCAGCCCGGCCTCGGTGTACGACGCGATCCCGCAGTAGCTGATCAGGAAGATCGCGCAGGCCCTCGACAGCGAGGGCGGCCGCAGCAGCGCGACGCCGCCCAGCACGACGATGATCGCCGCCACCAGCGTCACGCCGGTCATCCCCTGCTCGTTGAAGACGGCCAGCCAGCTGTTGTCGATCGGCAGCCCGCCGAAGGACTTGTCGCCCAGACCCCTGCCGAACAGGTACTCCGAGGTCGTCCGGGGTGCCGCCAGCAGCGCCTCCCAGACCTTGGCCCGGCCGGTGAGGCTGGTGAAGTTCTCCTGGCTCTGTCCGCGCAGGAACCACGACCGCAGCGCGGGGCCGAACCCCACCGCGGCCACGGCGGCGCACAGCACCACCCAGGCGAAGAACCGGCGGGCGGCGGTGCTGGTCAGAAAGAGCGAGCCGATCGCCAGCACCAGCCCGATCAGCATCCCGAGCGTGGCCGTGCGGGTGTGGGTCAGCGCGAGCAGGACCAGGGACGGCACGATGACCAGCGCCGCGCTGCCCCGGGTCGTCCGGCGGCCCAGCAGGAGCAGCACGGACAGCCCGATGATCACCGCCGCGTACTGTCCGATCTGCGGCGGGGTGAGCGGCCACAGCGCCCCGACCAGCCGCCCGCCGTACAGCTCGGGCAGGGCGGCGCCCGGGGAGACGAGAGCGCCGAGGGCCACCGAGCCGAGGACCACGTAGTACATCCGGATGTGCAGCCGGACGAACCTCAGCTCACCGTCCCACCAGCGGGTGAGCAGCCACAGCGTGCTGACGAAGAGAGCCAGCCGGGCGCAGCGGAACACCGCGCCGAACCCGGACTCCAGGTCCGCGCTGGAGATCACGCTCGGCACCAGCAGCAGGGTCAGCAGGAACAGGAAGGCGTTGGGCCGCACGCGCAGCCGCGCATTGACCACCAGCGCCAGCGCGAACGCGGCGACCAGCGCGCCCATGGTGACCATCTGGATGAGGGAGCGGGGCAGCGGGACGATGGTCTTCGCCCCGGCGGAGCCGAGCGTGTTGAGGACCAGGAGCCCCCAGACCGTCCCGACGATCTTCGACGTGTGGTCGGTGGCCATCTCAACCGCCCTTCCCGGCACGGTACTTGCTGCCCGCGTCCTGCCGGTAGGGCGTGTCCCGCCACTGGGCGAAGTCCAGGACCCGGCTCGGGTCGTGGACGACGAACCTCCACGGCCCCCGGTAGACGTTGTCGTGCCAGCGGTTGTGCTGCTTGCGGGTGATCGACTCGGCCACCCGCTCGCCCCGGTAGGGCGACCAGTCCGGATAGGTGCCGTAGTTGGCCAGCACCGCCATGCGGTCGCACTTCGCCGTGCAGTCGAGGACGGACTTGTCCAGCGTGAAGCGGTTGTCGTGGACGTCCACCCGCTGGGTCCTCCACCGGCAGTCGTCGTACAGCGGCACCTTGGCGATCGCCGGCCGCTCGCAGCGGTCGATGTCCTTCACCAGGAGGGTGCACTCACCCGAGGAGGTGTTGGCCGGGCTGTTGCAGAACCGGTCCGCGTTCTCCCACAGGGTGATCCCGGACCAGTTGTTCTCCAGCACGTTCCGGTAGATCTCGATCTTGTCCGTGCGGGCCGGGACGCGCGGCTCGCCGCCGGACTCCGATATGTAGACGGTCGCGAACGGGAAATCGTCGCCGCTGTCGGCGTAGGTGCGGCCCTCGACCCAGTTGTTGCGCCGGATCCGGTTCTCGCGGATGACCGCGTTGTAGCTGGTCTCGTAGATCAGCGCGGCACCGTCGTTGGCCTCCAGCAGGTTTCCCTCGATACGGAAGTCGTTGTTGTTGGTGTCCGCCCACAGCCCCGTTCCGCGGTTGTCGTGCACCCAGTTGCCGCGTACGTCGGCGCCGTCGACGGCCCAGAACTTCACGCCCCCGGTGCAGCCGCAGCCCGGCCGCCGCTTCTCCCAGTCGTCCGTGTTGTTGCCCGTGATCTCGTTGCCCTCGACCACCAGGCCGGTGATACGGCCGTCGGCCTTGTAGGCGTTCATGCCGTACTGGCCGTTGTCGCGCAGGCAGTTGCCGCGCACCCGCTGGCGGGCGCCGGCCATCAGCCCGGCGCCGGAGTTGTTCTGGACCGTCGTGTGCTCGATGACCCAGCCGTCGGCCGAGTCGTGGTTGACCACGCCCTCGTCGTGCGGCGCGACGAAACGCTGCACGGTCAGGTGACGGATGGTGACGTCGGGGGCGGACCCGCCGAACGCGTACTGGTTGGTCTTCCGGCCGTCGAGCACCGCGCCCGGCGCGCCGACGTAGGTGTCCCCCTCCTTGGGGAGGACCTGGGCGTAGCGGTCCGGCCCGAGCCGGTGCTTGCCGGGGAGCAGCCAGAACGTGGTGCCCGGGGGGTTCTCCTCGGTCTTCACCGCCAGGTCGCCCGGCACGGCGGGATCGACCGGCACCGCGCCCGCCGGCGCCTTGGCCGGCCCGGCCGCGCGTTCGGCGCACACCCCGGCCACGGACGTCGGCGGTGCGGTGGTCGGCTTCGGCCGCGCGTCCGGCGTGCCCTCGCAGCCGGTCGCCGCCAGCAGGGCCAGCACCAGCGGTGCCGTGACCCATGCTCGTCGCCGCCCCTTGATCCCCAAGCGTCCTCCCCCAGGCCCCTTCCTTCTCCCACGGAGATCCATCACAGGGGCCCTAGCCCCGGAACCCGAGTACGGTGACGAACTCCCCGGACGGCGCGGTGCCGTCGGCGAAGCCGGTGCCGATCAGCGTGGTGGCGGGTTCCTTGCGCCCGAAGCCGGCGGAGTACCAGCCGAGCGGAGGGTCGCTCTCGCCGCGGTGCGCCCGCCAGGACAGCTGCCCGGGCAGGTCGAGCACCGCGGAGCGGTCCTCGCCGTCCCGGGTCCAGGTGAGTTCCGCGACGGTGCCCACCAGGTCCGCGGCGATCGCCGGACCGAGGTGGAACGCCAGCCGCACGGCCCGGCGCGGGCTGTGCCGGCCGCGGATCTCGTCGACCACCCGCAGCTCCCGGCTCGCGGCCGTCAGCTCCACCCGGCGCCGGTGCACGGAGGGCTCGTAGCCGTCGTGCTCGGCGCACCAGCGGGCCACGCCCTCCCCGGACGTGCCGGCGACCAGGACCCGGCTGCGGGCCTGCCGGGTCCACAGGAACGGACCGCCGGAGACGGACTGGTCGTCGCCGTCCAGTTCCAGGGTGTTGTGGCCGAGGGTGGAGCGGAAGTACCGCCGCCACTCGGGCTGCCCGTGGTAGCAGTACGTCCCCGGGTCGGCCAGCACGTCGACCCCGTCGTGCCGTACCTCCAGGGACAGCGCGTCGGCGTGCGCGTGCGCGGCGATGGACAGGAAGCCGTGCGGGCCGCCGTCGCAGCGGCACCAGATCTCCTCCGGACCGCGCAGGATGGTCATGCCGGCGTCGGCGAAACGGTCGGGCCGGGTCGCCGGGCGGGCCACGGTCGGCGCGGTCCCCTCGCGCGGGCAGGGCCGCACGAGCGCGGCCAGCAGCGGGGTGCGTACGTCGGTGCCGGTCACCGCCGGCCACCAGTCCAGCCGGCCGAAGACGGCGTCCCCGGTGGCCAGCAGCGAGGCCCAGCGGTCGGTGCCCGTGCCGTCCACGACCAGACCGTGCCCGTCGTCCGCGTCCCCCTGGCGCGGCGGCCGCAGCCGGTTGTCCACGACGGCCGCGAGCACGTCGGTCATCCGTAGCAGCACCAGCCGGACCGTCGCGGGCACCGGCACACCCGCGGCGTCCGCCTCGGCCAGCGCGGCCAGGCCCAGCTCCAGCACCAGCCCGTGGTACTCGGTGGCCAGCTCCCGGTTGAGACCCGAGGGGAAGGTGTTGGCGCGCAGCTGCCGTTCCAGCGACCGCAGGGCGTCGGTGCGCCAGCGCGCCGAGGAGGGGAACCAGTCGAAGGCGCAGGCCGCGGCGAACTGCCCGGCGGTCTCGGCGATCACATGGTTGTTCGCGGAGGAGCCCCGGCTGGGGAAGGCGGCCAGCCAGCGCTGGTGGTGCCAGATCTGCCGGTGCGCCACCGGGTTGTCCTCGAACAGCCCGGCCGCGCCCGGCCAGTCGTCGAGCAGCCGGCGCACCCACACCCAGGACAGCAGCCGGATGCCCAGCTCGATGCCGCTGGTCCAGTGCACCCCGCGCAGCGGTGTGTTGGCCGCCCACCACGACCGCAGATGGGCGGCCACCCGCTCGGCGTACCGCTCGTCCCCGGTGACCGCGTAGGCGGCGGCGAGCACGGTGAGGTACTGGTGCCGGGACAGCTCCCAGATCTGCTTGATGTCGCCGACCGCGTCCTCGTCGCGGTACGGCACGTCGAAGGCGTAGCCCCAGGGAGCCCGGCGCCCGGTCTTCGGGTCGTGGCACCAGTCCGGGTCGGCCAGGTCGTCGCGGACCACCCCGAAGTACTCGGCGTGCCCGTCCATCAGCCGGTCCGCCTCGGCGACGAGACGTTTCGCGGCGTCCGGGGGCACCGCGGCGACGGTCCCCGCGGGCAGTACGGCGGTGAACCGGGCGCCGGTCGCACCCGGGCTCCGGGGCGGCGCCGTCCGCCACCGCCGCCTGCGCAGCGTGTCGCCCACCCGGCCGCCGACCTCCCGCGGCCCCATCCGGGACAGCCGTCGCAGGTACCAGCCCGGACTTCCCGCGCGCACGGTCATCGCGTCCGCGCCAACGTCACCGGCGCGCCGGCGGCGAGGCCCGCCCGCACGGCGAGGGTGGCCGCCGTGGTGGCGACGAGCGACTCCAGCGGCACCGGCATGGGCCCGCCGGTCCGCACGGCCCTGACGAACGCGGCCAGTTCGGCGGACTGGCCCTTGTCCCGGGCCTTGGGCAGCCGCGATCCGACCCACTGCCTGCGGCGGCCGTCGTAGACGGCGGCACGGACGAAGTCGTCGAGCCGCAGCACCCTGCCGTCCGCGACCAGGTCCAGCGTCTCCTTGGGGAAGCCGGGCGCGCCGGTGGTGACGTAGCTGATCGTGGCGGTGGACCCGTCCGGGTAGCGCAGGACGACCTGGAGGTCCTCGTTGCCGGGCGTGGTGAGCGCGTACACCGAGACCGGGTCGGCCTCCAGCAGCCAGCTCGCCGTGTCGACGAAGTGTCCGCCCTCACCGGCGAACCGCGAGCCCTCGGTGTCCTGCCGCAGGTACCAGCTGCCGTGGTCCAGGCGGCCCGCGTTGACCAGGTAGCGCAGGCTCGCCGGTCCGGTGCGGGCGCCGAACCGCTGCTTCGCCTCCCGCAGCAGCGGCGCGAACCGGCGGTTGAAGCCCACCTGGAGCCGGTCGTTGCCGGACTCCTTCACCGCCGCGAGCACCCCGGCCAGCTCCTCTTCGGTGAGCGCCAGCGGCTTCTCCACGAACACCGCCTTGCCGGCCAGCAGTGCCCTGCGGGTCAGCTCGGCGTGCGAGCTGTGCCGGGTGACCACGAACACCGCGTCGACGGACTTGTCGCCGAGCACGGCGTCCAGGTCGGTGGTGGCCTCGGCGAAGCCGAACTTCCGCTGCGCGTTGGCCGCCGACAGCGCCGTCGTGGTGACGACCGTGGACAGCTCGACGCCCTCGCGCCGCGCCAGGTGCGGCAGCAGCATCGACGTCGCGTAGTTCCCCGCGCCGACGAACGCCAGCCGCACCGGCGACCCGGCCGCGCGGGCCGGGGCAGTCCCCGCGCCGCCGCGCCGCACCGCGGGCACCGCGACCTCCGGGGCCGCGGCCTCCTCCTGCTCCCGCTGGTCGCCGGGGTACCGGAACAGCACCGCCACGGCCTTCAGTTCACCGTCCTTCAGGCTCCGGTACGTCTCGACCGCGTCGTCGAAGTCGGCCGTGTGGGAGATCAGGGGCTGCACATCGACCCGGCCGCGCGCGAGGAGGTCGAGGAAGCACGCGAGGTTCCGGCGCTCGGTCCAGCGCACATAGCCGATCGGGTAGTCCCGCCCCTCCAGCTCGTACGAGGGGTCGTAGCGCCCGGGGCCGTAGGAGCGGGAGAACCGGACGTCCAGCTCCTTCTCGTAGTACGCGTTCCACGGCAGGTCCAGGCGGCACTTGCCGATGTCGACGACCCGGCCGCGGTCCCGGCACAGCCGGGCGGCCAGCTCGACGGGCTGGTTGCTCGCGCCGCCGGCGGCCAGGTACACCTGGTCCACGCCGTGGCCGTCGGTGAGTTCCGCGACGGCGTTCACCACGGCCGGGGAGTCGGGGTCCCCGCAGGCGGCGGCGCCCAGGCGCTCGGCCAGCTCGCAGCGCGCCGGATCGGGGTCGACCCCGACGACCCGGACGCCGGAGGCGGTCAGCAGCTGCGCCACCAGCTGCCCGATCAGCCCGAGGCCGATGACCAGCGCCACCTCGCCGAGCTGCGGCTCGCCCTGGCGGACGCCCTGCATCGCGATCGACCCGACGGTGCCGAAGGCCGCGTGCCGGGACGCGAGACCGTCCGGCACGGGGGCGTAGAGGTTCTTCGGCACCCAGTTCAGCTCGGCGTGCAGCGCGTGCTCGTTGCCGGCGCAGGCCACGAGGTCGCCGACCTTCACGTCGTCGACGCCGGCCCCGACCTGCTCGACCACCCCGCACAGCGAGTAGCCGAGCGGTGTGTAGGAGTCCAGCTTGCCCATCACCTTGCGGTAGGTGGCGCCCACCCCGTTCGTGGCCACGCTCTGCGCGACCTTGGCCACCTGGTCCGGCCGGGAGCGGGCCTTGCCCACCATCGACATGCCGGCCTCGGACACCTTCATCAGCTCGGTACCGGTGGATATCAGCGAGTGGGCGGTCCGCACCAGCACGCCGCCCGGCTTGCACCCGGGCACCGGCACGTCGAGCAGCGCCAGCTCGCCGCTCTTGTAGTTCTGCACTACCTGTTTCACCCGAAGTCCCTTGTCTCTACGCCGTCAGGGAGCGGTCCGGCCGGAGCCGGAGGTCGCGCCGCGATACCAGTGTTCGAGGGTCAGCACATGCCACAGATGCTTGGAGTTGTCCCGGTGCCCGGCGGCGTCCTCGGCGACGAGCCGTCGCAGCGCGTCGCGGCGCAGGAACCCGGAACGGACGAGCTCGCCGTCGTTCACCACCTCGCGCACCAGCGGCGCCAGGTCCCGGCTCATCCAGGCCCGCAGCGGAGCGCTGAACAGGCCCTTGGGCCGGTAGACGATCTCCCGGGGCAGGATCGAACAGGCGGCCTCCTTGAGGACGGCCTTGCCCTGCCGGCCGACGATCTTGCGGTCACCGGGCACGGCGAACGCCGCCCTGACCACCTCGACGTCCACGTACGGCACCCGCACCTCCGTCGACGCGGCCATGCTCGACCGGTCCGTGTAGGCGAGGTTCAGGCCCGGCAGGAACATCCGGGCGTCGCCGAGGCACATGCGGTTGACGAAGTCGTCGAGGTCGTTGTCCCGGTAGACGTCCGCGTGCTCGGTCAGCACGTCGTCGACCGTCCCGGCCAGATCCGGATCGATCAGGCCGAGCAGCTCGTCCCTGTCGTACATGGTGTAGCTGCGCCGGAACGCGGTCTCCTCCGGCAGATCCGCGAAGGAGAGGAACCGCTTCGCGAAGCGCACCGACCGGTATCCCCGGCGGGCCGAGGCGACCGGCAGCCGGTCCACGGCCGCGGACAGCCCGCGCCGCAGGGGCCGCGGGACGCGCTGGTAGCGCAGCGCGAGCAAATTGGCCAGGTGCTTGCGGTACCCGGCGAACAGCTCGTCGGCGCCCATCCCCGACAGCATCACCTTGACCCCGGCCTCCCGGGCGGCCTCGCAGATCAGGAAGGTGTTGATCGCGGCGGGGTCGCCGATCGGCTCGTCCAGGTGGTATGTCATGTGCGGCAGCAGGTCGAGCACGTTCGGCGCGATCTCGATCTCGTGCAGGTCGACGCCGAACCGCTCGGCCACCTGCCGGGCGTAGCGCAGGTCGTCCGGCATCGCCTCGAACCTGGCGTCCTCGGCGCGGAACCCGATCGTGTAGGCGGAGATCCCGGGCCGGTCGCGGGCCGCCAGCGCGGTCAGATAGCTGGAGTCGAGCCCGCCGGAGAGGAACGTCGCCACGGGCACGTCGGACAGCAGATGGCGCCGGGTCGACTCCTCGACGACGGCGGCGAGGTCCGGCATCTCGCCGGCGAGGGCGCGTTCCCGGCCCTCGGCGGCGACGTCCCGCAGGTTCCAGAACCGGCCGCGCTCCACCCGGCCGTCGGGCCGGCACCTGAGCCAGCTCCCCGGCGGCAGCTTCTCCGCCTCGCGGAACGCACACCGCGAGTCCGGCACCCAGTAGTACAGCAGCGAGGCCACCAGCGCCGCGTGGTCCACCTCCAGCGACCCGCCCGTCACGGCGGCCAGCGCCTTCAGCTCGGAGGCGAACACCATTCCCTCGCCGCGCCGGAGCAGGAACAGCGGCTTGACGCCGAGCTGGTCGCGGGCGAGCACCAGCTCACCGGTGCGCTCGTCGAAGATCCCGAACGCGAACATCCCGCGCAGCCGGGGCAGGCAGTCCGTGCCCCAGCGCCGCCAGGCCTCCAGCAGCACCTCGGAGTCGGACGTACCGCGAAAGCGCACCCCGGCGCCCGTCAGCTCGGCACGCAGCTCGGGCGCGTTGTACAACTCGCCGTTGTACGTCAGGACCAGACCGTCCGAGACCATCGGCTGGGCGCCGGTCTCGGACAGGTCGATGATGGCCAGCCGGCGGTGCCCGAGGTGCACCTCGCCGTCGCCGACGGAATGGCTGTAGCGGCCCGCCCCGTCCGGGCCGCGGTGGGCGAGGACATCGGTGAGCCGGTCGGTCACGGCCTTCCCGTCCGGCCACCGGTACGTACCTGCGATGCCACACATGCCTACCGCGCCTCCTGGTCGCTGTCCGGGACCCGCTCCGCCCACATCGGCAGCCGCTCCGCCCGCCGCCTGCCCGACCCGTTCCGCACGGTGGGCCGCTCGCCGCGGCCACGCGCCGCGCCGGGCGGCCCGTCCCACAGCGTGCCGTCGGTCCGGTCCCGCGGATCGGGGTCGATCAGCACCACCCCGATCACCGCGATGTGCTGGTCCGCGAGCTGCCGCGCCACGGTGTGCAGCCACGCGACACTGCCGTGCCCGGCACGCACGACGAGCACCGTCCGGGTGCCGAGGTACCGCAGGTCGGTCCACGCCGTGCCGGGGGCCACCGAGCCGACGCCGATCCGGCGGTCCCCGGGCGGCAGGGTCTCCGCCTGCGCGCCGCCGACCACGGCCGGGTCTCCCGGCTTCGGGCGGCGGCCCGAAAGCTGCCGGCCGGGCAGCCCGTCGACGACGGCCACCGGTCCCTGGGCCGCCAGTGCCCCGGCGAGGTCCAGGGCGATCACGCTCGCGCCGCGCGCGCAGCCCAGCTCCAGCAGCGACACCGGGTCCGCGGAGCCGCGGACGGCACGGGTGAGGGACAGGGTGAGCCGTGTCCGTGCCGCCCGGGTCCGGCGCCGCCGCCACAGCCAGGGCGAGCGGCGGGGCAGTTCCGTCAGCACCGAGGCGCCGAGGTTCGCGGCGATGTCCCGGCGCAGGACGGGGCGGTCCGCCACCACCGTGCCCACCGCGGCCACCGCGAGGCCGAGGGCGAGCCCGAGGACGAACCCGATCGCCGCGTCGGTGGCGAGGGTCCTCGGCAGCGAGTGCCGCACCGCGCGCGGCGCGTCCACGATCTGGGTGCCGGCGACGAGCTGGGGCGTGCCGATGCGCGCCTCGGCGGCACGCTGGTCGAAGTCGGAGACGCGGGAGGTGAGTTCGGCCCGGCGGGCGAAGAGGGACTCCATGTCGGCCGACGCGCTCGGCCCGCTCTCCGGTGTGCCGTCCCCGATCGCCTTGTTGACCTTGGCGAGGTCGGACTTGATGCGGTCACGCTGGTCGAGCAGGGCCTTGGCCTCCGCGTTCGCGGCTTCCTGTATCCGCCGCACATGGTCGGCGACGAACGCGTCGGCCAGTGCCTTCGCGCGGGCCACCGCCTGCGCCTCGCTGTCCCCGGTCACCTCGATCTGCAGCATGTTGTTGGTCAGGCCGAGACCTCCGTAGTCCTCCATGAAGTCCTCGGGTTTCTCCGCGGAGCCGAGGGTCTTCAGGGCCTGGCCGGCGATCCGGGTGGTCTGCAGCAGCGCGACGTCGGTGCGGATCAGCGTTCCGGGGTCGTTGGGCTGGTCCTCCTGGTGCGCCACCAGCACCTTGGTCACCGCCGTCGGCGGCGGAGGCAGCAGGACCGCCACCCCCGCGCCGCCGAGCAGCCCGAGCAGCGCCATGGCGCCCCAGAGCCGGCGTCGCCTGCGCACCGCCACCACCAGCCCCTGGAGGTCCAGCAGCGGTGCGGTGGCCGACGGCTCCGCGGTCGTGCTCGTCGTCACCGTGCACCTCCCCTCGCGTCGTCGCCGACCGCGAGCGCCGGCGCCACGGCCTCCCGCGGAGGTCCGGCGGACCGGGTCGTACGCGCCCGGACCGGGCCGGCGAGGATGATGCCGACGATCTCGTGCTTGGCGTCCGCACACGCCTCGGCGATGCCGGCGAGCTCTCCCGCGGTCCAGCTGCCAGCGCTGAGCACGACCAGGACCCCCGACTCGGTCTCGCGGTCCGGCACCAGCGGCCGGGCCACCGGAACCCCCACCACCCTCAGCAGCGGATCGTGCTCGGCCTCGGCGACCAGCCGGTCGGCGGCCCGTCGGGCGGTCTCGTCGCCGTCGGGGACGACGACCAGCAGCCGCCGGGGGATCGGCAGCTGTTCCCGCAGCCGGGTGCACACCCGGCGGTAGCGGATCTGTCTGCTGGCCTCGTCGCCGGACGTCCGCGGGGTCGGCAGGTCCCACCGGACGTCGACGCCCAGCAGCCGGCGCAGCAGGGCCCCGGGGCCACGGCCTCCCGACCGCCGCGCGGTCCGTCCGCCGGGCACGTCGACGGCGCCCAGCAGTTCCGAGCCCAGTGCCGCGGCGATCTCCGCCTCGGTACGCAGCCGGCGGCTCATCCGGGCGGCGACGAGATGGCCGACGACCGTGAGCAGGAAGAACAGCAGGGCTCCGGCGGCGATGAGCTGGGTCCTGGTCGGCGGCGCCTCGCCGGTCGGCCGGGCCGCGGACCCCATGACGACCAGGTTGGCGGCCTGCTCGTCGGCCGGGTCGGCCTGGTCCAGCTTGTCGATGGCCTCCTGCAGCGCGGTGCGCAGCTTCGCCAGCTCGGTGCGGGTCTGCACGCTCTCCACGGTCTCCCCCGAACCGGCCTGCTCGGCCAGTTCGGTGATGCGGCGGCTGGTCTTCTTCACCGTCTGCCGCAGTGCTTCGGGCGCCCCCGCGTCGGGGTCGGCGCTGTCGCCCGCGACCTGCTTGGCGAAGGCGACGAACTGCCGGGCGACCTGGTCGGAGAGGCGCTGGGCGCGCTCGGGGGTGTCGGCCGTGCCCGAGATCTTGATGATGTTCCCGTCGGTGGCCTTGGCACTGACGTGCTCCCGCACCTCGCTGCCGTCGACCCCGGTCCAGCCGAGCGCGGTGGCGGCACGGTCGACCACCACCGAACTGGTCGCGATCTCCGCCTGCGTCAGCAGCTCGCGCTCCTCCCACGCCCCGGGCAGCAGGACCGACGCCGACGTCGTGTAACGCGGCGGAAGCAGCAGGGAGGTGCCGTGGCCGACGAGTGCGCCCACCACGGTGAGGATGATGAGGAGCCGTCGGCGCCGACGGATAATCCGCCCGATCGTGACCAGGCGTATCGTGTCATCGCTCAACTGCGCGGCCTCGTTCCCGGCCCGTCCGTATCGCTCGCCTCGCCCGTGCCACTCGCCGAGGCCGTGCCGCTCACCTCGCGCGTGCCGCTCGCCGAGGCCGTGCCGCTCACCTCGCGCGTGCCGCTCGCCGAGGCCGTGCCGCTCACCTCGCGCGTGCCGCTCGCCGAGGCCGTGCCGCTCAC
>NZ_JBSFCF010000005.1:309816-332453 GCF_053593335.1 Streptomyces sp. NPDC002324
ACCTCGCGCGTGCCGCTCGCCCCGCCCGTGTCGCTCGCCGGGATGGGGGAGGGGTCGCCGCAGGCGGCGGCGTACGCGGCGAGCAGCGACCGCTGGGAGTTGCGCCAGGAGAGCGCCCCGCCGATCCGCTCCTGGCCGATCTTGCCCATCTGGGCCCGCTGCTCCGGATCGTCCATGAGCCGCGCGATGAGCCCGGCGAAGGCCGACTCGTCGTTGGCCGGCGCGTAGACGGCCGCCTCACCGGCGGAGACCCGCGCCTCCCGGAGGTCGAACGAGACGATCGGCCGGCCCATGACCATGTACTCCAGGACCTTGTTCATGGTCGACACGTCGTTGAGCGGATTGTGCGGGTCGGGGGAGAGGCACACGTCCGCGGTGGACAGGTAGCGCGCCAGGTCGGCGTCCGGGATACGGCCGGTGAACTGCACCTGCTCCGCGAGTCCGAGCCGCCGGGACAGCTCCACCATCGCGTCGAAGGTGTCGCCGGCGCCGACGAACACCGCGTGCCAGTCGGTCCGTCCGACCTCGTCGCGCAGCTTCGCCAGCGCCCGCAGGGCGTAGTCGACGCCGTCCTGCGGGCCCATGACGCCGAGGTAGCACAGCAGATGGGGCTTGCCGCGCTTCAACTCCGGCTCGGGCGGCACGGGGTGGAACCGGTCGGTGTCGGGCGCGCTGCGCACCACGAAGACGTCGTCGGGCCGCTTGCCGCCGCGGCGCACGGCGACGTCCCGGTAGCTCTCGTTCGTGGCGAGCACGACGTCCGCGGCCCGGTAGGTCCGCCGTTCCAGCGCGCAGACGGCGCGGTACAGCAGGTCCTCGCCGCGGTCGAACCGCGACAGGTACAGCTCGGGCACCAGGTCGTGCTGGTCGAAGACGAAACGCGCGCCGCGCCGCTTCATCCACAGGGCCGGCAGGAACAGCAGGTCCGGCGGGTTGCAGGCGTGGACCACGTCGACCGGGCCGACCTTGCGGGCCAGCCGGACCGTGTGCCACAACGCCGAGCCGTACTCCCGCAGATAGCCGGACGGGCCGCCGGTGGCCGCGCGCAACGGATAGCGGTGGATCCGCACCCCGTCGATCTCCGCCTCCGGCTCGGTGTCCCGCTTGGTCCCCCGCGGGCAGATGACGTGCACCGTCCAGCCCGCGTCGCGCAGCGTCGTGCACTCCTGCCACACCCGCCGGTCGAACGGCACCGACAGGTTCTCCACCAGGATCAGCGCACGCCGGTCCGGCCGGCCGTCACGCGTCGTGTCACCAGGCAAGGCCCAAGTACCCCGGTTCGGCCCGGCGCGCGTCGGCGTCGGGAAGGTGGACGAGATCGACGATCACATGGCCGTCGCCGTGGGGCAGTGCCGACAGCACCTCCGGGTCCCTGGTCCCGACCAGGAGCACCTCGGCGTGTTCGAGCACCTCGTCGACGGAGTCCGCGAGCAGCTGCGCGAGATGCGGCAGCCGGGTCTCGATGTACTCGCGGTTCGCGCCGAGCAGCCGGGACAGGCTCACGTTGGCGTCGTAGATCTTCAGGTCGTACCCCTTGCCGAACAGCCTCTCCGCCAGTTCGACGAGCGGGCTCTCGCGGAGGTCGTCGGTGCCGGGCTTGAAGGACAGCCCGAACAGTCCGGCCCGGCGCTTTCCGGTGCGCTCGACCATTTCCACCGCGCGCTGCAGATGGTCGGCGTTGGAGGGCAGCACATGGGACAGGATGGGCACCGAGACGTCGGCGCGCTGGGCCGCGTGCACCAGGCTGCGCAGGTCCTTGGGCAGGCACGAGCCGCCGAAGGCGAAGCCGGGCCGCAGGTAGGCGGGGCTGATGTTCAGTTTGCGGTCGGCCAGGAACACGTCCATCACCTGGTGCGAGTCGACCCCGAGGGCCTGGCACACCGCGCCCAGTTCGTTCGCGAAGCCGATCTTGAGGCCGTGGAACGCGTTGTCCGCGTACTTGATCGCCTCGGCCGTCGGGACCGGCACCCGGAACACCTCGCCGGGCAGGCCGTCGTACAGCGCCAGCACCGCGTCGCCGCTCGCCGGGTCCAGCTCGCCGACGACGGTCTTGGGCGGGTCGAAGAAGTCCCGTACGCTCGTGCCCTCGCGCAGGAACTCCGGGTTGACCGCGACCCCGACGTCCACCCCGGCGGTGCCGCCGACGTACTTCTCCAGGATCGGCACCAGCAGGTTCAGACAGGTGCCCGGGAGCATGGTGCTGCGGAACACGACCGTGTGCCGCCCGCCCCGCTCGGCGAGCGCGGCGCCGATCTCCTCGGTGACCCGTTCCAAGTAGGTGGTGCACAGGCTGCCGTTGGGCTCCGAGGGCGTGCCCACGCAGACCAGCGACACCTCGCTGTCCGTGATCGCCTCGCGGACGTCGGCGGTGGCGCGCAGCGCCCCGGTCCGCACGACCTCGGCGATCAGCTCGCCGATCCGCTCCTCCACCACCGGGGCCTTGCCGCCGTTGACCAGGTCCACCTTCACCTGGTTCACGTCCACCCCGACGACCTCGTGCCCCATGCTGGCCAGGCACGCGGCCGACACACAGCCCACGTAGCCGAGCCCGAACACGCTGACTCTCATGACCCGTTCCTCCCCCCAGGCAGGCCCCCACGGCCTGCGGTCCGCGCGTCGGCGGCACGGTCGAGTTGCAGTACCCGGCACATCAGTAGGCCCCCTGCCCGTGGATCACCGCGCGCAGCGTCTTCCAGAGGATCACGCTGTCCAGGGCGAGCGACCAGTCCTCCACGTACCGCAGGTCCAGCCGCACCGCCTCCTCCCAGGACAGGTCGCTGCGTCCGCTGATCTGCCACAGACCGGTGAGGCCGGGCTTGACCAGCAGCCGCCGCCGGATGTCCGGGCCGTACGCGGCGGACTCCTCCGGCAGCGGGGGCCGCGGACCGACGAGCGACATCGATCCGGTCAGCACGTTGAGGAGCTGGGGGAGTTCGTCGAGCGAGTACCGGCGCAGCACCGCCCCCACCCGGGTCACCCGCGGATCCCGGCGGAGCTTGAACAGCGGGCCGGCGCCCTCGTTGCGGTCGGCCAGCGCGTCGCGCACCCCGTGCGCGCCGGCGACCATGGTGCGGAACTTGAGAATGGTGAACTCGCGGCCGTCCTTGCCGACCCTGCGCTGGCGGTAGAACGCGCCACCCCGGCTGTCCACCAGCACGACCAGGGCGAGGAGGGCCATCAGCGGTGCGAACAGCAACAGCAGAATCGTTGCGCCTATGCGGTCGACGACCTCTTTGACCGCCCGGCGGCCACCGGTGAAGGCCGGCATGCTGACCCGCAGCAGCGGGATCCCGAGCACCGCGTCCACGTGCAGCCGGGGGCCGGCCACCTCCATCAGCACGGGGGCCACGACCATCTCGGCGTCGCTGCCCTCCAGGTTCCAGGCGAGGCGCTGCAGCCGGTGCGGAGACCAGTGCGGGTCCGGGGTGACCGCGACGACGCGGTAGCCGTCGCGACGGACATGGCCCGCGACGTCCGCCAGCCGGCCGACGACCGGCACTCCGTCCAGATACTCACCGCCGAACCCGAGTCCGTCCGTGGTGCACACCGCGTCCACCCGCCAGCCGAGGTGGGGGAACTTGCGGGTGCGGGCGATCAGATCGCGCACGGTCGCCGGGCTCCCGGCGGCGAGCACCGGTCTCAGACAGTGGCCTTCCTTCCGCTGTCTGTGCAGCGAAAGGCGCAGCAGATACCGCACGGTCATGGTCACCAGCGCGATCGCGGGAATCGCGACGAAGATCCACAATTTGATGTTGCGCGAGGTGAGAGCGATTCC
Organism: Streptomyces sp. NPDC002324; assembly: GCF_053593335.1. Taxonomy (NCBI): domain Bacteria; kingdom Bacillati; phylum Actinomycetota; class Actinomycetes; order Kitasatosporales; family Streptomycetaceae; genus Streptomyces; species Streptomyces sp. NPDC002324. The sequence goes on from NZ_JBSFCF010000005.1 coordinate 313,592, forward strand.
GCCCAGCGCCAGTACGACGGTCGCCGTGAACAGCGAGCGTCCGAGCCGACGGAATTCCTCGGCACCCTGGCCGAGTACGGCGGGAGCCCAGGACCGGCTCACCGCGAGCGCACCCAGCACCAGAATTTCGGTGCCGAATGCAAGAATGCCCCACTTCTCGTGCCAGTTGGCCGCGTCCCGGGCCCCGAAGAAATTGCCGATCGCCGCCACCACGATGGCCGTGGCCACGGTGTCGCTGGTGATCACGGTACGTCGGTACCGCTGCTCCCACTCGATCGTGCTCCGGCTGATGGCCCCGTCCGCCAGACGCCCCCGCGCCGACGGAAACGGGCTGACCAATTCCCCTTGCCGCACAGAACCCCCCAAGGTTCCCAGTGGTTCGACGTGTTCGCCGCACACTGTTTCCGCGCCCCGGGAGGCCCCCGCCCCCCGTACTGTCCCTCCCTTCGGGAGACCCCCGCCCCCGCGTCGCGCTGTTTCCCCTCCGGGAGGCCCCCGCCTCCCGCGCCCATGCCTTTCCGGATTTCGGGGCGCGCGTGAACCCTCGGAATCCGGGGTGCTCCCGGCACCCGTAGCCCCCTCCCGGGCTCGCAAATGATCATCCCCACGCCCGGCGCGGGGGACGCGAAAACCGGCATTCCCCGACGTCGGACCTATAGATCATTAACGGTCGCCTCGTGTCCGAACACCTGAAGCACGGTCAATCTAGACCATCGGGGCCAGTCTTGAAGAGGGGATGTGCGTAATTTGTGTTCAAGCTTTGGGGCTGAAACAACCAACGGTGGTCGCGTATGGATGTCTTTACGCCACCGGGTGATTCGGGAGCCTCACGGAGTCCTCGGACGCGGCTTGTGCGGCGTCCAGTTCGGCGTCGCCTTTCCGGTGTTCACGGCATTCGGCGAACCGACTGTGGTGCCTGAGGCGGCCGATGTGATCGATCTTGATGACGAGGTGCGCGACCTGATCGTGTCGGTGTCCCGTACGCACCGATTCGCAGCCGGCGAGGCGTCACTCCGTGCGGCACCGGACCGTTCGGCCGCCGTGACCCTCTCGGGCACCATGTTCTTCGACTGGTTCGCCGTACGCCGAGGCGATCGCCGACCGTTCCGAGCGCGTTCCGAGCACGCCCCCATGCGGCCGCGTACGACCGGCGCACAACCGGACACGGCCTTGGGGCGTGTCCGCGACGACGGCGCGGCGCTCAGTGCGCCCCGGGTGTGCCGAGCCTGGCCGAGGCTTCGGAAGGCCGGGCCGGAGTCGCCGACGGCGCGACGGTGCCGGCACCCGTCCCGGTGGGCGGGACCGAGCGTTCGACGGCCTCGGACGGGGTCGCCGACGGCGCGACGGTGCCGGCACCGGTCCTGGCCGGCGATGTCGAGGGGACCGGGCTCGGGCTTTCGTCGGAGGGCGCGGGGGTGTCGGGCGGGACGGAATCCGACGGAACGGGGGAGGGGCTGCCGGTCGCGGGCGGCGGGGCCAGGGGGACCGAGGGGGAGTCGGGGGCGTCTTTCCCGGCGAAGTGCAGGGGCAGGGCGAGAAGGGCGACGGCCGCGCAGGTGGCGGCGGCGCCGGCCGCGGCCCGGACCAGGCGGCGCCGGGCGGCCGCGCGGCGGACGGTCTCGAAGTGGCCGGGGGGCGGCCCGAGACGGTCGGCGGGGGGACGCAGGATGACGGTGAGCGGGTCGTCGTCGGGTTCGAGGCCCGGGCCCTCGTCAGGGCGTGTGGTCAAGGCTTCTCCTCAGGTGGGCGCGGAGCAGTTCGCGGGCCGCGTGGAGGTCGGCCTTGACGGTTCCTTCCTTGCGTCCGGTGAGCACGGACACCTCCCGGATCGGCATGTCAGCGTAGTAGTGCAACAGGATCGGCACGCGCAGCCGTTCGGGCAGCGACTGCACCAGCAGCCGGACCGAGGGGTCGGACGGTTCGGCATGGCCGGCCGGCCGGCGCACCGAGGCCTCCGCGGTGGCCCGGTGCATCGCCCTGCGTTCGCGTTCCAGCTTGCGCCAGTGGTCCCGCACGAGGTTGGCCGCGGTGACGTAGAGGAAGCCGTGCGGCTCCGCCACGGACGTCCAGCGGGCCCAGAGCCGCGTGAACGCCTCCGACGCGATCTCGTGGGCCGTCTCGTCGTCGTCGACCAGCCGACGGCACCAGCCGGCCAGGCGCGGGTAGAGGGCGGCGAACAGCTCGGACGCGGCCTTCTCGCGGGACCGTTTCAACGCTCTCCATGGTCGTGGTGGTGCGGCAGGCGGCAGCGCGGATACGTCGGTTGCCGCTTCGAGGGGCGGGCTGTGGGTCACCGCGCCGCGCGGCTCAGCGTGGCGAAGACGATCACGTTGTCGCGGTACTCGTCCCCCGTGCGCGGGCCCCCGCAGGTGACCAGACGCAGTGCGGGACGGTCCACGTTCCCGTAGACGTCCTCCGCCGGGAAGTCGGCCTTGGCGACCGTCGTCACGGAGTCCACGGTGAACTCCGGTGCCGTGCCGTTCTCCAGGCGCGCCTCGATCCGTTCGCCCCGCCGCAGCCGGGCCAGACGGCGGAAGACCCCGTCGCCGTAGCCGCCGACCGTGACATGGCCCAGGATCACCGACGGGCCGGTCTGTCCCGGTGTCGGTGAGTGCTCGTACCAGCCCGCCCGGTCGTGCGCCGTGATCGGCGGCACCTCCACCGTGCCGTCCGGCGCCAGCCCCAGCCGGATGACCGGGGTGTCCACCCCGATGCCCGGTATCAGCAGTCTGACCGGGACCGAGCGGCCGAGGGGGCGTACGGCGCCGGCGGGGGACGGAGAGGCAGGGGGCGACGAGGACGCGTCGCCCGTGGAGGGCCCGGTCCTGGCGTGGCCGGTCCGCCCGCCGTCGCAGCCCACGAGCAGCGAGGCCGTCGCCGCGGCGGCGAAGGCGCGCCTGGAGAACAAGGTCACGCCCCGTTCGCCCGGCGGCGGCGCAGGACCACGACGGCCGCGCCCCCGCCGACGAGCACCGCGGTGGCGCCCGCGCCGGCCAGCACGCCCGCGCCGCCGGAGCCGTCCGACCCGGCCGCCTCACCGGTGTCCGGCGCGCCGCTGGGAACGACGGAGACCTGGCTCGGCACCGGGCTCGCGTCGCCGTCGTCAGGGGCCTTGGTGGGTTCGGCCGGGCGCGGGGACTCGTCGGCCGGTGCGGACGGGACCACGGTCGGTGCGGTGCTCGGCGCCGCGCTCGGTGCGGCGGAGGCCTCCCGCGGGACGACGGTCGGGCTCGTGTCGTCGGCGAACGCGGACGGCGCGGTCGCCAGCACGGCGGTGAAGACGAGTGCCGTGGCACTGAGGACGGTTCGGCGCATGGGTCGCTCTCTCTCGTCGGGCTCGACGGGCCGTGCCCGCCGTCGGGTTCGACGGGGGCGACGGCCTCGTGTGCCGCCCGGACCGGTCACCGGCACGCGGCGGCGTCACATATCGAGCGGAGAGACGAGACAGCGATGGGACACGTTGTAAAGAGATGGCAAAGTCGTTCTGAGGGGGCTCAGTACACGTCCCGGACGTACCGCTTCTCCGTCGCGAGTTGCTTCACGTACGCGGCGGCCTCGTCCTCGCTCATCCCGCCATGGGTGACCGCGACGTCCCGCAGGGCCCGGTCGACGTCCTTCGCCATACGGGAGGCGTCGCCGCAGACGTAGAAGCGGGCGCCGTCCTGGAGCCAGTGCCACAGCTCGGGCCCGTGCTCGCACATACGGTCCTGGACATAGACCTTGGCGCGCTGGTCGCGGGAGAAGGCGGTGTCCAGCCTGCCGAGCACGCCCGACTCCTGAAGGTCCGCCAGTTCCTCCTGGTAGTAGAAGTCCGTCGCCCGGTGCTGCTCCCCGAAGAAGAGCCAGTTGGGCGCCCGGTGGCCGAGGGCCCGCCGCTCCTGGAGGAAGCCGATGAAGGGGGCGACTCCGGTACCCGGACCGACCATGATCATGGGGGTCGCCGGGTCGGTGGGCGGCCGGAAGTGCGGCGAGCGCTGCACGAAGACCGGCACGTCCAGATCCGCCTCGCCGTCCGCGAGGAAGGGTGAGCAGACCCCGCCGCGCGGGCGCCCGCTCAGGTTCTCGTAGCGCACGACCGACACCGTCAGCGAGATGTGGTGCGGGTCGACGAGCGGGCTCGACGAGATCGAGTACAGCCGGGGCTGGAGCCGTTTGAAGACGCCGGCCCAATCGCGCGCGCCGGCCCGCACGGCGAACTCGGCCACCACGTCCACGGCCTGTCGGCCCCAGGACCACTGGGCGAGACCGTCCTTGTTGTCCGGGCGCATCAGCTTCTTCAACTCCCGGTTGTCCCGCGTCCGTTCGGAGACGAAGCGGAGCAGGTCCGGGGTGATCCGGGTGATGTCGAGATGCCGGTGCAGGGCCTCGGCGAAGGGCAGCTCGCCCGCGCCGGGGACCTCCACCGGAGCCGAGCCGTCCAGACCGGTCACCGCCAGCCATTCCGCCACCAGACCGGGGGAGTTGACCGGCCGGACCCCGAGCGCGTCGCCCGCCTCGTACGACAGGCCCGTCCCGCTGGTGTCGAAGGTGAAGCGGCGTACCTCCTTGCCTGCCCCGGGCAGGCTGAGCAGCCGGTTGCCGACCAGCCGGGCGGCTGCGGGCGCGGGCCTGGTGGAACGGAGGGGCGCGGGTGCGGAGGGCTGCGCGGCGACGGTGACGGCTGTGCCCGTGGCCGCGTCCGCGCCTGTGGCTGTGCCTGGAGCGACGGGCGTGGCCGTGGCGGTGTGCGGCTGCCGGGTCCCGGGCGCACCCCCGTTCCCGTCCGCCTCGGTGCCGAGCGCGGTAATGACCTGGCCCAGCCAGGCGTCCGCCGACGGTTCGTAGTCCGGCTCGCAGTCCGTGCGCGGGGCCAGGCGCACCGCGCCCAGCTCGTCGAGCCGGGCGTCGAGGCGGCGGCCGTGCCCGCAGAAGTCGTCGTAGGAGGAGTCGCCGAAGGCCAGCACGGCGTAGCGCACGCCGTCCAGGCGGGGGGCCTCCCGGTGGGACAGCGCGTCCCAGAACCCGGAGCCGTTGTCGGGCGCGTCGCCGTCCCCGAAGGTGCTGGTGATCAGCAACAGGTCGGCCCCGACCGGCAGTCGCTCCGGCTCGGCCTCGTCCATCCCGACCAGCGTGGCCCGGTGTCCCGCGGCTCCCAGATGCTCGGCGGCCGCCACCGCGAACTCCTCGGCCGTCCCGGTCTGCGAGGCCCACAGCACGACGACCTCACGCCCGGCGGTGACGGCCGCCGGCGCGGGTCCCGGGTCCGCCGACCGCGAGTACATCCCGGCGAGCACCCCGTTCACCCACATCGCGTGCGCGGGGCTGAACGGCGCGTCCGCCGGCAGCACGGGCACCCCCCGCACCCCGGACCCGAGCCCGGCGAGGAAGCCCGTGAGGTACTGGCGCTCCTGGGCGGAGAGCACGGGCGGGGGCGAGGGTTCGAGACCGAAGACCTCGGCGCCGGGGGCGACCGCCGCCGGAACCGTCACCGACGGCGCCGCGGTCACGGTCCCCGGAACGGTCACCGCGGTCGGAAGGGCCGGAGCAGGCGGAGCGGTCGTCCCGGCCGGAACAGCCAGGGTTTCCGGAGTCCGTACCGGCGCGGCCACCTTCGCCAGCGACACCGCGCACACCTTCAACTCCGGCTGGAACGACAGCGGATCCACCGCGTCGCTCGTCACCGCGTTGATGCTCAGATACTCCCCGAACAGGTCGTTCCAGTGGAACGGCGCGAACACGCACCCGGGCATCACCCGGTCCGACACCACCGCCGGGAGCACGGCACGCCCCCGCCGCGAGGCGACCTCCACGGAGTCCCCGTCCCGCAGGCCCAGCGCATCCGCGTCCTGCGGATGCACCTCCACGAACGGCCCGGGGTTCAGCTTGTTGAGCTTGGCGACCCTGCCCGTCTTCGTCAGCGTGTGCCACTGGTGCTGCAGCCGCCCGGTGTTGAGCACGAACGGGTAGTCGTCGTCCGGCATCTCGGCGGCCGGCAGGTGCGGCCGGGCATGGAACACGGCCCGTCCGCTGGGTGTGGGGAAGAGGAGCTCCCCGTCCGCCCCGGCCCCGGCGTACCGGATCGGGTTGCGCGCCGGCCCGTCCTCCTCGGCCGCCGGCCACTGCACGGACCCCGACCGCAGCCGCTCATAGCTCACCCCGCGCAGATCCCACCCGGTCTTCGGGTTCCACGCCCGCCTGATCTCCTCGAAGACCTGTTCGGCGGTGTCGTAGGAGAACCCCTTCTCGAATCCCATCTCCCGCGCCACGGCCGCGATGATCCGCCAGTCGGCCATCGCCTCGCCCGGCGGGTCGGCGGCCGGGGCGGCGAGCGTGAGGTTGCGCTCGCTGTTGACGAGGACGCCCTCGGACTCCGTCCACAGGGCGCCGGGCAGGACGACATCGGCGTACGCGTTGGTCTCGGTGTCGGCGAAGACGTCCTGGGTGACGACGAACTCGGCGGCCTCCAGGCCCTCGATCACGGTCCTGCGGTTGGCGACCGAGGCGACCGGGTTGGTGCAGATGATCCAGCAGGCCTTGATCTCCCCGTCGGCCATCTTCTGGAACATCTCGACCGTGCCCTTGCCGACACCGTCCGCGCGCAGGCTGTCCGGGGCCAGTTCCCACAGCTCCTCGACGAACGCCCGCTCCTCGTCCACCAGCACGGACCGCTGCCCCGGCAGCCCCGGCCCCATGTAGCCCATCTCGCGCCCGCCCATGGCGTTGGGCTGTCCGGTGAGGGAGAACGGGCCGCTGCCCGGACGGCAGATCGCGCCGGTCGCCAGATGCAGGTTGACGAGCGCGTTGGTGTTCCAGGTGCCGTGCGTGGACTGGTTGAGCCCCATGGTCCAGCAGCTCGTCCACTCGGCGGCCTCGCCGATGAGCCGGGCCGCCTCGCGGATGTCGTCCGCCGGGATGCCGGTGACGGCGGAGACGGCGTCCGGCGCGTAGTCGGCGAGGAAGCCGGGCATCGCCTCCCAGCCCTCGGTGTGGGCGGCGATGAAGTCGGGGTCGGTGTGCCCGTCCGCGTGCAGCAGATGGAGAAGTCCGTTGAGCAGGGCCAGATCGGTCCCCGGGCGTATCCGCAGGAAGAGATCGGCCTTCTCGGCCGTCGCCGTGCGGCGCGGGTCGACGACGATCAGCTTGGCGCCCGCCTTGACCCGGTCCATCATGCGCAGGAACAGGATCGGATGGCAGTCCGCCATGTTCGAACCGATGACGAGGAAGACGTCCGCCCGGTCGAGGTCCTCGTACGAGCCGGGCGGCCCGTCGGCGCCGAGCGACAGCTTGTAGCCCGTGCCGGCGCTCGCCATGCACAGCCGGGAGTTGGACTCGATCTGGTTGGTGCGGATGAAGCCCTTGGCCAGCTTGTTCGCCAGGTACTGCGCTTCGAGGCTCATCTGGCCGGAGACGTAGAAGGCGAACGCGTCGGGTCCGTGCTCGTCGATGATCGCGCGCAGCCGCCGGGCGGTCTCGGCGATCGCGTCGGAGACGGGCGCGGGGACCGGCTCCTCACCCCGGTCGTCGCGGACGAGGGCGGTGGTGAGGCGGCCCGGCGCGGCCAGCATGTCGGCCGTGGTGGCGCCCTTGGTGCACAGGCGACCGAAGTTCGCCGGGTGGGACTTGTCGCCGGACGCCTTCAGAACCGTCCGCCGGCCGTCGGGGCCCATCCCGACGTCCAGGAGCATGCCGCAGCCGACACCGCAGTACGAGCACACGGTCCGCACCTGGGTCGTGGTGCTCTGCGGGCCCTGTGCGGCCACGGGCGGCCCCTCTCTGTCGGCGTCCGGGGTTTCCGGTCGGTCGTCCGAACCGGTCCGCCGTCGCTGTCCGGTACGGCGGACCGGTTGCTTCTCAGGTACGGCGGAAGGTTGGCTTCCGCTCAGCTCCGGGGCGCGGCCCGGCAGGCTCGATCGTACGAATTGCCCGTTACGCCTGTGTCACATGACCTGATCATGAGGCGTTACGCCCGCCACACACGGCCGCGCAAGGGGTTGTGAGGGCGCGTTCCGGCCGTTGTCCCGGAAGGAGGCGTGGCGGTCCGTGTCGTGTTGGGCCGAACGGGTGACCATGCGTAAGAATTGGCTGATGCAGTCATTCAGTGCGAGCCAGGGGGAAGGCCGGTGAACAGGGTGAACAGCCACGATGTCACCGACGAGCAGTGGGAGGGGCTCGCCCAGGTCGTGCCGTTGCGGGGCCGGGACGCCTGGCCGTCCGCGGTCGGCCACCGGACCATACCGGAAGCCGAGACCGAGGCCCGTCGCCGCTTCGTGGTGCTGCGCGTCAACGTGTTCGCGGACGCCCGTGACGTGGCGGAAACGCTGATGGCGGGCATTCCGGTGCTGCTGGATCTGTCGGGAGCGGAGGCCGACACCGCCAAGCGCGTACTGGATTTCAGCACAGGGGTGGTTTTCGGCCTCGCCAGTGGAATGCACCGCGTGGACCGGAACGTGTTCCTTCTCACCCCACGCGGAACCGAGGTGCGGGGGCTGATGGAGGGGGCGGGGGTTCCGGGGGTCTGAGAAGTGCGGCGTGGGGCGCTCGGGGCCGACGCCGCCGCTCACGATCCGATCGGGGCGCTCCCGAGGAGTGCGGGGCGCCCTCCCCCCGATGAGGGCGCTCCCTCGATCGTAGGAAGATCCACTCGGCGGAACGGTTTGCCTGGGGAGCGGGCCCCTACTGTCCGCATATGACCGTGTCATCCCTGTCGCCGATGCTCCCCGGTGCGGACGCCGGGGCGCGTCCGGAGCGGCCGAGCGTCATCGAGTTGCGGCTCTCCGCCTTCGCCGGGCACCGGGGCGCCTTCCTGCCGCTGGGTCCACTGACCCTCCTCGCGGGACGCAGCGGCAGCGGCAAGACCACCGCGCTGCGGGCCTACGAGGCGCTGGCGAGACTCGGCGGCGGCGCCCGCCTCGACGAGGCCTTTCCCGACCCGCTCGGCTGCGTCCCCGAACGGGCCCGGCCCGACACCCAGCGGCGGCGCGGATTCCGCATCGGCTGCACGACAGACGGCCCCGAAGGCCCCGTACACCTCGACGTCGCCGTGCAGGCCGAGCCCGAACTCCGCATCGTGGGTGAGCGGTTGACGTCCGGCGGCCTCACCCTGCTGCAGACGGCGCTCGTCGACCCGGGCCGCCCCGTCGTCCAGGCCTCCTGGCACACCGCCGGTACGTCCCCGGTCACCCGCGGCCCCCTCCCCGACGACCGCCTCGGCACCGCACTGCTCCCGCTGCGCGTGGCCGGTAAGACGGACGGCCAGCGCCAGGTCCTCGCCGCCGCCGAGCAGACGGTCGTCGCCCTCCGCTCGGTCTACGCCTGCGATCCGCGCCCCGGCCGGATGCGGGCCGCCGTACCGCTCGGCTCGGGACGTCTGCTGCGTGGCTGCGACAACCTCGCCGACGTGCTGTGGCGCACGCGCACGGAGTGCGGCCGACGGCACGCGCTGCTCGTCGGGGCCGTGCGCGACGGCTGCGCGGGACCGGTGCTGGACCTGCTGGCCGAGCCGCTGCGCGACGGCGCGGTACGGGCCGTGCTGGACCGGGGTGACGGGGTGCGGACGGCTTTGGGCCTGCTCGGCGACGGGGAGTTGAGGTATCTGGCGCTGGCCCTGGTGCTGTTCACCGGGCCCGGCGTCCTGGAGGTCGACCCGGTCGCGGAGGTGCCGGCGGCACTGCAGACGCTCACGGTCCTCGCCGACGGCTTCGACCGGTCCCTCGATCCGAGGCAGGCCCTGGAACTGGTGCGACTGGCGGCCCGGATGTGCGAACGAGGGCACATCCGGCTGGCCGGCACGGTGAGCGACGCCTCCTGGGCCGCGGGGCTGCCGGGGGTGACGGTGGTAGACCTGAACCGTGAAAGATCCTGAACCCGCGCGGGAGTCCGCACCCGAACTCGACGTGGCGACCCTGCAGCGGCGCCTCGCCGAGTTCGCCGCCGCCCGCGACTGGCAGCGGTACCACACCCCGAAGAACCTGGTCTCCGCGCTGAGCGTGGAGGCGTCCGAACTCGTCGAGATCTTCCAGTGGCTGACGCCGGAGGAGTCCGCCCGCGTGATGGCGGACCCCGAGTCCGCCCACCGTGTCACGGACGAAGTCGCCGACGTGCTGGCCTACTTGCTCCAGCTCTGCCAGGTGCTCGGCATCGATCCGCTCTCGGCACTGGCTGCGAAGATCGACCGCAACGAGCGGAGATTCCCGGCGCCGGAGCGCCCCTGACGGTGCTCGGCGGGTGCTCGGCGGTGCCCGACGGGTGGCCGGCGGCGCCGGGTCCTCACACCGTCGTCACTCTCCGGAGTCAAAAAGTTCTCCACAGCCGACTTGTTATCCACAGATTTCAGACTTCCTCTGGCTTTCCGTCTCGGAGACCCTCACTGTGGGTAATGAACAGGCAGGAGTTCAGGCGGACGTGTGAGAGCACGTCGGGACAGTCGGGGGCAGCGCATGGATGCGGTGCGGCTCATCGTGGCGAGCAGGCGAGCACTGGCGGGCAGCGCCGAGGGACCTCAGCTCATGGCGGAGGCGTGGCAGTCCTATGCCCTCGCCCAGGCCATCGGCAGCCGCCTCGCGGTCTCGGGACCACCCGAACTGCGCGGCGAGGCACTCGGGTTGACCGAACTGGCCGGCAGCGGCTGCGGCATACTCGGCGCGCCTCCGCTCGGCGTGGGCGACTTACGCGCCGCCCAGCTCACCGAGTTGGGCGACGCCCACGAGTCGCTCGTGCGGCTCGGCGTCCTGCTCGGCGAGGTCGGCATCGCCCTCGTCGGCCTGGCCAGCGGCGCCGGCGACGAGGCGACGTACTGGCAGTGCATGGAGGCGATCGACGCGGCGGACGAGGCCCGCGACCGCGTCCTGGAGATGCTGCGCCGCCTGGCGGTCAGAGACCAGGTCCTCTCGGAACGGGACGCGACCACCGGATGACCCTCGCCCGCCCGGTGCCGTCCACCGCCCCACGCCGGACGGCGACATGACGAACGCCCGGCCGCAGAGGACGGGGCCGGGCGCCGGGTGGCACGACTCAGGGAGGGATCAGACGGCGCCGCTCTCCTCCGCGGCAGCGGCCCGCGGCACCGAGAGGTCCGCGTCGAGCTGGGACAGGTCCGCGTTCAGGGCAGCCATCAGCTCCTCCATCTGCTGGAGCAGACCCTTCGGCTGCGCAGGCACGGCAGCCTGCTCCGGCACGGCTTCCTGGGACATGTGACGGCCTCCTCGGCCCTCGCCCCCCGAGGGGGCACGTGTGCGGGCGTCCCGGCAGCGGCCGCCGGCGACGGGTGCCGGGCGGTCCGGCTCCTCCCGAGCAACGATCACCGTTGTCGCCGGTCACTGGGCCGAGCCCACCCCGTGCGCCGGAGCGACGGATTTCACCCGACCGTGGCGCGGTGGCACCGACGGGACCGGTGCCGTCGACCGGGGCCGGAGCATGCAGGATGGAGGCATGGATCTTCGCATCTTCACCGAGCCCCAGCAGGGGGCGACCTACGACACCCTCCTCACCGTCGCCAAGGCCACCGAGGACCTCGGCTTCGACGCCTTCTTCCGGTCCGACCACTACCTCAGCATGGGGTCCTCGGACGGGCTGCCCGGCCCCACCGACGCCTGGGTCACCCTGGCCGGACTCGCCCGCGAGACCAGGCGCATCCGCCTCGGCACCCTGATGACCGCCGGCACCTTCCGGCTGCCCGGCGTGCTCGCCATCCAGGTCGCCCAGATCGACCAGATGTCCGGCGGCCGTGTCGAACTCGGCCTGGGCGCGGGCTGGTTCGAGGAGGAGCACAAGGCGTACGGCATTCCCTTCCCCAAGGAGAAGTTCGGCCGCCTGGAGGAGCAGCTGGCCATCGTCACCGGTCTGTGGGCCACCGAGGTCGGCAAGACGTTCTCCTACGAGGGCACCCATTACCAGCTGACCGACTCGCCCGCGCTGCCCAAGCCCGCGCAGGCCAAGGTGCCGGTTCTCGTCGGCGGTCACGGCGCGAGCCGTACCCCGCGCCTCGCCGCGCGCTACGCCGACGAGTTCAACATGCCGTTCGGCTCGATCGAGGACAGCGAGCGCCAGTTCGGCCGGGTCCGCGCGGCCGCCGAGGAGGCCGGCCGCAAGGGCGACGACCTCGTGTACTCCAATGCCCTGGTCGTCTGCGTGGGCAAGGACGACGCGGAGGTCGCCCGCCGCGCCGCCGCGATCGGCCGCGAGGTCGAGGAGCTGAAGGCCAACGGCCTCGCCGGCTCCCCGGCGGAGGTCGTCGACAAGATCTCCCGCTACCAGGCCATCGGTTCCCAGCGCCTCTACCTCCAGATCCTCGACCTCGACGACCTGGACCACCTGGAACTGATCGCCGGTCAGGTGCAGTCCCAGCTGTCGTAGGGAAGCGAAAAGATGCGTCCCCGCGCCTTCCCGAGGCGCGGGAGCGCGTCGGCACGCGGCCGGACGCACGCGGTGGCGTGCGGAAAATGCCCGAGTGGGGCCCGAGCCCTGCCTGTACGTTGGGGGCGCGCGCCGAAACGGGACGATGCGCAGGTATCCGCAGTTCAGACACCTCCTCCTCGACGCGGGCATCCGCCCCGGACACTCACCACGAGGCAACTCCACCGTGTTTCTGACGATCAGTACCACCGGCACCCCAGAGCGCCCAGCGACCGATCTCGGCTTCCTGCTGCACAAGCATCCCGATCGGACGCAGGCGTTCTCCACCTCGTACGGCAAGGCCCACGTCCTCTACCCCGAGGCGGGCGTCGAGCGGTGCACGGCCGCGCTGCTGCTGGAGGTGGACGCGGTGGCGCTGGTCCGGCGCGGCAAGGGCAAGGGCCGCGGCGGGGCACCGGACGCGGCCCTCGCGCAGTACGTCAACGACCGGCCGTACGCGGCCTCCTCCCTCCTCGCCGTCGCGCTCAACGACGTCTTCTCCAGCGCCGTGCGCGGCCAGTGCAAGGCCCGGCCCGAACTCCCGGAGCAGACCCGCCCGTTGCGCGTCGAGATACCGGCGCTGCCCGCGCGCGGCGGCCCGGACCTCGTCGTCGCGCTGTTCGAACCGCTCGGCTGGACGGCCACCGTGGAACCGGTGGCGCTGGACACCCAGTTCCCGGAGTGGGGCGCCTCCCGCTACGTACGGCTCGTGCTGGAGTCGGAGTCGCTGACCCTGGCCGAGGCGCTGCGCCACCTGTACGTCCTGCTGCCGGTCCTCGACGACACCAAGCACTACTGGGTGTCCTCCGACGAGGTCGACAAGCTGCTGCGCGCGGGGGAGGGCTGGCTCCCGGCCCACCCGGAACACAAGCTGATCACCAGCCGCTACCTCTCCCGCCGCTGGTCGCTGACCCGGCAGGCCATGGAGCGCCTGGAGCTCGTACGGCTCGCGGAGGCCGACGACAGCGAGGTCGAGTCGATCGACAACGCCGTCGAGGAGGCCGCGGACGGCGAGGCCGGGGGCGAGGAGAAGCCGACGCCGCTCGCGGTGCAGCGCCGGGACGCGATCCTCGCCGCGCTCGCGGAGTCCGGCGCGGCGCGGGTCCTCGACCTGGGCTGCGGCCAGGGCCAGTTGGTGCAGGCGCTGCTCAAGGACGTCCGCTACACCGAGATCGTCGGTACGGACGTGTCGATGCGCGCGCTCACCATCGCCTCCCGCCGCCTCAAGCTCGACCGCATGGGGGAGCGCCAGGCCGCCCGCGTCCAGCTCTTCCAGAGTTCCCTCGCCTACACCGACAAGCGGCTCAAGGGGTACGACGCCGCCGTGCTGTCGGAGGTCGTCGAGCACCTCGACCTGCCCCGGCTGCCCGCCCTGGAGTACGCGGTGTTCGGCTCGGCCCGCCCGCGGACCGTCCTCGTGACCACGCCGAACGTCGAGTACAACGTCCGCTGGGAGAGCCTGCCGGCCGGCCATGTCCGGCACGGCGACCACCGTTTCGAGTGGACGCGCGAGGAGTTCCGCGCATGGGCGACGACGGTGGCCGAACGGCACGGCTACGAGGCCGCGTTCGTGCCCGTGGGACCGGACGACCCGGAGGTGGGGCCGCCCACCCAGATGGCCGTCTTCACACGGCGCGACAGCAAGGACACCGGCGAGAAGGAGGCGAAGGCAGCATGAGCGAGAACACCTCCCAGACCATCCCGGGGCGCGTCCTGCCCGTCACCGACCTCTCCCTCGTGGTGCTGGTCGGCGCCTCCGGCTCGGGCAAGTCGACGTTCGCCCGGCGGCACTTCAAGCCCACCGAGATCATCTCGTCCGACTTCTGCCGCGGCCTCGTCTCCGACGACGAGAACGACCAGAGCGCGACGAAGGACGCCTTCGACGTCCTGCACTACATCGCGGGCAAGCGCCTCGCGGCCGGCCGCCGCACGGTCGTCGACGCCACCAGCGTGCAGCAGGAGTCCCGCAAACAGCTGATCGAGCTGGCGCGCGCGCACGACGTCCTGCCGATCGCCATCGTGCTCGACGTGCCGGAGGAGGTGTGCGCCGAGCGCAACGCGGCCCGCACCGACCGCGCCGACATGCCGCGCCGCGTGATCCAGCGCCACACCCGCGAACTCCGCCGCTCCCTGCGGCACCTGGAGCGTGAGGGCTTCCGCAAGGTGCACGTCCTGCGCGGTGTCGAGGACGTCGAGAACGCCACGGTCGTCACCGAGAAGCGCTTCAACGACCTCACCCACCTCACCGGCCCGTTCGACATCGTCGGCGACATCCACGGCTGCGCGAGCGAACTGGAGGCGCTGCTCGGCAAGCTGGGCTACGTCGACGGCGTGCACCCGCAGGGCCGTACGGCCGTCTTCGTCGGCGACCTCGTCGACCGGGGCCCGGACAGCCCGGGCGTGCTGCGCCGGGTGATGTCCATGGTCGGCTCGGGCAACGCCCTGTGCGTCCCCGGCAACCACGAGAACAAGTACGGCCGTTACCTCAAAGGCCGGGGCGTCCAGCACACCCACGGCCTGGCCGAGACCATCGAGCAGATGGAGAGCGAGAGCGAGGAGTTCACGAAGCAGGTCCGGGAGTTCATCGACGGGCTCGTCAGCCACTACGTCCTCGACGGCGGCCGACTGGTCGTCTGCCACGCCGGTCTGCCGGAGAAGTACCACGGCCGGACCTCCGGCCGGGTGCGCAGCCACGCGCTGTACGGCGACACCACCGGCGAGACCGACGAGTTCGGACTGCCGGTGCGCTACCCGTGGGCGGAGGACTACCGGGGCCGCGCCGCCGTGGTCTACGGCCACACCCCGGTGCCCACCGCCACCTGGCTGAACAACACCATCTGCCTCGACACGGGCGCCGTCTTCGGCGGCAGGCTCACCGCGCTGCGCTGGCCGGAGCGCGAACTCGTCGACGTACCCGCCGAGCGTGTCTGGTACGAGCCGGCGAGGCCGCTGGCGACCGAGGCTCCCGGCGGGCACGAGGGCCGGCCGCTGGACCTGGCGGACGTGTACGGCCGGCGGGTCGTCGAGACCCGGCACGCGGGCCGGGTGTCGGTCCGTGAGGAGAACGCCGCCGCCGCGCTGGAGGTCATGAGCCGCTTCGCGGTCGACCCGCGCCTGCTGCCGTACCTGCCGCCGACGATGGCCCCGACGGCCACCTCGCGCGTCGACGGATTCCTCGAACACCCGGCCGAGGCGTTCGCGCAGTACAAGGAGGACGGGGTCGCCCGGGTCGTGTGCGAGGAGAAGCACATGGGTTCGCGGGCCGTGGTCCTGGTCTGCCGGGACGCGGACGCGGCCCGGGAGCGCTTCGGCGTGGACGGGCCCACGGGATCCCTCTACACCCGTACCGGCCGCCCGTTCTTCGACGACGAGGCCCGCACCGAGCTGGTCCTCGGCCGGATACGCGAAGCCGTGACGGCGGCCGGACTGTGGGAGGACCTGGCCACCGACTGGGTGCTGCTGGACGCCGAACTGATGCCCTGGTCGCTGAAGGCGTCCGGGCTGCTGCGCACCCAGTACGCGGCCGTCGGGGCCGCCTCCGGCGCCGTCTTCCCGGGCGCGCTGGCCGCCCTGGAGGGTGCGGCGGCCCGTGGCGTGGACGTGGGAGAGCTGCTGGGCAAGCAGCGTGAGCGGGCCGC
Organism: Streptomyces sp. NPDC002324; assembly: GCF_053593335.1. Lineage (NCBI taxonomy): Bacteria > Bacillati > Actinomycetota > Actinomycetes > Kitasatosporales > Streptomycetaceae > Streptomyces > Streptomyces sp. NPDC002324. The sequence goes on from NZ_JBSFCF010000005.1 coordinate 329,599, forward strand.
CGACGCGGCCGCGTTCACCGACGCCTACCGGCGGTACTGCTGGCCCACCGAGGGCCTGGACGGTGTCCGCCTCGCCCCCTTCCAGATCCTCGCCGTCCAGGGCCGCAGCCTCGCCGCCCTGCCGCACGACGAGCAGCTGGCCCTCATCGACCGGCTCGTCGAGTTCGACGTCAGCGGTCTGCTGCAGACCACCCGGCGCCTCTTCGTCGACACCGGCGACGAGGCCTCGGTGCGGGCCGGGATCGACTGGTGGCTGGAGATGACCGGCCGCGGCGGCGAGGGCATGGTCGTCAAACCGGTCGAGGCCGTGGTGCGCGGCGGCCAGGGAAGGCTGGTCCAGCCGGGCATCAAGTGCCGGGGCCGGGAGTACCTGCGGATCATCTACGGCCCGGAGTACACCCGCCCCGAGAACCTCGACCGGCTGCGCGGCCGTTTCCTCAACCACAAGCGGTCGCTCGCCCTGCGCGAGTACGCCCTCGGCCTGGAGGCCCTGGACCGACTCGCCGAGGGTGAGCCGCTGTGGCGGGTGCACGAGGCGGTGTTCGGGGTACTGGCCCTGGAGTCGGAGCCGGTCGACCCCCGTCTGTGATAACCCGCGTCCGGGGCCCACGGGTCCCGGACCCGGGTCGGGTACGGCCCCGGTCCGTGCCGGAGGAACCCCCTCCGGCACGGACCGACCCACGCCCGGGAGGCGACAATGCGGCTGATAATGTCGCAGTCAGGCGTGGCCGTGCACTGCGTTCGAATGGTTCCGGCGGTTCCGGCAGTGCTCGGGGGAAAGTGATCGCAGCCAGTCGCAGGCGATCGCTGTCACCCGAGTCGGTCCCATCGGTCCCATTCGAAGGTATGTGGGGTTTCCCATGCGTCGCAGCACCACGCGGTCCGTCACCCGGTCCGGGCGAGAGCGATCGGCACTCGACGCCGCGTACGAGGAGTGCCGCCGCCTGGTCCGCTCGACCCGGCCCACCGAGTACGCCCTGATGCAGCTGATGCCCCCGGCCGTACGCCCCGCCTGCTGGGCCCTGTACGCCGCCCTCGCCGCCGCCGACGACCTCGTCGACTCGACCGAGGGCACCGGGCGGGAGCGCGCCCGCCGGCTCGAACAGTGGCGGGCCGCGCTGGAGGCGGATCTGTCGAGCGGCACCAGCGACGACCCGGTCCGGCACGCGCTGACCGACGCGGTGTGGCACTGGGGGCTCGACCTCGGCGATCTGCTGGCCTCCCTGGACGCGGTCGGGCGGGACGAGGGCCGTGAGGGTGTCGCGACCTGGCAGGAGTGGCGGGAGCGCGCGCACGCCCAGAACGTCAGCTGGCCCGAACAGCTGATGCGGATGCTGGTCCGGTCCGGGCTGCCCGTCCCCGTGCGCCTGCGCGACCTTCCGGGCTTCACCCGCTTCGTGGACGGCCTGTTCCTCACCGACATGCTCCGCGACCTTCCCGAGGACCTCGACGCCGGGCAGGTCTGGTTCCCCGCCGAGGTCCTCGACCGCTTCCACGTGACACCGGCCGAGCTGCTGTCCCGCGAGTGGACCCCCGCCGTCCGCCGGCTGGTGGCGCATCTCGCGGGCCAGGCCCGGGAATGGCTGGAGAACTCCCGCCGGGCGCTGCGGAACACGCTGCCGCTGGGCCCCGCCATCGTGCTCGACAGCGCGGTCGAACTGTTCGGCGCGGAGCTGGACGCGATCGTCCGGGCCGGATCGGCGGTCCTGCACCGGCCGGTTCGGGTTCCCCGGCACATCGAATGGCGCATCCTCGGCCCGGCGCGGGCGCGGGCGGCCGTGGTGTGGCGGCTGACGCTGCCGCCGGGCGACTCCCCGGCGAGGACGGCGGCCGGGGCCCGCGCGGGTACGACACCGTCCGCCGACGGGACCCCGGACGCGTCGGCGCCGGCCCTGGCCGACGGCACCGGGCCGGGCACCACGCGGATCGCCGAACCGCCGCTGCCGCCGCGCCCGCACCGCGACGGTGCCCGCCCGCCGGCCATACCCGAGGCTCATCTCCCGCGGCACGTGGCGATCGTCATGGACGGCAACGGCCGGTGGGCGACCGGGCTCGGGCTGCCCCGTGACGAGGGCCACCGGGCCGGCGCGGTCGCCCTGCGGGACGTCGTCCAGGGCGCCCTGGAGATCGGCCTCGCCCATCTGACGGTCTACGCCTTCTCCACCGAGAACTGGAAGCGGTCGCCGGACGAGGTCTCCAAACTCTTCGCGATCATGCGCGCCGAACTCCTCGACGGCGAGCTCCTCGACCACGACGTACGTCTGCGCTGGGTGGGTTCCCCCGACGGCCTCCCGGAGGACGTGGTGGAGGTCCTGCGGGCCCAGGAGCATGCCACCCGCCACCGCACCGGCCTCACCTTCAACGTCTGCGTCAACTACGGCGGGCGTGCCGAACTGGCCCGCGCGGGCGCGGCGCTGGCCCGTGCCGCGGTGGCCGGCGAGGTCGACCCCGCCCGGGTCTCCGAGCAGCTCTTCGCCGCCCATCTGCCCCACCACGCCCTGCCCGACGTGGACCTCCTGTGGCGCACCAGCGGCGAGATCCGCACCTCCAACTTCCTTCCCTGGCACGCCCACTACGCCGAACTGCACTTCACCGACGAGCCGTGGCCCGAGGTGGACCGCCGCGACCTGTGGGAGGCGGTGGTCGCCTACACCCACCGCAAGCGCCGCAAGGGCGCCGCGTCGGTGCCGGCGCCTGTGGAGGGTGCCGAGCAGTAGGGCTCGGGGGCGGCTCGGTTCATTGTCGGGTGCGGCTCCGGTGGGGGCTGGCCGCGCAGTTCCCCGCGCCCCTGAAAAGCAGGGGCTGCGCCCCGTGCTTTTCAGGCCCGCAGGGCCTGGGCTTTCAGGGGCGCGGGG